>JBARAJ010000073.1:0-57718 GCA_049791915.1 Candidatus Udaeobacter sp.
GGACTCAGTTTTGGATTCCCTGGTGGTTACTACGCGTATCCGCGGTACCTTAATTATTACCCCTACGGGTATGCTCTACGGCCGTACGTGAATTATTCGCAGTCCTATTATTACGGCCCCTCGCACACCCGGTACAGCGCGCGGACCCACCACCGCCATTATCGGACTTACCGCCGCTATTAAGGCGAACGTAAAGATCCTAGACTAACGCGCTGAAAACCCCGCTCTTTTTCGTCGCGTCCGGGAACCGCGAGGCCAGTCGGATTCGATTCATAACTAAAGAGGAAGAGGCGCGATTTTTATATGCGCCGATGCACTCTGTGACAGGAGTTTGCATTCCTCGCAAACGAACAAACAAAGGGGGAAATGTTATGAAAAAACTTCTTTTACTTCCATTGGTAGCAATCGGCCTGGCTCTGGGTCCGGCAAAACAAGCTGACGCTCAGGTTTCAGTTGGGATCGGAGGAGTCGGGGTCGGATTCGGTTACCCGGCATACCGGTACAGCTATTACGGATATCCTGGGTACTATGGTTATTACCCGCGCAGCTATTACAGCTATTACGGCGGTTCTCCATATTACGGGACGTCTTACTATAGTGGACGCCCGTACTACTACAGCGGTCATCGAACTTACAAGCATCATCGGCATTATTACCGCCACTAAAGCGGGGTTAATGTAAGGTTAAGTGGCTGGCTTGGAGCAATTCCAAGTCAGCCCTTTTTTTTGGCCTAGGCCCGGACTATCCCGCTCATTCCTCGCGGCGCTTGCGGAAAAAATCCTGCAAGATTGCAGCGCATTCTTTTTGCAAGACACCGGATGTGATGTGGCATCGATGATTGAATGACTGCATCTGTAGAAGATTCACCACACTCCCGGCTGCGCCGGCAGATGGGTCTGCGCACCCGAAAATCACGCGCCGGATCCGGGTGTGCACGAGCGCGCCTGCGCACATGGCGCACGGCTCTTTGGTCACGTACAGATCGCAATCCGTCAGACGCCAATCACCGGCGGCCGCTTCAGCTTGTGTTAGCGCCAGCATTTCGGCATGCGCGGTCGCGTCCTTGAGCAACTCGACCTGGTTATGCGCGCGCCCGATGATTTTGTCCTCGCGCACAACCACCACGCCCACCGGCACTTCATCCGTTGCATACGCTTTCTGCGCCTGTCGCAATGCTTCGCGCATGAAATATTCGTCAGGCAGTGGTTCGAGCATCTTTAACGTGTAGCCACGACCCTGTGGACCGTCCAACGCATAACCAACGACGTTTGACCGGCCACAGGCCGGTGGCTACAGAGGAAGCGCGCGCTTGCCCCGAAAAGTTCTTGCGCATATTAGGGACTGCTCATGCACGACAACATTGAATCGCATCTGGTCGAAAAACGCGTTTTCAAGCCACCACACCGTTTCAGCAGTAAGGCGCGGATCAAGAACCTGGCCCAATATCGGCGAATGTATCGAGAATCGATCCGGCAGCCTGCCAAGTTCTGGACGCGCGAAGCGAAGGAGTTGGTCTGGCGCACGCCGTGGAAGAAGGTTGTCGAATGGAAGCCGCCATTCGCGAAATGGTTCGTGGGCGGTAAACTCAACGTTTCGGAAAATTGTCTGGACCGGCACCTCGCAGGGTCGCGTCGGAACAAGGCAGCAATAATTTGGGAAGGCGAACCCGGCGACAAGCGCACGCTCACCTATCAGCAGTTGCATCGCGAAGTCTGCCGTTTCGCGAATGTGCTGAAACGGAACCACATCAAAAAAGGCGATCGCGTCATCATTTATCTGCCGAACATTCCGGAAGCGGCGATTGCGATGCTGGCCTGCGCTCGAATTGGCGCGGTGCATTCAGTGGTGTTCGGCGGATTCAGCTCCGAGAGCATCCGCGACCGGATCAACGACAGCGGCGCGATTGCGCTCATCACCGCCGATGGCTCGTATCGTCGCGGCGGGATTGTGCCGCTAAAGAAAAACGTGGATGACGCGCTCCGCGATGGCACCTCTGTCCGGCGCGTTATTGTTTTTCGCCGCGCAGCAAACGACATCCACATGGAGGAAGGCCGGGATGTTTGGTGGAATCGAGAACTGGAATATGTGGATGCAAATTGCCCGGCCGCGCCCCACGACAGCGAGCATCCGCTTTACCTTCTTTACACAAGCGGGTCCACCGGCAAACCGAAAGGAATTTTGCACACCACAGGCGGCTACCTGGTGAACGTTTATTGCACGACCAAATACGTCTTCGACATCCGCGATGAAGATATCTTTTGGTGTACCGCCGATGTCGGGTGGGTTACCGGTCATAGCTACATCGTCTATGGTCCGCTCGCGAATGGCGCAACAGTTGTCATGTATGAGGGCGCACCGAACTGGCCCGAGCCGGATCGGTTCTGGAGAATCATCGAAGAATATCGGGTAAACATTCTTTATACTGCCCCGACCGCGATCCGCGCGTTCATCCGTTGGGGCGATGATTGGGTTAGGAAACACGATCTCTCATCGCTACGGTTGTTAGGCACAGTCGGCGAACCGATCAATCCGGAAGCCTGGATGTGGTACTACAAAATCATCGGCGGCGGACGTTGTCCCATAGTTGACACGTGGTGGCAAACCGAGACTGGCGCGATCATGATCACTCCCCTTCCGGGCGCGATACCAACCAAGCCGGGTAGCGGCACGCTTCCGTTCTTCGGCGTCGACCCGGCAGTCGTCGATCAAAAAGGACAGGAAGTCGGCCCGAATATCGGCGGCAAATTGATTATTCGCCGGCCATGGCCTTCGATGTTGCGCACAATCTACAGCGACAATACGCGCTACCGACAACAATATTGGAGCGAATTTAAAGGCAATTATCTCACGGGCGACGGCGCGCGCCGCGATGAAGACGGTTATTTTTGGATCGTCGGCCGCATCGATGATGTTCTGAACGTGGCCGGCCACAGACTCGGCACATCGGAAATCGAGAGTGCGCTTGTTAGTCACCCGCGAGTCGCAGAAGCGGCAGTAGTCGGCAGACCGGATGAATTAAAGGGTCAGGGCGTCGTCGCGTTTGTGACAGTGAAAAGTGGAATTGAGGTCAGCCGCGGGCTGAAGGAGGAACTACGCGATCATGTCAGCAAGCACATTGGCGCCATTGCAAAACCCGATGAAGTACGTTTTGCCGAAGCGCTTCCAAAGACGCGCAGCGGCAAGATTATGCGACGGCTCCTCAAAGAAATTGCCAGCGGCGCAAAGGTCACCGGGGACACGACGACGCTGGAGGACTTCAGCGTGCTGGCAAAGCTGGCAGCACCTGAGGAATAGCCATATCTGTCCCATGCCTCTCCTCGCACACATGGGCCAAATGCAGCCGAAAAATCTTTTTCCTACTCCGGCTTCGTATAGCGTCTTCTCGTGAGCTTCATTCGTACAGGCTTTCGCGAACTGGCCTTAAAGCTCAAGCGCCAGCGAACTCGGATAGCACTCCGGCACGAGCGCCGTCTCCTGCAAAAAAGTGAAATTAACCTCGGACGCGAGGGGACAGCGCAGGCGGCAAATTTTCCCGAACTGCGCAATGAGATCGTTGCACTAAAGAAACTGGAACAGGAGCAGAAAGAAGTCGCGATGCGGATTGCGCGGATTGACGAAGGAATAAAACGAATTGAAGAAGAACGCCAGCAAATCGCGCGTGAGCAGGCGAACGCAATTGCGAAATTCGAAGGAGAAAAAAAGCCGCTCCTGCAAAAGCGCAACCAGGCGAAGAGCACCGCGGAGGTGTGCGAACGAGAGCTTGCCGGCGTGGAGCGGCGCATTCAGGAAAGCGAAGCTGCCGATCGGGATCTTTTGAAACAGCTTTCAGATTTGCACGCGCTTGATCCCGCTCCTCCCGACCTCGAAGCGCTCTCTGCGGGCATTATGGCAAAGCGGGCGCGCCTTCCGGACGATCGCGCCGAACTGGTGCGTGCACGCCTGGGCAGCACCGATGCAGTGCGTATGGCCAAGGAAAAGTTGAACACTGCTGATTCCGAACTTGCCGCCGTGGAAAAAAACATGGCGCGCACGCGGAGCGAGTTTGAAGCGCGCGACCACAAACTGGCTGAGAGCATTAAGACCCAGCAACAAGCAGCGCGCGACGCGCGGACACGACATCAGACCGTCGAAGAACGAAAGAATCCGGCGTATTTGAGCATCGGCCGGCATTTGTCTGAAAAGGGCGTTGCTCCGCCGAATGCGCCGCATCTACTGGAGGAGGCTCACCGTCGCAGAGCGGCCGTGGATCTGCAGTTGAAGCACCAGGCAGAGCTAGCCCAGCTCTCCAGCCACATCGATAAACAGGAGCTGCGAAAGTTTTATTTCAGCGCGTTTTCGGTTCTGGTTCTGCTGGCGATCATCTTGCTCGTTGTTTTCCAATCGCCGCGCGGACGCGAATGGCTCCCGCAGGAAACCGATACCATCCTGTCGATTAACGCGGATCAATTCGAACGCGCAAACCTCGAAAAGCGCTGGCGCGATGTTAAGCCCAAACTGTGGCCAGGATTGATCGGCCACGCCGCTTCCGTTCCGGGGTTGAACCTATCGCGCGATACAGCGCGCATCACCCGCGCGCTCACGACGAACGAAACCGGCGAGACCAAAGAGTTCAACCTCGTCCAAACCCGTCGCGGTCTTGCGAAGGTGATTCGTGCAGTCGCCGAGGACAAGAATTTCCGAAGGCGCCCGATCAACATCAACGGTTTGCCCGTTTGGGAACGACAGTCCAGCTCCGGCGAGGGTACAGCCGTCAAGCCGGATTTTGCGATCGCCCGCGTCGGACCGGCAACGCTCGCGGTTGGCGCGCCAGAAGAAGTGGATGAGCTGGTACTCGTGCGACTGGGAATGAAGCCGGACCTGAAAATCACCGGGCAACTGTTCGATCGTTTCCAAGCTCTCGATCACGAGAGCGCGCTGCGGCTCATATCCCGCGATCCACCGGATCTGTCCCGCATTTTCCATCCCATCTTTTCGCGTGAATTAGTCGATGCCTCGCAACTGATCGGCCTTGCACTGACCCTGCAAAATCCAGTAAAAGCCAGAATCCTCATCAAGGTGAATGCTCCTAAAAATGCCGCCGAACTCGCGCGCGATTTGCGCAGCAATCCGGACCAATGGCTTCGCCTGCCGGACTCGCCGATGTTGCTTTACTCGCAGCCGCCGGAGATCCAAACCCAGGGCAGCTCCAATCTCGAGTTGCGTTTCACGATGCCCGAAGACAGTGCGCGCCTTCTCCTCGAACGCCTGGCAAAAATGGATACTCCTGCGGCAGTGGCAGCGCATTGATCGAACGAGGCAAATGCAAAAGTTCAACGCTTACATTTGCCGGTTTGGTGCAATCGCAGTGGCGCTGATCTCGTTAAACGCAAATGCTGACCCGGTTTTGGTTGATGTCCGATCCGTTGATCCGACGATCACCGTCCAGTTACGCTATGCAGGCCGAAATAATTTCCTTGGACATTCGCTTTATCCCCGTGGAACACACGCACTCGTTCGTCCCGAAGTCGCCTTAGCTTTGGCTGACGCCCAGAGCTTTCTGCGGCGTTACCAATATGGCCTCAAAATCTGGGACGCGTATCGGCCGGTAGCAGTGCAGGCTCAGCTTTGGCAGGCGTCACACAACGATGATTATGTTGCCAATCCCCAAATCGGCGCCGGCTCGCTGCATAGTTGGGGTATCGCCATCGACGCCACTCTGGTCGACTCACGGACTCGCGACGTCCGCATGCCAACGGACTTTGACGATTTTACTCCCGCTGCAATGTTGCCTTACATGGGTTCGTCTCTCGAAATACTCAGAAACCTGCGTTTGCTGCGGTACGCTATGCACCAGGCCGGTTTTTGCGGCTTACGCACTGAATGGTGGCATTTCACGATCGCTGCCTGGCAAAAATACTTGCCGCCTGAAAAAGCAAGGAGTGCCGCACAAGCTTTAGGAACTCGCGAGGAAAGCGGATTGTGATCGATTCGATACTCCGTGGTTTGCGGCAGCCGGAGTACGTTCATGTGTTACTTAATCCCTTGCCGGTTTATGGCTTGCTCATCGCCTGGATTGGATTGCTCATCGCCTTTTTTTCCAAAAGCCGCCGCGCTCAGATCGCCACATTAGTGTTGGTACTCGTCAGCTCGCTCTCCGCATGGCCTGTCTATGAATTTGGTCAGCAGGGATACGATCGCGTCCTGTCGATGACGGATGAAGATGGAGAACGCTGGCTCGATGAACATCGAGATCGCGCAGAGGATCTCATCTGGATCTTCTATGCACTTGCCGCTTTGAGTGCCGTCGCGCTCGCAGCGCCGATGAAATGGCCAAAGTCTTCTGCACCACTCGTCATCGCCGTAATTTTTCTTGGCGCCGTGACGTTGGGAACCGGTGGGTACATTGCGTACGCCGGCGGTAAAATTCGGCATCGCGAATTTCGCAACGAACCAGCGCCGCCAAAGAGATCGGCAGAGGAACATTGATCAAATCGGCGAAGCCGTGTGGAGGCGTTCGCCGCGGCGAACGCCCGGGCGCTTTGCACAAGCGCCCCTACAAGAGTTGAATCATGCACATCTCGCTCGATCGCGCAGAACGCAGCGTCGAAAAACATACCGCTGCGCTCAAGAAACCGCTTGGCCTTTTCGATCTTGTTTTAACACAAATTCTTTTCGTCGTCGGCTCGAGCTGGGTCGGCACTGCAGCAAAGCTCGGCCACGCGCATCTCTTCTTCTGGCTACTTGCCATCGTGCTCTTCTACATTCCGCAAGCTGCCGTCGTAATTTATCTCAGCCGCGTCATGCCGCTCGAAGGCGGTATTTACCAATGGGCCAAACTCGCGTTTAACGAATTCGCCGGCTTCATGGTGGCGTGGAATTTGTGGTTGCTGTCGATCATGGTGATCGCGCTCGGTGGAATGTTTGTGACCACGAACATCTCGTACGCAATCGGTGACAGCGCCGCCTGGATGCCGCAGAGCAAATGGTGCGTCTCGTTGGTGAGTTGCGCCATGGTCGTTGCTCTCGGCGCGATTGCCGTGCGCGGACTTTCATTAGGCAAATGGGTGCATAACATCGGCGGCTTTGCCATGCTTGCGGTTTATGGGGCGCTGATCGCGCTGCCGTTCATCGCGCTGATGCGCGGTGATTTGAAGACATATCATCCGCTCGTCCTCGCCGCGCCTACCATGTCCATGTTTTATTGCGTCAACATTTTCACCAAACTCTCGGTCGGCGCTCTCAGCGGATTTGAGTACGTCGCGATTCTCGCCGGCGAAACGCGTTCACCCGCGCGCGATGTCGGTCGTTCCGTGATGATCGCCTCACCGGTGATCGCGCTCGCGTTCATTCTCGGTACCAGTTCGGTGCTCGCATTCATCGGCGACAAACCAATCGATCTTATCGGCCCGGTGCCGCAAACGCTGCGCCTGGGCTTGCGATTTTTTCCGATCGCAACCGCAATCGCGTCCATCGCCATTGTCTTAATGACGATTCGAACGATCGCTTCCACGAGCGTCCATGTGACCGGCAGCTCGCGATTGCCAATGGTCGCCGGCTGGGATCGATTGCTGCCGAGCTGGTTCTCACGTCTGCATCCGAAATTCAAAACGCCGATAAACTCGGTTATTTTTGTCAGCGCGCTCACCGTCGCCATTGCCATCGTGAGCCAGATCGGCACTGGCATTCAGGAAGCATTTCAATTGGTGGACAACGCTTCGAACGTTTTTTACGGCATCGTTTACGGGATGTTGTTTGCCATTCCGTTAGTTGGCGCGCGACTTGTTCGTTCTGGCGCTGGAATTTGGCTGCGCATTGCAGCGGTTTGCGGGTTCCTCGTGGCGCTCTCCGCGATTTTTTTCACCATCTACCCCATTATTGACGTTCCAAGCCCGTTGAGCTTCGCAGTGAAAATCGTTGCCGTGACAGCAATCGCGAACGCGATTGGCGTCGCGATTTACCTGGCCGGAAAGAAGCGTCAACGCGCCTGACCGCAGTTCTCGCTAACCCACTGCAGGTATTCCTGAAGCCCGCCCGCGACTGGAACGAAAATGATCTCCGGGACATCGTAGGGATGAAGCGATCGCAACTTGTCCTGAAACGCTGATTGGCGGTCTTCGCTCACTTTGAAGAACACGAACGTTTCGTTTCCCGACTCGATTTTTTCCTTCCAGCGGTAGATCGATTCGACGGCGGGGAGAATATTTGCGCACGCCGCAAAGCGTTCGCTCACCAACTGGTTCGAAATCCGGCGCGCGATTTCCGCGTCCGGAAATGTGCTCAGCGCGAGCAGGATTTTTTCAGCCATCCGTTAAATAAGCACTGTCATTCCGACCGGAGCCGAGGCTGCAACGCAGCGGACAAAGTCCGCGAGGCCAGCCTTTCAATCCCGTAGCAGTAACTCACGCTACCTTCGCGGGCTCCTTCGACTTCGCGGCGCTTCGCTCAGGATGAGATTCCCGCCGGCAAATCCAGCCGCCGCCCAGCACGATCTGACCGTCGTAAATGACCGCAGCTTGTCCGGGCGTTACGGCGCGCTGAGGGTCGTGCAATCGCACGTGGGCGCGATCGTTTTCCAGTAGCGTAACTGTCGCAGGCGTCCCGGGATGATTGTATCGGATCTTCACGAGGGCTTCTACGGAACCGCGGTCAACGCCCCCGGCTACAGCGCTGTGGCCGGAGTCGGTGACCCCGGCAGCCGGATGCCAGTTAACACGATCGATCTCGAATTCCTCGCAAACCAGGTCATCTGCATCGCCGACGATCACGCGATTTGTTGCCGGGTCGAGATCAACAACGTAACGGGGACGCGGCGATCCGCCGGGCAGCCCCTTGCGTTGGCCGATCGTGAACATCTCGATGCCGTCATGTTCACCGACGAGATTTCCATCGACGTCGTAAATTTCGCCGCGATGAAATTCGTCTTCGCCCAGACGGGAACGCAAAAACGCCTTGTAATCGTTGCCGGGAACAAAACAAATTTCCTGGCTATCGATCTTGTCGGCGACCTTCAGACCTAACGAGTGGGCGATCTCTCGAATCTGCGGCTTGGTCATCGTGCCCAACGGTGTAAGCGCGCGGCGCAATTGAGGCTGACGCAGACTGAAAAGAAAATATGACTGATCCTTGCGCGGATCGACGCCTTTGCGCAGTACGGCATATGGAGCCGCGGCGCCATCGCCGCGTCGGGACGAGGGCGTCCCGACTCCATGCTCGATAATGGCATAGTGCCCCGTAGCGATGTAATCGCACCCGAGTGCCCTGGCTTTGCTCCAGAGATTGCCGAACTTAAGTTTTTCGTTGCACATCACGCACGGGTTCGGCGTCCGGCCGGCCTGGTATTCGCTGGCGAAGTAATCAATCACGACGCGCTCGAACTGGTCGGCCTCGTCAACCACATAATGCGGAATGCCGAGCGCATGCGCTACGCCGCGCGCATCGGCGACCGCCTGCGGCCCGCAGCATTTGTCCTCAGCTCGCGAGATACAATCTTGCGGCCAAACCTTCATCGTCACGCCAACGACTTCGTAACCCCGCTCGCGCAGTAAATATCCGGCGACGCTGGAGTCCACTCCACCGCTCATGCCGAGAAGAACGCGCTGGCCGTTTTTGTTCATTGAAACGAAGAATTTCGATGAAGCGCGAATTGAGTCAATTGATGTAGCCGCCGCCCTGTGGGCGGCGCAGGCGCTTCGCACAGCGAAGCGGCTACAGTTTTACCGCGCGGCTCACGAAAGGACTGCCGCGCAGCGTAAATCGCCACGGAAGATGCGCAGAGCGGCTGATGCCGATACGTTTGTCCGCCACAACATCGAAGGTGGCGCGAGAGTTGGAGATGAAGCAGTGGCGCGGATCGGAGCACAGATCCATCTCATGATCTCGGCCCGTGACAGCGAACGCTTGTGTGAGTTTGCCCGGCCCCGAGCAAAGCTGACGGAGATCGTTAACCCCACGGCGTCGCTTCATCAGTTCGACCCCGCGCCGCGGCTCAAGCGCGCGAATCAAAACAAAGCCGTTCGCGTCGCCTTTGACCAGCACGTTTAACATCCAGTGAACGCCGTAGTTGAAATAGACGTACGCCGCGCCCGCTTTATTGCGCTTGATAAAGCTTCGCGCGCTCGGACGCGTAAAAGTATGCGCAGCCTCGTCATCAAATGCGGCATACGCTTCCACCTCGACGATGACCCCGGAGCATGCGCCCCAAATGAGTTCAGTGCCGATAAGTTCGCGCGCACACGTAAGCGGATCGCGCTTGAAGAAAGACGCGCGAACAACCTTGTTCATTAACCACCCCCCACTCTTTTCGCTCGGATTGCGTGGAGTTAAGCCGACGGCTTGTAGTAAACCGGAATTTTCACGTTGGATTCGACAGGTTGGCCATTGCGGAAGGCCGGGATGAATTTCGCGCCATCGAAATCCGTACGCGCCGCGTCCCCGAAGCCCAGCAGCGGCGGTTCCTCAGATAAGACCTGCAAGTTCGTCAGATTTCCTTCCGCATCGACGTTCAGCGCGAGATCCACAACGCCAGTGATCGCAACCGTGCTGCCTGAGTCGGGATAATGCAGGCCAGTGAATTTTGAGTCCTGCCCGACGTACGGCTGGGGATCAATGTAATCAGTTTCCTTGTCCACTTCATTCAGTTGCTGATTGGCAAAGATGCGCAGCCGCGGTTTGCCATTCACGACTGCGAATTTCACTGTCCCATAAAAAACGGCGATGACTGGCAGGTGATTGTGAACCGCTGGGATGAACTTGGCAGTTGCCAGGCGCTTGAGTAATTCCTGCTCCAGCAACTCAGATCCGCGTGTACCGCGATACGCGCCGCTAGTAACGACCTGGCCAGTCGGCGCAACGAGACCGGAAAACATTACGGCGGCTTCCTTTTGACCCTTCTTCATCAGGTCGGCCGTGTCTATCGTGTTGATCAGCGAATTTGGCGCGGTTCCAATCAGCGCTGGCCGAAGCTCTGGCAGCGTTGGCAGCGGTGAGGGTGATGGTGATCCGGGTTTTGGCGTCTGCGCCAACGCAAGGTCAGCACTCAGCAATAAACCAACAAAGCAAAAAATCCGAAGTCGCATGGCGAAATACGCAAGCGAAATACAATGCTTTTGCAAGGCAAACTCTTGTCATTCCGAGCGCAGTCGAGGAACCCCGTGGGGGAATATTGCGCATTGCCGCGGGATCCCTCGACTCCGCTGCGCTTCGCTCAGGATGACGGGCTAATCAGGTGGCGACTTCCCACGCGCGCACATCGGCAATCCTTTACACGACTTTGTGCCGCCGGAAATAATCGATCACCGCGTCGCGTGTTTGCACGGGATGCAGAACGCAATTCGCCTCGGGCCTGTCAAGCAACGCCCGCAATTTCATGAAATGATGGCCGCCGCTCCGCGCATCGAAACTGTTGACTGCGATTACGTATCTCTTATCGCGTTCCAGCGCGCGTCCATCCGGAAATGTCATTGAGGTGATCCTGCGATCCAGACCGCGACCCTCCACTCCTAATGCGATCCCCAGCAAGCTTCGCGGCTCATGGCTGGCATACACTTCTTCCATCACGCTTCTTACTTCATCAGGCGAGAGCGTAGCGGTAACGATGAGGTTTTCGTAGGGAATGATATTCCAAATGTCGTTTATCGTCGTTAGGCCTGCAGCAAGTTTAGCGTTTTCATCGAATACGCCATGCATGATCGCGTCGACCATAATGCTTCGCTCCGCCAATGTCTCTGTAATCGCAGCGCCTATCAGCTTCTCGATTTCACTCGGGTGACCGCGTCGGCCGCGAGCGTGCAACGTCTCCGTCAACTCGCCGATCGGTTCTGCAAGCGACGCCTCCGATTCTGCAAGCTGCGATCCTGCTCTTGAAAGGACAACCGGGTCCGGATCGAAACGGCTATCCATCAGCTCACAGATCGCTTCACGACGTAGCAATTTTTTCGAACGTCGATCAAACAACAGATCTACGCGGCCCACGTGAATTCCGAAGTGGTCCGCCTGCGTGAAGAGCACGCGATTCGTTAGACGACTTGGAATTGCCCGATGAGTATGGCCGGCAATAAAAACTGAGAGATCCGGAAACTCGGAAGTTAACGCCATCACCGTGTTCGCAAAGTCATCGCCGCCCGTGCGCGGCTTCAGTCCCATGTGACCTGTTAGCACAATCGCATCCACACCTTCGTTGTTCGCTCTCGCAATTGCGCGGCGTACGGATTCAACCGGATATTGAAAATCGATTCCAACGGTAAACTCGCGCGGAAGCCAGAACGACATGCCTGGCGTTGTGATTCCGATAATTGCGACTTTGATGCCTTCAATTTCCTTAACGATAAATGGCTGAACCTTTGCGAACGGATGTTGCGAATCGGAAGACGAGCCGGTGGGCTTTCCGTCTAAGATTGTGTTCGCACCCAGCACCGGCATTGCGGATTTTTGCAGCGCATTAGTAAACGGCTCGATTCCCCAATCGAACTCATGATTGCCAATCACCCAGGCGTCGTATTTGAGGTGATTGAAAAGATCGATCATCAGTTCGCCCTTATTTCGGAGGCTTACCTCTGTGCCTTGATAGACGTCGCCGACATCGACCAGGATCGAGTTCGGATTTTGTCGCCGCCATCGGCGGATTTGCGTGACGCAACGCGCCAACCCGCCGCGATCAGCAGTTCCGTCGTAATCAGATGTGGGCAAAATATGGCCATGCAAATCCGTCGTGTGCAGGATCGAGATGCAGACAGTGTCCGGCTCAAGCGCGGCAGCGGCACTCGCCAGCGTAGGACAAGCACCGAGCAATCCCGCGCGACCGGCGAGTCTCAAAAAATCGCGCCGCGTCCAGGATCTGTGTGGGTGAGACATTGCGGGTGGCCTCTGCCGAGAGGCTAACCGTAAGTGAATCTCAGTTTCAATGGAAAAGGCGCGTATCGCCGCTACCTGCTGCTTGATCGTTCAGCCAGCCGGTATAACTGTCTGGTTACAATTCTTTTGCTATGCTCAACGAAGATTCCATTACCGAACTAAAACGAAGTCTCAGAGGCAGACTCATCCAGCCGGGTGACGCAGATTATGACGAAGCCCGCAAGGTCTACAACGGCATGATCCACAAGAAACCGCGGTTGATCGCGCGGTGTGCTGATGTCGCAGATGTCATCCGTTCAGTGAACTTCGCCAGAGATAACGATCTGCTCGTCTCCATCCGCGGCGGCGGCCACAACGCGGGCGGCCTGGGAATTTGCGATGACGGTTTGGTGATCGATCTCGCGCCGATCAAATACACGCGAGTCGATCCGGCGGCTCGAACCGTAACAGCCGGCGGCGGATGCGTCTGGGGCGACGTCGATCATGCTACGCACGCGTTCGGACTCGCGACGCCGAGCGGAATCATTTCCACAACTGGCGTCGGCGGATTAACCCTGGGCGGCGGAGTCGGTCATCTCACCCGGAAATGCGGGCTGAGCATCGATAATTTGCTCACCGCTGATGTCGTCCTGGCGGACGGCAAATTTGTGAAAGCCAACGCCGATGAAAATCCGGACTTGTTCTGGGCGCTCCGCGGCGGCGGCGGCAACTTTGGCGTGGTCACTTCCTTCACGTTCAAGTTGCACCCGATCGACACGCTTTATGCCGGCCCTATGCTCTACGAACTGAGCGAGACAGCCGACGTGATGAAATGGTATCGCGACCTGATTCCAACGGCGCCCGATGATTTGACTGGTTTTTTCGCTTTTCTCACTGTGCCGCCGGCTCCCCCGTTCCCCGAACACCTGCACATGAGAAAAATGTGCGGCGTAGTTTGGGCATATACTGGGCCACAAGAGAAAGCAGAAAAAACATTCGAGCCGATCCGGGCCTTCAAAAAGCCTGCGCTGGATTTCGTGGGGCCGCTGCCGCAGCCGGCGTTACAAAGCATGTTCGATGCGCTCTACCCGCCAGGTCTGCAATGGTATTGGCGTGCCGATTTCCTAAATGAAATAAGCGACGATGCAATTTCGCAGCACATTCGGTTCGGTGAAGCGCTTCCGACCATGCATTCCACGATGCACATGTACCCAATCAACGGCGCAGCATCACGTGTCGGCAAAAGCGATACGGCTTGGAATTATCGCGATTCCAATTGGGCGCAGGTAATGGTCGGCGTTGATCCTGACCCGGCAAACAAGGAGAAAATCGTTTCGTGGACGAAGAGCTATTACGATGCAGTGCATCCGTTTTCCGCGGGTGGAGCGTACGTAAACTTCCTGATGGGCGATGAAGGAGAGGAACGCGTGAAGAAAACTTACGGCGGAAATTACGAGCGCTTGGTCGCCATCAAGAAAAGATACGATCCCGATAATTTCTTCCGCGTGAATCAAAACATTAAGCCAAGCTAGTTGTAGAGGCGCTTGTCGCAGCGAGCCACGAAACTGAAGCCAGGCGTTTGACACAAACGCCTCTACAACGGAAAGCGACTAGCAATGACAGCTGACGAGCTAAAATCATCGCAAGCGCCACTGAAAGCGCAGTATCGCGAGCGTCCTGAGACGGCATTGGTCACGCTCAGCGCTGAGGGACGAGTCGGCGAAAATATGACGTGCAAAATCGAGACCGGAAAAGTGCGCGTTGAAGCCGGCCTTCATCCGGCGACCGGTGGCGATGGGCTCAGCGCGTGTTCCGCCGACATGTTGCTCGAAGCGCTGGTCGGATGCGCGGGCGTCACGTTGAGCGCAGTCGCTACCGCTCTCGGCATTTCGTTACGTGATGCGACAATTCGCGCGGAGGGCGATCTCGATTTTCGCGGCACGCTCGGCGTCTCGAAAGATGTGCCCGTCGGTTTTAAGCAGATTCGATTGAACTTCGATTTGGACACAGACGCGAGCGAAGAACAACTCGCGACCTTGATTCGACTGACCGAACGATATTGCGTGGTTTATCAAACGCTGAGTCACCCTGCAGACATCAGCGTTTTGCATCGCGTAATATCTCGATAAAATCAGCGCCTATGCCGTTATACATGGACATTCACAATCTTCCGGAGGGAACAACTCCGGAAGACGTCGCGAAAGCCCACGCCAAGGATATGGAAATCCAGCGGAAATACGGCGTCGAATATCACAAGTACTGGGTCAATGAGACTGGCAGCAAAGTTTTTTGCCTCGCCCATGCGCCGAACGCTGAGGCAGCAGAGTGTGTGCATCGCGAAGCGCACGGGATGATGGCCGGGAAGATTATCGAAGTGGAGCCTGATGTCGCAGAAGTATTCCTTGGCGGCACCGAAACAAATAACGTAGGAGCGGTTCTTCTGCCTGGTGGTGGCGCTGGTGACCGAGATCCCGGGATTCGGACGATTCTGTTTACGGATATTGTGAATTCAACGACCCTGACGCAATTGCTAGGCGACGAAGCGGCCCTTGCGCTGCTGGCCGTGCACGACACGATTGTCCGCAACGCGTTGTCTGCATTAGGCGGTCGCGAAATAAAGCACACTGGGGACGGCATCATGGCGTCATTCGTCTCGACAGCAGGCGCGGTTCGCTGCGCAATTCAGATCCAGCGCGAATTGGACAAGCATGCGCAAGCGAATCCCAAACATCCGCTCAAGGTACGAGTCGGCGCCGCAGCCGGGGAGCCTGTGGAACAACATAACGATCTCTTTGGATGCACCGTTCAACTTGCCGCGCGTCTCTGCGCCCACGCGCAACCGGAACAGATACTCGTTTCGAACGCAATCGCCGAGCTGTGCATTGGCAAAGGGCTTTCGTTCGAGGACGTCGGTGACGTGACCCTCAAAGGTTTCGGTTCACCAGTCCGCGCCCACGCCGCTGCATGGCGCCAGTGATTGTACAGATTTTATCTGCAGCTAATTGCAGATTGTTGGGGCCGAATTTTCGCTAGACGTCTTGTTCGGCTTGCAATGACAACGAATGACACAAGTTCGCACGAAACTAACCCGCGTTCGATTGCCCGCATTGCAGGTTTGTTTTACCTGCTAACTGGTGGGACGGCATTTGCGTTTTTTACCCGCGGCAAACTTTTCACAGGCGCCGACGCGGCAAACATTGTCTCGAACATTCTGGTTCACGAATCATTGTATCGTAGCGCTGTGGTTGCGGATCTTTTCGGGACCGCGTGCTATCTCGTGGTCGTTACACTTCTCTATCGACTCTTCAAGCCGGTTAACGCAAGTGTGTCTCTGCTAGCGGCGTTCTGTGGTCTGCTCGGTTGCGCCGTTCAGGCCGGTGCTTGTTGCTTCGACTTGGCCGCACTAACAACTGCACGCGCGTTGAGTAACCCAGCCAGCGTGAGCTCAGACCAGTTGTACGCGGCAGTGCAGCTGCTTATCAGGCTTCACGCTCAATCGTTCAACCTAGCAATTCTATTTTTCGGCTTTTATTGTTTCTTTATTGGCTGTCTCGCTCTTCGGGCCACCTTTCTTCCGCGTGTCGTCGGTGCATTAATGGCTGTTGCTGGCTTCGCTTACATTGTTAACGAGGTCGCGTCTTTTCTCTCGCTGCCGCTGGCTGGCTACCTTTCGTCCTATGCGACGATTCTTGGTGGAGTCGGGGAACTGTCGCTCCTGCTATGGCTTCTCATCTTCGGCGTCAACGCTCAACGATGGAGGGAGCAAGCGCATCGCGACATCTAACCGGGCACTGGAGCGAACCGACTCATCATTCCGACTTCAAGCTTGTCTTCCGCCTCGTCGGTCGCTCAGTTTGAGTCGTTAGGCATTGCTATTGCCAGTCGTTCGATCACGCCCCATTAAACAAGCAAAGGAATACCACTAATGTATGCCATCATGGGAATTACCGGCCAGATCGGAGGAGTCGTCGGACGCGTCCTTCTCGCCGCCAATCAACCAGTCCGGGCTGTCGTGCGGGACGTTGCCAAAGGCCGAGCGTGGGCGGATCGTGGCTGTGAAGTCGCGCAGGCCACGATCGAGGATGCGTCCTCTCTCGCGACCGCGTTTCGAGGAGCGGAGGGCGTCTTCGTGCTCGTGCCATCGAGTTTTGACCCGGCATCCGGGTTTCCCGAGGCACGGGCGATCGGCGTGACCCTGCGGGCCGCCCTGCAATCGGCGTCTCCGGCGCGAGTTGTTCACCTCTCCACGATTGGGGCGCAAGCCACCCAGTCCAACCTCCTGACCCAGCATACAATCATCGAGGACGCTCTCGGCACGCTGCCCGTGCCGATCACTTTTCTGCGGCCCGCATGGTTCATGGAGAACTGCAGTTGGGACGTGGCTTCCGCGCGCGCGCAGGGGGTGATTCCCAGTTTCCTGCAACCGCTCGACAGGCCGGTGCCGATGGTGGCAACCGCGGACATTGGCAGCGTGGCCGCCAGACTGCTTCAAGAAAGCTGGACCGGTCGCCGGGTGGTGGAACTGGAAGGGCCACAGCGCGTGACGCCAAACGAAATTGCGGCTGCCTTTGCCGGGCTCTTGCAGCGGCCGGTGCGTATGGAAGTGGTGCCCCGCGAGTCGTGGGAGGAATTGTTCACGGCCCAGGGAATGAAGAATCCGACCCCGCGCATGCAAATGCTGGACGGCTTCAATGAAGGCTGGATCGATTTCGAACGGGGAACCAGCAGTTCGGAGAAGGGAGTCGTTTCCTTGGAGACCGTGCTAAAGGCGCTGACCGAACAAGAAGCCAGTGCTTCCTGAGCCTGACAGCTTTTGACGACAGCGAAGATTTGGCGGTCGCTCCCGAGGTGCCAAAGACCAAACAACCAATCGCAGGTCAGCGTACCGAAAGCTGAAGGATCAATTGTGAAGGATAAAGCGAAAGCAAATCTTGCCTCCGCCATCGGTGGCTGAGCTTTTTCTCGTTACACGTTGGTGGCGTTGTTCAGTCTCTGAAATTTTTAAAGTTTGTGGCGACACCGAAGTCGCGACTGCGCACGAACTGAATGACGCCTTGCAGGTCGTCTTTCTTTTTTCCTGTGACGCGAATTTGCTTGTCCTGCAACTGGCTTTGCACTTTGAACCCCTGGGACTTGACCGCCTGGATAATTTCTTTGGCTTTGTCCCCTTCGAGGCCTTGTTTGATCTTCAGTTCCTGCCGGGCGTGGCCAACGGATGAGATCGCGGGTTCTTCCTGCTCGACATTTCGCAAATCCACGCCTCGCCTGGAAAGTTTGCCTATGACGATTTCACGCAGCGCTTTCAAGTGCGCCCCGTCATCGGCGATCAAAATAATTTTGTCCTGTTCAGGAATGATTTCGGTCTTTGCATCTTTCAAATCGAACCGGGTGGCAAGCTCTTTGCGTGCCTGATTTATCGCATTGTCGATCTCCTGCTTGTCCACTTCTGAGACGATATCGAACGAAGGCATGGCGTTGAGTCTCGGATTTCAAACTTCAAATTTCAAATTTGCTGAGCAAAAAATCCCCATCACGGATTGGCTTCCGCGATTTTGATGTCTCCTTTCTCAACTCGGACGTTAATTGTCGCCGCTCCCCCGCCGTTGATTATCTGTTCGACGTTCATCTCCCGTGCAGAGGAATTCGCGGTCAAAGGGACATTATTGAAATCATTTGCGATTTTTCCATCTGCAGTACGGGCAAGGAGGTAGAAGCCTGCTTCGCTGGGCAAAAAGACCCACGCATTTCCCTGTCCGACATTCACATGCGCCGAGAACTTTTCCTGTTGCCACCAATCGTAGCCGAGCGTGAGCGTGCCGCGGTTCATTGTAAGATCCAGGTTTGTGAAACAGTTCCGGGCGAAAATCCGGCCGTCGCCCAATCGTGCGTGCAGTTCTCGTCCGTGCAAACTGTCCAGGAGAACCTCGCCCGCGTGTAAGTCGAGTTCGGAAATGCTGGCTGTTGCCGGGATTACAATAGTGCAATCAACCGTGCCGGAACGATCCGAGAACACCCACTTTGGCTTTGGAGGAACTTTCGCGGTGATTGAAACGGCGCCCGGTTTTGTGGAGACATCAATCGCGATCTCGTTTAATCGCTCGTGGCTGTACGCTCTTTTCAGCGATCGTACTCGCACCTCGTCGACATCTGAGCCATAAACCAGGATCGCGCCGTCATGGTTGTGAATGCTTATGTTTGCTCTGGAGTCGATCGAGTAAACCTGTTCGACAACCTCTTCGAACACGCGGTTGTCCCCGCTGCCGCAGCCGTTGAGCAACATCAGCAATGCAGCAATGGTCAGCCAAAGCTTTTCGCATTTAACAACCGATCGCACGGACAAATTCTATAGGGTTACTTGCAGCTGCGAATCATACCCAGAGTGCGCGATCGAATGTGCGATATTGGATGGCTTCGCTGACGTGCTCGGGCGTGATCTCCGTTTTTCCATCGAGATCAGCGATTGTGCGCGATACTTTGAGGATACGATCGTACGCGCGGGCGCTGAGGTTTAATTCGTTCATGGCCACACGAATGAGTTCCTGAGAATCCTGGCCGAGCTTGCAGTGCTGTTTCAACTGGCGCGTAGCCATGCGGGCATTGCAATTTACTTTGCCATCGTTGCGAAACCGTTCCTGCTGACGTTCCCGGGCTCGCAGGATGCGATCGCGAATGGCAGTGGAAGGTTCCTCAGCGCGTTCGCTCGCGACGTCGCGGTATTCCACAGCAGGGACTTCAATGTGCAGATCGATGCGGTCGAGCAGCGGGCCGGATATGCGTTGACGATAGCGCTGCACTTGGACTGGGCCGCAGCGGCATTCGCGTTTTAGATCGCCAAAATAACCGCACGGGCAGGGATTCATCGCCGCCACGAGCATGAACTCGGAGGGAAACGTGACGCTCCCCGCCGCGCGCGACACGGTAACTTTCCCATCCTCCAACGGCTGGCGCATTACCTCCAATGCCGATCGTTTGAACTCCGGCAATTCATCCAGAAAAAGCACGCCGTTGTGCGCGATGCTTACTTCACCGGGATTTGGAAACGTGCCGCCGCCAAGCAGACCAATGTCGCTGATGGTGTGATGCGGCGGGCGGAAAGGTCGTGTCGAGACAAAGGATTGTTCGGTGTCGAGCATACCGGCAATGCTATGGATCTTGGTCGTCTCGACCGCTTCATCGAGCGTAAGCGGCGGGATGATCGTCGGGATGCGTTTGGCGAGCATTGATTTGCCCGAACCAGGCGGCCCGATCATCAGGACATTGTGACCGCCGGCGACAGCGACCTCAATCGCACGCTTAACGTGACCCTGGCCCTTTACATCGCTGAAATCGACATCGTAGCTTTGGTGCGCGGCGAAGAATTTGCTCAGATCAGCACGTGTGGGCAGAAGCGCAATTTCGCCGCGCAAAAAGGCGAACGTCTGGCGCAAATTCTGCACACCATATATGTCGATATTGTCGACCATCGCGGCTTCAAGCGCATTTGCTTCGGGGACAAACAACGCGCGCTTGCCGCGGCGTCTCGCCTCCAGCGCGACAGGCAGTACGCCTTTTACGGGGCGAACGGTACCGTCCAGAGCAAGCTCACCAACGAAGCTGAAATTTTCGAACGGAGAACTATTCAGTTCCTCCGTCACCGCGATCATTCCAAGCGCAATCGGTAAATCGAAGCTCGGTCCTTCCTTTTTAATGTCTGCCGGTGCGAGATTTATGGTGGTCCGTCCGCGCGGCCAGTAATAGCCGCTATTCGAAATTGCGGTGGTGACCCGGTCGCGACTCTCTTTCACCGCCGCGTCTGGAAGTCCGACGATGACAATGACCGGATCGCCGCCGGCGCCGTTTACCTCGATTTCCACCTCGTAAGCGTCCACGCCGTAAACCGCCGCGGAGTAAATTTTCGCCAGCATGTAGCGGCAGAGTTGCAGAAAATCGCTGCGCCGAAAAGCGCGAAATATCCCTCGAAAGAGAGATACAACGGATGCCTTAAAGTGTTGTCAAATACCGGAAGAAGCGTCAGACAACCTCGTATTTATAGGCAGGTAAAACCCCTACAAAAAAAATTGAACGACAGGCATCCACTCGATGTCACAAATTCGAATATTTAACCTTGTTAAATACTTCTTGGGATGCTACAACGCGTGATCGATAAGGCGTCGACGAATACAGTATATGGGAGGTTGTCGATCCCACCCCCCCAGATGAACGATGAAAAAGAGTTATATGGCTGCTGAAGATAGCGATACAGGAATTAAGATTTACCTGCGAGAGATCGGGCAAATCCCGCTTTTGACTCCGGAGCAGGAAATCGAGCTGGCCGCCAAGATCAAAAAGGGGGATCGCGAGGCGCGCGCGCTGATGATCCGGTCCAACTTGCGTTTGGTGGTCAAGATCGCACACGACTACGCAAACCTTGGTCTGCCGCTGCTGGATTTGATCTCCGAAGGCAACATCGGGCTCATGAAGGCGGTCGAGCGTTTCGATCCGGCGAAGGGCGGAAAACTGAGTACTTACGCCGCGTGGTGGATCAAACAGTCAATCAAGCGCGCGCTGGCGAACCAGAGCAAAACCATTCGGTTGCCAGTGCACCTTGTGGACAAGATCTCAAAGATGCGTCGCGTGTCGCTGCAGATGAGCGAAGAGCTTGGCCGCGAACCGACCGACGAAGAGCTAGGCGACGAGATTGGCATCGCAAGCGGGAAAGTTTCTCAACTCAAGACCGTCTCAATCCGACCGGCTTCGCTCGACGCACCGATCAGCGAGGACGATTCGACTGAATTTGGCGAAATCGTCGGCGACGAAGAGGCGCAGACGCCCTTTGAGCTGTTGCGTGATAAAAACCTCCGTAACGAGGTCGGCGGACTGTTGGACGTTCTGGACGATCGCGAAAAGAAAATCATCTTCCAGCGTTTCGGCCTGGACGGCGGAAAGCCCAAGACGCTCGAAGAGGTAGGCAAAAAATTCGGTGTCACGCGGGAGCGCATTCGGCAGTTGCAAAATATTGCTCTCTCCAAACTGCGCCGTGCGCTCGCGAAGAAAGAGCGCCCGGTGGATGTGGAACTGCCAGTCGAAGCTTGATCATGTAGCCGCTTCCCTGCGGGAAGCGTGACACTGACCTGCTAGATGTGCTCCAAGTGCGCCGCTCACAGAGCGGAGGCTACAATTATTTCAGAACGCAAAGTTGAATCGAATCGATCATGGGTACGTCACGTCGTTGACGATTTCCTGAAACAATAAATGCGACATGCCTCTGTGAACGTGCCGCGTTGGCGCGTCAGCGCTTCGGTTATTTCAGCTTGCCTTGGGTTTCTTTGGCAAGGTCCAGATGCTCCTGAACGATTTTTGCTGTGTCATCCGCAAACTTCTTCACGTCGGGATCGCTTCCACTGCTTGCTTCCTCTTTGAATTCAGCCAGGTCTTTTTCGTGGTCCTTGACCATCATGTCCATGTAGGTCTTGTCTGAAGTCCATTTGAAGCTGTGCTCTTTGCTGGGGAGTTCGACCCCTTTTTTAGAAGCAATCGACTTGAGTTCATCGTTGGCTTTGCTGTGATCGGTGACCATTCGTTTGCCGAATGATTTTACGTCGTCGCTTTGGGCATTCTGTTCAGCCACCTTTCCCATTGCGACTTCCATTGTCCCGCCTTTCGCGGCCTTCTTCATGAAGGTCCTGTCCTTTTCGCTTAATGACGAACCCTCGCCGGTTGGCGTGGTTTCGGCTCTGGCCGGTCCGGCCAGGCTAAGCGCCCCGACTGCCAGAGCGAGGATACACAACTGCGAAACAATTCGGATTTTGGTTTTCATGGCTTCCTTTGGTTGAACGCGCCGGGGACACCCCAGCTTCAATTAACAATCGAAAGCTCGGGGCTTGTTGGACGCGAAAGAATTACGCTTCCTGTCTCTGGTTTGTTGGCCCCGCTGCCCTATGAGCTGGAGATATTCCGTTCGTACGAGCTTTCAACGCGCCGGGCCACGTCACGGTAGCCATAATCCACCTCGTAAATCTGCTTCATACAGGCGAGGGTTTTTTCCAGCTCACCCATTCGCTCGTAAATCAGGCCGAGATTGTACACGATCTCCTTCTTCATCGCGTCCATGGACAGGATTTCCCCTGAGGCTTCCTCCAGCTGCTTCATTGCCAGATCGAGCATCCCAAGCTCGCCATAACAGCAACCCAGCACGTTCATTGCTTTCAAGCGGGCGTGCGGATTTTGTCGCGCGCGCTGCAGTTCCGGCACAGCCTCACGAAAACGCCCGGCATTAAAGAGATTGTCACCGAGTTCAAACCGCAGCTGTAGATCGGTCGGATTCCGTTTCACCCGCTCTTGTGCATCCGCTATGAGGATTTGTGCGCGGCTGACTTTGGCGGCGCGCAGTTGCTCGGACCTTTCCGTGTACACTTCGTCTCGCGCACTGTATGTGGAGAGAAATTCCTCGTGCGCAACGACCTCGCGTTCGAGGCGTTTGATTTTCAAATCGGAAATCTTCCGAAGCATTCCTGTGTCCGCGCCCTTGGCGAGATCAGCAGCATATTGATACCAGCGAATGGCAGACTCGAGGTCCTCCTTTTGCTCACTTAACGCCCCGAGCCGGCGCGCAAAGTCCAGGTTTTCCGGTTCCCCCTGGTGACGCGCGTAAGTTTCGGCGATCTGTTGATCGAGCGCTTCGCCAGTGAGCCGGATTCGGCTCTGTTGTTCGAGTGAAATGGCTTCGCCCTTATCCTTTATCAGGTCGCGATAAGTTTCAGCGTGCGTCCAGCCACCTCTTTTCATCGAAGCGCGCGCCGAAGCGTCTTTGCCGAAACGCAGCGACTGCGCATCGAGCGGATTGAGGGCGGTGAGTTGATTGTAAATTTCTACTTCGTTTTCGTGGTCGCCAAGCTCGTGATACAAACGCCCCAGCTCATTCAGCACTTTCACGTCGCGTGGGTTTTCTTCGAGGAGGGTCTTCAGCGCGAAAACACCGATCTCAGACCAACCCGCCGCCAGCGCCGCTTCCTTCAAAAGCAAATTTGCCCGGCGATTGTAGGGTTCCCCTTCCAAAACTTCCTCGAGCATTTCGACCGCACGCTTGGGATCCTTCTTGATCTCCCGTTTCGCTTTCATCACGCCGATTGGCGCGGTCGAGATGTTGAAAAAACTTTTCTTAGCCGATTTGCTTTGCGTGACCTCCGCACGTCGCAGCAGTTGGCGGCCCATCAGAAACTCGGGCTCCTGCTTAAGAATTTCCTGGAGGAGCGAAATCGCATAGCCGAAATTGCGCAGCTCAATGGCAGCCACCACCTTAAGCCAAAGCGCACGCACCGATTCGCTCAGTTCCTTTTCTGTTTTCACGGCCATACTTGAAGCACAGCCTATCACAAAACCAACATGCATGCGTCAGCCCGCCGCGACATCGCAATTCGAGCCGTCCGCGAAGGCTCTCGCTTATAACAAGTCCAGCTGCGGCTTTTGCGATTCCGGCATCGCCTTCGCCGATTTTCTTCCTCGCCGCTTTGGTTCTGCCTCAGCGCGGCTGGAACTTTCCAAATGGGCAAGAATTTCTTTCGCTCGATCGAGGATTTCTTTAGGCAAGCCGGCGAGACGGGCCACCTGTATGCCGTAACTTTTGTCGGCGCCGCCGGGGATGATTTTGCGGAGAAAAATGATCTGCTCGTTCCATTCGCGCACAGCGACATTCAGATTGCAAACGCCTTTGCGATCCTCGGCGAGTTTGATCAGCTCGTGATAATGCGTGGCAAACAGACTTCGCGCTTTGATCTTGTCGTAGAGAAACTCGGCCACGCTCCACGCAATAGAGAGGCCGTCGAAAGTGGATGTGCCGCGGCCAATCTCGTCGAGAATGACTAACGAGCGGTCGGTGGCGTTGTTGATGATGTTAGCCGTTTCGTTCATCTCCACCATGAAGGTAGACTGGCCCCGGGTCAGATCGTCGCTGGCGCCCACCCTGGTGAAAATGCGATCGACCAAGCCGACCTCCGCGCTCTCCGCCGGGACGAAGCTGCCAATCTGAGCCATTAACACGATCAGCGCGACCTGGCGGATATAGGTCGATTTACCGGCCATGTTTGGCCCTGTCACAATGGCCATGCGAATATTCTCGCCGTCCAGCTCTGTGTCGTTAGGCACAAATTTTTCGTCGACAAGATTTTGATCCAACACCGGATGGCGCCCATCTCTGATGACGAGCCGGAGCGAATCGCTTAGCTCTGGCCGGCAATACCGAAACAATCGCGCGGTTTCGGCCAGCGCGCACAGCACGTCGAGCACTGCGATCGCGTCCGCGGTCTGCTGGATTGGCTCGATCTCACGCAAGGTCTCGTCGCGCAATTTCTGGAACAGTTGGTACTCGATGTTCTGCGCGCGGTCGTCTGCGCCAAGAACTTTTGCTTCCATCTCCTTTAGCTCCGGCGTAATGAAGCGTTCGCCGCCGACAGTGGTTTGCTTTCGCGTGTAACGCGCGGGCACGTTCGCAAGATTCGATTTTGTAATTTCGATAAAGTAACCGAAGACGGAATTGTAACGGACCTTAAGTGACTTAATGCCTGTCGCTGCGATCTCGCGATCTTGTAAATGGCTGATCCAACTTTTGCCCTCGCGCGAGGCCTGGCGCAGCGCGTCGAGGTCCGCATCGTGGCCGTCACGGAAAATGCCGCCCTCTTTCAGCGCGAGCGGCGGATCATCCAGCAGCGCGTTGGCCAGTTTCTCAGCGAGCGCCGGCATTTCGCGAATGGCTGTCTGCAGATGAGACGCTTGGGACAAATGCGACGTATCTGCGGGCTCGGTTCCGAAGCTCAACCGGTCGATGAGTTTGCCAAGCTCACGCTTGAGCGTCGGGATTTGCTGCAGCGAAGTTTTCAACGCGACAAGGTCACGCGCGTTCCCTGAGGCTTGGCTCAATCGTCCGGCGGCGCGTTCGATATCCCGGATCGACTTTAACTCCGTGCGAATTGACCCCAACAGGTCGGATTCCTGCAAAAGCTGTCCGACCATTCGCTGGCGTCGTTGCAGTTCAGTGAGATCACGCAACGGCTGCAAAATCCAACCGCGCAATTTGCGTGCGCCCATGGGCGTGATGGTGCGATCAAGCACACTCAGCAGACTCGCATCGCCCACGCCGCGCGATTCGACCAGCTCAAGGTTGGCTTGTGTCGCGGAGTCGAGCAGGACGTGATCCGCCGGCGCATCGCAGCGCAACGAAGTGAGATGGTCGATCTTGCGCCGGAGTTGATGCTTTAAATAATGCACGATCGCACCGGCCGCAGCGACTGCCGCGGGCATCTGCGCGCATCCGAAGCCGTCGAGCGATTTGACCTTGAAATGTTCGCACAGGGTGAAGATTGCCTGTTCTGGCAAAAACGCGTAGCTGTCGTATTCGAGCGCGTGATCGATTTCTCCGGCCTGCGGTTTCTGTTCCGAGCTGATCAACAATTCGGCGGGCGAAACGCGCGTGATTTCATCCTGCAACGATTGCCGATCCTGCGCTTGGGTCAGTCGGAACTCACCCGTGCTGAGATCGGCGTATGCGAAACCGAACGCATCGCCATCAACATAGATCGCCCCGAGATAATTCGCGCGCTTCGCATCGAGCCAGCTCAATTCGCTTACCGTTCCCGCGCTGATGATTTGCGTGACTTCGCGATCAACAATCTTGCGGCCGGGTTGTGGCTGACTCATCTGATCACAAACGGCGACGCGCCGTCCGGCGTTGATTAGCCTGCGAATGTAACCATGCGCGGCATGATACGGTACACCGCACATCGGCACGCCGTTGCGCTTCGTCAGCGCCACGTTCAGCAGGACCGACGCTTCCTTCGCGTCCTCGAAAAACATTTCGTAAAAATCGCCGAGTCGAAACAGCAGGAGTGTGTCAGGAGGAATGCTTTTCCGCAGCCGTTGGTACTGCTGCATCATCGGAGTAAGCGGGTCCTGCATAATGAAGTTTAGCTTGCGAGCCTTAATTGAACGTCAACAGACGAGCGGCCTGTGATTTTTTATTGGAAGTAGAATTAAATACAATCGCGAATGCCCTGCAGAGGCTCTGGTTGGTGGCAAACGGGCGGAAAATTTACACGGAATCAACGTCAAAAGAGCTGTTTCGGGCAGATTTGACGGGCAGGTCTGCGCCGAGTACTCTCCCGCTCACTGATCTACAGAATTTTCTAAAGCGAGGGGAGTGATTATTGATGCCAGAAGTGATTGTGCGCAAAGGTGAACCGGTCGACCGCGCATTGAAACGGTTGAAAAACAAGCTGGACTCCGAGGGCATCCTCGATGAAGTCCGCCGTTTGCGCGCGTTCGAGACGCCTTCGCAAAAGCATCGCCGCAAGGCGAGAGCCAACGCCAAGCGCGCCCGAATGAAGTTTCGATTCAATGCCTAAGACAGTTACAAAAGTTACAACGGTTACAAAGAGCTAGATTCGGAAAAATCGTTGTAACGATGTAACTGTTTTGATGCATTCAACGAGCAAAAAGCTCTCTGATCGTCTGCACTAACCCATCGATGTCGTGTCGGCGCGCTTCGATGTCGACCTCGAGTCCCTGGTCGCGCACTGTCTTTGACGTGATCGGGCCGATGCTGGCGATACGCATCCCCTTCGGCCATGGCAGGCCGAGGGCAAGAAAATTTTCGACTGTTGACGAACTGGTGAACGTGATCAGGTCAGCGCCACCCTGAGCGAGTTGCCGCTGCGCGCCGCTGGTGTCACGCGTCTCGGGCACGGTCCGGTATGCGAACGCTTCGTCCACGATCGCTCCCGCGGCCGAGAGTTCTTTGGGCAGAACGTCGCGCGCCTTCTCCGGGCGCACCACAAGGATGCGCTCATTTTCGATGCTTCCCTGTTTTTTGAATTCGCGCACGACCGCTTCGGCAACGAATTCTTCCGGTTGGAGGTCGACGTGCAGGTGAAAATCTTTCACGCGTTGCGCCGTGGCCGGTCCAATCGCAGCGATGCGCACCCCGCCGATTTCACGGGCGTCATCGTAAAGCTTGAAGAAAATATCGAAGAACGCTTCTACGCCATTCGCGCTTGTGAACACGATCCAATCGTAGCCGTGCGCGTCCTGCACGAGCTCCGCGAACTCGCGCAGGTTGCTTGGCGGCTCGATCCGGATCGTGGGCAATTCGATGACGTGCGCGCCAAGGGCGCGAAGTTTGTTGCTTAACACGCTCGCCTGTTGCCGTGTTCGCGTGACAACAATTCTCTTTCCGAGCAGCGGGCGCTTCTCGTACCAGTTTAGCGTATCGCGCAACGACACGACATCGCCAAACACCGCCACTGCCGGCGGTTCAAAATTCTTTGCCGCAACTTTTTGAGCAATATCCGCAAGCGTGCCTTTGAGCGTTTCCTGTTGGCCCGTTGTGGCCCAACGAACGAGTGCCACCGGCAAATCGCTGCGCACGCCGTGCTTCAGCATTTCGCTTGTGACGGCTCCCAGGCGCTCTACGCCCATAAGCATCACTTGTGTGCCGCCAAGTTTCGCCAACGCCGCATAATCGATCGCGCTTTCCGTTTTGGTTGGATCTTCGTGGCCGGTGAAGAACGTCACGTGCGAGTTATAGGCACGATGCGTCATTGGGATGCCTGCGTAAGCCGGTCCGGCGATAGCCGAAGTGATTCCAGGCACAATTTCAAACGGGATTCCCGCAGTGGCGATTTCCTGCGCTTCTTCCGCGCCTCGGCCAAACACGAATGGATCGCCGCCTTTTAAACGAACGATCTGCTTTCCTTCGCGTGCTTTGTCGATCAGCAGCGAAGTGATTTCCTGCTGCGTCCGGCTTTCGCCGGGTTGTTTCCCCGCATAAATGATTTCTGCGTCGTCCCGTGCCCAGCCGAGCATGTCCGGATTTGCTAGATGATCGTAAACGATGACATCGGCGGTCTCGATGCATTCCTTTGCCCGCAATGTGACGAGACCGAGATCCCCCGGCCCGGCGCCAACCAGATCGACTTTTCCATTTTTGCTTCCGCTCTTGCTCATGCTCTTAGTCTTGCTCGATTTTTCGCAACAATTCTGCTGCTAATTGGTCGCCTTCGTCGGAAGCGCCCTCTACTTCAGCTTGTTGCGGCGACGGCGATTCACCTTCGAACAGTTGCGCGCGCAGTTTCATCTTTCCGTTGCTGATTGTCGCGTGCACGCCGACTGGAAAATTGCAATCGCCGTGCAGCCGGCTGAGAAATTCTCGCTCTGCGCGCAGACAAAGCAACGTTTCGGGATCGTTTACTGACTCGAGAAACGCTTTTGTTGTTTGATCATCAGCACGGATTTGGAGAGCAATGATTCCCTGACCACCCGCTGGTACGAAAATTTCGAAGGGAAGAATCTCAAGAAAGTATTGTCCACCCTCGAAACCGATTTCGGTTCGGATTGGCGAAAAGCCCAGACGCTCCAGTCCCGCGCGAGCTAACACAACCCCGTCCCACTCATTCTCGGCGAGTTTGCGCAACCGGGTTGGTACGTTACCGCGAAGATCAACGACCTTGAGGTCTGCGCGTTTCCAATGCAATTGACGCCGCCTTCGTACGCTGCCCGTCGCCACTGTCGCGCCATTGGGAAGAGAATCGAGACCACCGGAGTATTTGGAAATCAGCACGTCGTTGATTGGCCCTCGAGGGAGAACTGCCTCGATTTGTGCTCCTCTCCCGGTTTGGCTCGGGAGGTCCTTCGCGCTATGGACTGCGACATCCACTTCGCCAGCTAGAAGGACTCGTTCGATTTCCGCTGTGAACAATCCTTTTCGACCAGCAGCAAGGTCGACAACTTTGGCGTTATCGCCGCGTGTAGCGATGATTTTAGCCTCGATCGCGACGTTCGGATGCGCGCTTCGAATTGCATTCTCAACCAATACAGTTTGTGCGCGCGCAAGGTCGCTGCCGCGTGTGCCGAGAGTGATCTTGGAGTGTCTCATGGAGCTTGCTGTAGCGGCGGTCTGTGACCGCCGGTAACGACTACCCAGAACAATATTCCAATCGAAAAATCTCGCTTATAAACTTCCACTCGTCCGCTGTATTCACCAATCCCGCCCGCACTGGATTCTCTCGACCGTAGTTCCATTTTTCTGAGTACGACTCACTACTCCGCAGTAGATGATCGAAGAATGTCCTTTGCCAATGAGGCGCAATCACCGTCTGTCGTCGCAGCGTTTTCGAGATCGAATTTTTCAGAGACTTCATCCACGCGGAAAGTGTTATCTGCTGATCGTCCGTCGCAACGAACGTGTGCAGGTGATCTGGCATGAGTACGTAGTTCCCCACCCAAGCGCCATGCGTGGGCCCTTGTAACGCGAACTCGACGAAGGCTTCGTGAATTGCCTCGCTCGCCAGCACTTTCCGTCTATGGAATGTACAAGCGGTTACGAAGTAGATAGGTGAGCGAACGTATATCAACTCAAGCCGATGCAGGCGCTTCTTGCGATCACCGGCGGTCATAGACCGCCGCTACAGTTCAGATGCGCGAAGCGAATCTTGGCCAAGCGCGGGGTGACCCGTAATTTTAGACGCTCGATTCAATCCTCGTGAAATCGAATCTACAAACTCAGTGACATGATCGGCAATGATCGCTTCGGCCGCAGCGACCTGTTGCTGTCGGAGTGCGAGCGATTGCTCCGCGACGGAGCGTATGGAATCGATGTCGTAAAGATAAACGCCTTCCAGTTTATTTACGTTGGGATCGACGTCCCGTGGCACGGCGATATCGATGATAAAGAGCGGACGATCCGAGCGGTGCCACAACATCGGCGCGAGTATCTCGGATGTTAGCAACGACGTTTCCGATGCTGTCGAGGTGAGGAGAATGTCGATCTCCCGACATTGCGCCACCCAATCATCGAACGGCACGGCGCGCCCGCCTACGGCCTGCGCCAGCTCGCGCGCGCGATCCAGCGAGCGATTACTGACCCGAAGATCGGTCACGCCACGCGAGACAAGCGCACGTGTCGTGCGCTCGCTGGTTTCACCCGCGCCGAGCACAAGCACTTTGCACTCGCTTAATTTGCCAAAAATTCGTTGAGCTAATTCGACCGCGACGGAACCGACCGACACCGCGCCGCGCGCAATGTCTGTATGCGTGCGCACCTGTTTTGCCACACGAAACGCGCGCTGAAATAAACGATGCAGATACGGACCGACTGCTCCCGATGTTCTGGCCGATTCGTATGCCTTCTTTGCCTGCCCGAAAATCTCGCTCTCGCCGACGACCATCGAGTCGAGGCCCGACGCAACCCGGAAGAGATGCTGGACGCATTTGTTGTCCTCGTAATGATAAAACGGAGGCGCGCAACTGTCCGGATCGCGATTTGTTTTTGCGATGAGACAACGCGCAATTTCGTCGGTGGAAATCCGTTTGTTTGAGACTCCGTAAACCTCCACTCGATTGCACGTCGCCAGCAGCAACGCTTCGGAACAACCGGCCTGGCGCGCGATGGATTCGGCTGTGACGTTACCCGCGAACTGCTCCCTTATTGCGACGTTCGCGGTGTGATGGCTCAATCCGACACAGAACAGGTTCATGGCAGGTGATGCAGCTCCGCGGTGAATGTGATTCCCCACAGAAGCGCCAGAGCAGCGCTGAAACCAATAATGCATAACGCAGCCACACGTTTTGGCCCGAGCCACTTGAGATGGCGGGCTTGCAAGATTGCCGCGTAAAGCAGCCACAGCGCAATCGCAGCCATTACCTGAATGCGGGGTAGTGGGTGACCGGTAAAAAAACCGCTTACAATGCCCACGGTGTAAAGCGCAAAACCCCACCACAGCAGGCGCGTGATCGCAGCGAACAAGCTGGTCAGCGGCGGTAGATGATAGAAGATCGAATGCAACTGGTGCGTCTTCAGTTGGCGCTCCTGCAGCAGGTACATCACGCCGGCGATACAAGCGAGCGCGAACACCCCATAGGCCACGAGGGACATTGAGGCGTGAAATTCAAGCCAGGAATTGGCCTGGACACTCACCGGGTGCCTGGTGTCGATTGGCGAGATCAGGGCAAAACCTTGTAGCAACAACACTAGCGGCGCGGTAAATGCCCCCATCAGCGAAAGCCGATACGCGGGCCCTACCAGCATGTAGACTAACGCCACCGACCAGGCGAGAAACACAAAAACCTCAAATAGGTTCGTGATTGGACAACGCCCCAACTCCCGGCCTCGAATCCACAAGAAAGCTGTCTGAAAAATAAAACCTAGTCCAATGGCCAAGAAATTGAATCGCTTCGGACGGAACACTCCCGTACGCAATTCGATAACGGTGTGTACAACCGCAGCGAGAAAACAGAATGTCGAAGCAATGAGAAAATAACGGTCCACTGGGACGACCTATTGTAGGTTGCGGTCCCAACTTGGCAATTCTGCATAGTGCCCACTACGTAAGGGCGAGCATTCATGCGCGGTTGCCATCGTGACTCTGATTGACGTTCCACGGCAGCCCGCTAGCATTCGCGCCAATGGCCTCAATCGTCGAAAAACTAAGCGCTGCGGTCCGCGATGTGTCCGATTTTCCGAAGAAAGGCATAGTGTTTAAAGACATCACGCCGGTGTTGAATGATCCCGTTTTGTTCCGCGCGTCGATTGATTTGTTCCTCGAGCGGTGCCGCGGGAAGAACATCGACAAGATCGTCGGCATTGATGCACGCGGTTTTCTGTTCGGATCCGCCGTGGCATACGAACTTGGCCTTGGCTTCGTTCCGATCCGGAAACGTGGCAAACTTCCCTACACGACTGACACCGCGAAGTATTCGCTGGAGTACGGCGAGGCGGAAATGGAAATGCACACCGACGCGGTTAGAAAAGGCGAGCGGGTTGTGCTGGTGGATGATTTGCTCGCGACTGGTGGAACTTCGGCCGCCGCGGCAGCGCTTATCCGAAACGCCGGTGCGGATCTGATCGAGGCGCAGTTTTTGATTGAGCTGGAATTCCTCGAAGGTCGAAAGCGACTCAAGCCGACGCCGGTTACGTCGTTTCTTAAATACTGATTGTTCTGTAGCGTCCGCTGTGCTCAGCGGAGTCTTAATCAGGCAAACCGCCAATGCGCTGATGACAGCGCACCCCACGGCGCGACGCAGATTTTGGCTTTTGGATTTGCGATTCTAAATTGTTTCGCGACACCAACCGATGAAAGCATCTCGAGAGCTGGAAAAAGTTTTGGCACACGCCGAAAGCCGCCTCGCGCCCACAGGCACGCGGCGCCCCACCGAAGTCCTCCCGCTATACAAAAAATTTCTGAAGGTTGAAGAGCACCGGCTGCGCCTGAGGCACCAGGCTGGTGGAGGCGGACGTGAGCTTTGCGCGCGTCGAGCGGAACTGGTTGATGTTTTGTTGCGATACGTCTTTGGCGCTGCATCGTCCGCGACGGCTCGTGAGAATGGCGAGCCTGAAGTGCCACTGGCGCTGATTGCTCTTGGCGGATATGGCCGGGGCGAGCTCAATCCGTCCAGCGACGTTGACGTTATGCTGTTGCATCAGCAGCGTGCCGAAGTTTCGCCGCACTTGGAGGAGATGGTGAACCAGATCCTATATCTGTTGTGGGACAGCGGATTCAAAGTTGGACACTCCACGCGTTCAATCAAAGAAGCCATCGCGCAGGCCAATAGCGACATGCGCACGAAGACTGCCATGCTGGAGGCGCGGTTTCTCGCCGGCAATACAGAGCTGGCGAGAAAATTTCGGGAACAATTTCGTTCTAAATGCGTCGTCGGACATGAACGCGACTACGTCGCGCTGCGCATGGAAGACCAAGTCGCCCGGCACAAAAAATTCGGCGACAGCGTTTATCTGCAAGAGCCGAACCTGAAGAGCGGCTGTGGCGGACTGCGTGACTATCAAAATCTGCTTTGGATTACCTACTTCAAAGAGGGTTCGCTGAGCACAAACCAACTCGTCGGGAAAGACTGGCTGAGCGAAAGTGACCAGCGCCGAATTGAGCGTGCGTACGATTTTCTTCTGCGCGTGCGCACAGACTTGCATTACGCAACCGGGCGCGCCACCGACATACTGCACATGAATTTGCAGGAACAAATCGCAACCCGTCTCGGGTATTCGCCGCGAAAGGGCCAGCTTCGTAGCGAGGCACTTATGCGGGACTGCTACTACCACACACGAAATATTCTGCGGGTGACGGAGCGAATTACGGAACAGTTCGTTAGCGGGCGCGTTACCAGCAAAACCCGCGCTCTTTTCAGTTTTCTCCCGCTAATACGAGCCCACAAGACTCCGATTGGCGATTCTTTTTTTGTTCGAAACAAACAACTGCACCCGGCACGGCGCGATGTTTTTCGCGACGACCCCGAGCAGATGATGCGTGCATTTGGACTGGCGCAGGAGCGTAACCTCGATCTCGGCCCGGAACTGGAAGACTTATTGAGCAGAAGTCTCCGTCATGTAACTCGAACGTATCAGTACGCGCGCGGACCGCGTCTGATTTTCAAATCGATTCTGTCCCAGAAAGGCAGAGTGGGTCGCATCCTCCGGAAGATGCATCGGGCAGATTTTCTTGGCCGGTACATTCCTGAATTCGGCCAACTGACCTGCCTTGTGCAGCACGAGTTCCTGCACCGATATACCGCCGACGAGCACACGCTGGTATGCATCGACAAACTTGATGCATTGGCGGAGACCGATGATTCGAAGCTGATTCATTATCGCAAATTGTTTGACCAACTCGCAGACCCACTGGTTCTGTATCTCGCACTTCTCCTGCACGACACCGGCAAGGCCGTGGGCCGGCCACATTCCGAAGCCAGCGCGCTATTCGCCCAGCGCGTTGCGGCCCGTCTGCAATTGTCCTCAGAGCAGCGGAAATCGCTAATTCGGCTCGTCGATCATCACCTAACGTTGTCCACAACGGCGCAGCAACGGAATCTCGATGATCCCGCAACGGTCATGGAATTTGCACAAGTTGTGAAAGACCAGAAAAACCTCGACGCGCTCATGCTGCTTACTCTAGCTGACGGCCAGGGCACGAGCCCAGACGCCTGGTCGGACTGGAAGGAATCGCTGGTGTGGCAATTATTTCACCAGACCTCGCGTTATCTCGCCGACCGAAAGTCTTATTACGAACAAACCAGAATCGCGCGCGAAAGCCTGCGCGCCTCTGTTGCCAAGAATCTTTCACCTGACTACGCGGAGGAAATTGAAGCGCATTTCGAATATATGCCTGATCATTATTTCCGCGGGACTGGCGTGCCGGAGATCATCGACCACGTGAAGTTGTTCCGGTCTTTTCTAGAGAGCGTTTCCAGCGCGAAAGAGTTTCCGCTCGCTGCGGCAGTGAAATGGACGATCGTGCCCGAGCAGGGACACACGGTGATGACGTTCTGCACATGGGACCGCGACCGGCTCCTGGCAAAAATAGCGGGCTCAGTTTCCGTCGTGCCGTTGAACATTTTAAGCGCCGATGTTTTCCCGCGCGGCGATAACGCGGTGCTTGGCGTTTTCCGCGTGTGCGACACGAAAGCGCAGCCCGTTTCCAACCTGCGCGATTTCGAGCTTGTCGAGCAAACGTTGCGTCGAGCACTCGAGGACGAGAGCTTCGACTTCGTCCCATCCATTGAAAAAGCGAAGCGCTCGAGCCGTCGCGCCGCAGTGGGTATTGAATTTCCGACTCGCATCGCGATCGACAACAAGACGCATCCAACTTACACGCTCGTTGAGTTTCAAGCCCCGGACCGCATTGGTCTGCTTTATGACGTGCTGAGTTGCCTCGATCGCGAAAATGTCTTGGTGCCGCTCTCTAGAATTAATACCCAGGCTGGCGCGGCGATCGACACACTGTACGCGGTGGACGGCTCCAGCCATGCCAAGATCAACGATTCGCAGCGGATCCGGATTATTCAGCAGCATTTGAAAGATACGATTCTGAGGAACTCGGCGAAACCGTAGAGAAAGGACGAGCGTTTTTCTGCTTTGCTGCGAACTCTTTTGGCCTCATGAACGTTCTGATTCTCGCTGCGGGATACGCAACCCGTCTTTACCCACTGACGCTAAACAAAGCGAAACCGCTACTCGTAGTCGGCGGCAAACCAATCATCGAATGGCTGGTGGACAATCTCTCGGGCATTCCCGATTTGGAAACGATTTACGTCGTGACCAATGACAAATTCGCGATGGACTTCCAAGCGTGGAGTCAGAGCTATCAAAAACGCCATCCCGAATTCAAGTTCAAGGTCGTTAATGACGGTTCCACGAGCGATGACGACAAGCTGGGCGCAATTGGAGACATCAATTTCGTCGTCACGCATGAGAACCTTTCCCAGAGCAGCCTTTTAGTCGCCGCCGGCGACAATCTGTTCACCAGTTCGCTGGCGGATTTCGTGGCGTACGCGAGGAAAACCGAAGTGAGCGTCGCGGTTTATGACGTTGGGGACGCTGAAGCAATCAAGAAGTACGGCAACGTCACCGTGGATTCCGAAGGAATCATGACCCGGTTTGAGGAAAAACCGGAAAAGCCCCAGGGAACGCTCGCCGCGATCGCCCTGTATTATTACTCGCCTGCGATCCTCTCGCTTTTGAGAACGTATCTGGCTGCCGGGAACAATACGGATCAGCCCGGCCGTTTTGTACAGTGGCTCTACACCCGCAAACCGGTGAAGACGTTCCAGATCAAAGGTCAATGGCTCGACATCGGAAGCAAAGAGACCCTCGAGAACGCCGACAAAACGCTGGCTTCCAACGTTGGTTGAATCGAAGACCCATTGTAACCGCTAACGAATTACGCCGCTTAGGTTTCGCTATTTCAGCCTTCCTTCATCGAACTCAATCAGATCGAAATAAGTTCGAATATCTTTACGTCCGTCGCCGCCGGCTTCTTTGAGAAAATGCAGGAAACGCGCTTTTTTTGCGGCGTTATCGGGATGGCGTGAAATCATGGCCTCATTCCATTGATCGATCGCTTCCGGCGAATGTTGCTCTCCATTTTTCTGTAACCAAGCGAGAATTGCCTGGTCGTCATCCAGCTTGTTGGCGATTTCTTCAAATGCTTCCCCGTCGATTTTGAGAAACGCGAGTAAGTGCTTGTCGAATCCGACGGTTTTGTAGTTGTAACCGTCGAGCAAGCCTTTGCGGTGCAGCCTTGCCTTGTCAATCAAACGCGGCAGATGGACATAACCGCCGAGTTTCTGGTAAGGACTGCGTGGATGCAGTCTTCGCATGAAGCTGATCGTTGCTATGTGGCCGGCAACGGCCGCGCTACGGCATCTTGAAAACTGGACTCCGTCGAGCCCGAAACGGTCGGCTCTTGTTGCGCGAGCAGTTCTCCTTGTGCCAGGCCGATCTGCCCGATGGCGAGTTGGCCGGAAAATATCCCGCCTTTCTCCACGCTGATCGCCCTTGCTGTCACATCGCCCTCCAGCGAACCCTTTCTATGGACCGTCACGGATTGAGCGATAATCTCTCCAGACATCCTGCCTTTGACTTCGACGTGCTCCGCTCGCACTCTCCGAAAACAGTGAACGTCAGCTTTACGATCAACGACTACGTGCCGGGCGCTGATGCGGCCGGGGATTTTCCCTGAGTAGTTAATTATCGCGGTATCGCAATGCAAATTGCCGCGCAGCCTGCCTTCAATCAAAGCGGATTGGCACTCCACACTACTACTGGCAAGATCACCTTTGCCGGAAAGATGTACATTGCCGCGGGTGCGAATGCTTCGACTGAACCCGCTGGTGATTTTGTAATCGCGCAGATCAATGTGCGCGCTGCAGGACGGACAGATTGTCGATGTCGCCGCGCCAGAGACCTGCTGTTTGCGTTTACATTCGAAACACTCGACGACCGAAGTGGTTTGCCGCTTCCAAAAATCCTCGAGTTTGCCAAAAAGAGATGAGGAAGGCTCCGACGCAGGTGCTTCTTCGATCGTCCGCAGCTTCAAGACCTGTTTCGGTGCAAACGGAGTAAAAGAACGTCCGCACTGGCGGCACATCGAACTCTTGGCCGCCGCGTATTCCATCTGCTTGAAGCCGCAGTGCGGACATTCCGCACTGACTTTTGCAGGCGATGGATTGGCCACTGTATGCTTGCCGAGACCTTTCTTTTACGCTCGCACTCCGAATGCCGCCTTGATCGGCTCGCTGGACCGCACAACTTCAGGGCGCGGCGAGGCTTTTGCCGAAACCGCGCCAGTGGTGACTTCCGATTTCCCTATAAAAGTTGCTCCTTCTTCAATCACAAGACGCGCCGCTTTGAGATCTCCCTGCAAAACGCATTTGGATTTCAGCTCGCACCGCTCGCCAACGGTGATATTACCGTGCACCTTGCCATAGACGGTGATCGATTTGGTTTTGATCTCACCCCGAATCTCAGCGTTTTCACCAACTGTCAAAACGCCGTCTGAGTTGATGTCGCCTTCGACTTTGCCGTCAATGAGCAGTTCTTTTTGGAACTTGATCGAGCCTTTGATTTCGACATCGCTCGAGAGAATGTCTTTGCCTCCGTGGTCTGCCATAGGATTAGGTTTTGGATTTGGATTATCTATTATGGTTGGTTTTGGTGGTGCCTCTTCGCGACTCGCAAAATGATTGTTATCATCAGGAACCGGATTCCGAGGTTCTTCTCGAATCGGGGGCGCCGGTCTTTGCGGGACGAATCTTTTGAGCATCTGTTAGTAATGTGACACTCGTCGATGCCTGTCAACGGATTCTCTTTTCTGAGTGAAAGTTTTTTGTCGATTTATCGTTCAACAGCCACTCGGTAGAGTTTGCATGTTGGGTTCTGCGCGGAAAAAATCAGGAACGGCGGCGCCTGACTGGGCGTTTCATATAAAAGGCGACAGAGCGCTCGCGGAGGCACTGCCTCGTTCAGGATGGCTGCGGAATTTTGCCCCAAGCGTTGCGAGTCGTAAGCAAAAACCCACGCCACTCGGTGTTTGTCGAGAATGTCGTGAGCTTGTTCTAAATTCTCCGAAAGAAAAAATCGCGCGCTCTCCACGATCCCGTTAAGACTCTCATGCGAGCTTCCCGTGACTCCGGGCTGCCCGGACCAATAGGCAATCGACGGCGAAAGCCACCACGGTGCAAGAAACGGATGCACCTCTGGCGATCGCAAACTGAGCGCAAGATCGCGAATTTGCACGGATTCAATCCGTCGTTCCACCCGATCAGCCAATTGCGCTTCGTTTGGCCAGAGCCGTTCGTCCCAGTCTCCTAAAATCGGAAACATCGACAACACGAACGCAATCCAGACCGCGGCGTTTGATTTCATCGGCGCGAGCAACGCCGGAAGCGCGAGCGCAAAGATCAAAACAAAAAAATATCCCCACCGCGCCTGCCAAATCGTCAAAAAGTAGGTCGTGATCAAGAGCACACAGATTACTGGTAAGGCGTGCAGTCCCTGCGCGTCGTCTCTTCGCGTTCGAACACTCATCCAGATGAAAATGGGTGTAATTACCAGGAGATACCCGCACCAGTTCAACCAGACTGGATTCATCGGTGCAACGTGCGCGAGTTCCCCAATGGTGCTCGCCCAATTTTTCAAATGCGCGGTAGACTGAAGGATCTCGAAAGACGGAACATGCAGGTCGAGTGCGAATGCGATGGCAATTATCGCCGCGAACAAAATCCATCCCGCGCGACGATCACGCGCGAAAACCGCGCGGGGATTCATTACAACGGCCGTGACCATCACTATCAGAAAGAGCACAAGCGGCTCGTAAGCCGAAACCCAGATTGCCAGAGCCCAGGCGGCTGCGCTCGTGAGCCGCCACGCGCTTGCCACATTGGTGGGTTGCAGAGTTTGCGAACTCCAGCCTGCACAAATCGCGATCGCGACTAGCAGAATCAACAACGATTGATGATCCGGCCTGCCAAGCGCCGTGCCATGAACGAGGATTGGGCTGATCGCATACAAAATCAGCATTACCCAGCGATACCGAAATTTCATTCGCCGCGACCACCACCATAGAAACCAGGCTCCAAGCAGCGCGAGCAACGGCGAAACAAACGCGCCCGCCAAATCGAGTGCATGTGCTGTGAACGGATTTAGCAAAAACGACAGTGCGACGATCAGATAATCCAGCGGCGCAGTCGTGTGCGAGGTCGTCCCCTGCGGAAAGTTCTCAAACGCATGACGCCGGATGATAAGCCACGGCTTTTCCCTGACCATCTGGGCACGCGTCATGCGTGCGTAGCAATCCGCATCAACGAAGTAAATATTCCCAGCGACAAAAACATCCTGATAATTCGCGCACCGCGTCGTTACGATTAAGACGGTGAGAAGCCCGATCTCAAAAAGGATCAGCGCAAAACGTCCGATGCGTTGCACAGGATCGACAATTGCAAATCGACGATCAAAAATCGAAAATTAAAATGGGCCCGCCAGGATTCGAACCTGGGACCAAGGGATTATGAGTCCCCTGCTCTAACCGCTGAGCTACAGGCCCAATTTCATAGGTAAGCCGGCACAGCGAAAAAGAGGTTGTATTCGATTTTCACGGCGCTATTCTACGGTCAACCTTACGAGACTGCGCAAATCCACGAAAACATGGCAAAAAACCCGAAAGCCAAATCTTCTCCGCCATAAGTCGGGGCGCTATTATGCCAGAGCTTTTGCCGGCGGCAAAGAAGTTTGGCAGTCGCTCAAGACATCGCACTACAGCGTGGCACAAGCGAAGCTCGCGGAATTTCTAAAAGAGCATCGCGAGCGCGTTGGCGACGGCAACGGCGAAGTGTCGGCCAAGATGACCTTTGGCGAGGCGCTCAAAATCCATCAGCAGAATCAAGCTGATGATGTGACGATCAAATCGAGCACGCGGCACTACTGGAATCAGATTTTTGTTGCCCTGCTAAAAAGCTGGCCGGGTTTGGCGGAGCGTGAAATCCGGCGCATCACCAAAACGGATTGTAAGGAGTGGGCTCGTGCGTTTCGCAAGGTTGCGTCCCCGACACGCTATAACAACACGCTCTCGGGATTGCGGCATGTGTTCGAGGTGGCGAAAGACGCAGGGATTATGTATGGCAACCCGGCTGAAAAGCTGGAGCGCGTGCCAGTGCGCCCGAAGCAACTCACACTGCCGAGCGGCGACCAATTCATACGACTGGTCGATGCAGTGGCACACGCGGGGGCCTGGTGTTCGCGACATTGCGCTGATTTGCTGCGCGGCCTGGCGTTCACCGGAATTCGCAAAGGGGAAGCCGCACAGCTTGAATGGCGCGACTTGGATTTTGAAGCTGGCGAAATCGTTGTGCGTGGCGATCCTGAAACTGGCACGAAGAACTGGACAGTTCGCCGGGTGCCGATGATTCCTGACGCTCGTGCGCTCTTTGCACGAATGCGCGATGAACGTCCAAACGAGCCGCTAAACAAAAAGGTCTTTGAAGTTCGCGAGGCGCAAAAGGCGATCAACGGCGCAGCCCGCAAGGTAGGTATGGCCCGCATTGTCCATCACGATTTGCGGCACTTGTTCGCAACGCGGTGCATCGAATCGGGCGTGGACATCCCTACCGTTTCACGCTGGCTTGGACACAAAGACGGCGGCGCGTTGGCTATGAAAACCTACGGGCATTTGCGCCGCGAGCACAGCATCGCTCAAGCGCAGCGCGTGAGTTTCACGCCGGTCGCGACAAAGCAGGCAGATCTGATCGCATTCCCGACGACGGCATGACTAGAGGAACTGCTTACCCCGAGGGAGAAAAAGTAATTCTTATTTTGTCGAGAGGGTGGCAGCAGGAGCGGGGTAGCCCCCAATCGGCGGGTGGGCTTTTATAAGATAGCAGTCACAAATTTTCTCCCCCAAAAAAAGTGAAAAAGCGCAGTCGTCGGATGTTAGAGCCCGAAAAGATCGCGGCGCTCCTCCCATGCATGGACTATCTGCATGGTGACGCTGTGGATGGTCAGTTTAGGGCCGCCTGCCAGTACGAGTATTCACGCGAGTCAAACATCTTGCGAAAGGTTGCTGAACCATTCAGACACTCCGTGCATCCGGAAGAAATCACCCTCAAGATTGAAAATTATGTTCACTGCGGCACCTGGTTCATTCAAAACGAATGGAGTTTCATCTGGCGGTGTCCATCGTTTCCCGCAAAAGGTTGGAATGAGATTAGCAACGCAGAGCGCTCTGAGCTTCTCCGGGCACTGCCCCTTTCCACGAACCAACCCCCGCCCACTGGTCTTGGGTGAAGTGATGTTCTTAACGGGCTACCTCGATCGATTGAAAGACATGGCGACTAAGGGACATGCAGAACTGAAGAAACAGGTTGCGGCTGAAGCACGAGCGGCCAAAGCGCACGCAGAGCGGAAGACAAAGGTTCCTCCTGTCACGCCACGGCAAAAGTTTTACCCCGTCTTGAAAATCCCGAACACCCCGTTCGTTCAAGCGCTCTTGCCGCTTGATTTCAGCAAAAGCAGGCAGCGGCTTCTGCAAGAAATTGACCTATGGCTGCAACAGCCGGAAAACAAAGCTCGGTTTGATAAACACGAGCTAAAAATCGAGACCGGCACGGAAAAGCAAGCCAAAGACAGACTGAAAGACTTGGCAGCGTGGCGGCTATATCGCGAGCTTGGCTCTAAGGAGGCGCTTGCATTCGCGGAGAAGAATCGGCGGCGAGACGAACACGGGAAGCCTCTAAAGTTTCACGATGTGCGAAAAGAGCAGTCGAAGACGAAGATGCCACTAAACGAAGCGCCGCTTTACAGCGAAGAATCAGGGTTTCCCAAAGCCAAAGACAGAGCGGTGAAGTACCGAGGCGAATTGATTCCGTGGGAGTTTGGAAAATACGCCAAGGAAAGAGAGCAGCAAAAGCGCGAATGGGCTGCTGCCTTCAAAAAGGCACTGCAGGACGCGAAAAAGATTTCTAAGAGTTCTTCTTAGACGCCATACCACCAGTTTGCGGTTTGGCTCATGGTCTTGCGCGTTATGCGACAAGACCAAAATCAAACAACTAACCGGGCGGCATACTCACCAGCAGAGTTTGCCGGGACCTGCGGGAGGCATCCGTCGTGGGCGTACCGCCTACTCTACAGCGGCAAGATTCGGGCGGTAACGGAGCTTGGGCGCATCTTGATTCCCGCGTCCGAACTGGAGCGCGTGCTAAGTCTGGCCCAGCCTTACGATCCGAAGCCCAAACCCAAGCAGCAAAACCAGAGTGAGGGCGGACAATCGTGAAAGAAGGGTCAAATGTAAAACCCGCTTTGGCATTTGTGGGCGACTTGATGCCTCCTATGACGGCAAAAACGCGCGCTACGGCTGAGGCTCGTACCAGGAGCTTGCGTGATGCTCCGTGACGATTCGGCAAGCGAGTTGGCAACGCGCCTCGCGATTGATCCGCAAGCAATCGAAGAAGCGATTCAACGCGGACTGCTCAGCTTCGTAAGCCATCGCAAATGTCGATCCTGGCGCTTCGGCGATTCAAGTAACGCTTCATTCCGACGTGTGGATGGTGAGCCGTTTCGCATTAACGGTGAATCCGTTAAAGCCGAAGCGGAAACACGCGGCGAATCGTGGCATCGCTTGATTGGCCTCGGTGATGTCGTAGCGAATGATCGGCGCGATATTTTGCTGACGCCCGAAGGCAGCAAGGACGCACTCGCCGCGCTGCATTTTGCAGCAGCCGAAGGCAATCTTTAGCACGTTGGGGTTGTGGCAGCTCTCGGAACGGGCGCGAATCTGCTCGCCGAAGATATCGAAGCTCTTCGCCGTTGTCGCGTGCGGATTATTGCCGATGTCGATTCAGCTGGAGCGCAAACAGCCACCCGAATGGGCCAGCAGCTCGTACCTGTAGCGGCGGAAGTCCAAGTGCTCAGTCTGGCGGGGTTGAAGCGCGACGATGGATTGGTGGTGAAGGACCTGTTTGATCTTAGTCGAATCGATTACGACGACTTTGAAGCAAACCGCGATCTCTGATCTGTGACTAATCTCGACAGCAGGGGCGAGCGCGTACAAATCATCACAAACAAGGAGACGTTTTTCCCTCCACCTCTCCCTCCCCCTCATGAGTCTCCTGAGTTTCATGAGTTTCCTGTGTCTAACGCTTCGGAAGTTCAAAAAGAGCTTCAAGAACTGGCACTCTGCAACAGGTGCGTCGCGAGCAACAGTGCAAGGCCACAACGGTGGCAGTTACTTCGTGATCTTAGGGCCGTTGAAAAGAGAATCTCACGAAAACTGACTGCTCACGAGCTGATTCACGCGTTCAACGAGTGGTACGCTGTCTCAGAGCTCCACCTCGATCCAAAGAAAACCCGCGATCACTACTGCGGCTTATTTCTAGCCGAAATTAAAAAGGTTCGAGTACCGACAGGCGAAGGTGAGGCCTTAAAGAAATCATTGGAGCATGTTTTGATGCTTTCAGTTTTTGACCTGCCGATCCTGCCGGGAGTAGCGGAGGCACCGGAGAGCTGGCGAAGGCTTGCTGCATTGCATCGCGAACTGGCTCGTCAATCTGCGAATGGGAGATATTTCTTGAGTTGTCGCGATGCCGCCAAAGCTCATCCTGCTCTGAACAAGGATTCGGCGAATACGATCAATCGCGCACTAGATCCGCTCGGTGTGATCAAGCTCCTGCACGTTGGCAATGCGCGGCCTGGCGGAAACGCATCAGAATTTCGGTATCTCTTGCCAGCGGAACCAAATCGAAAACAAGCGGGGCTGATCTTGCCCGCTCATCAATGGAACGGCGATCCAGGCGACGCGCGTCTGACCGAAAGGTGGCGCAAAGGTTGAAGAAGAAGGGTCGTCGCTCTTGGACTAGTCCCATAAAGCGCCGGAGTCGGGCACAGATGGCGGAACTTCTCGGCTCGATTCACGAGGTTTTGGACGGTGAAGCAAGCGCAATTACGATCCGGCATTTGTTCTATCGCCTGGTCGGACTCAACGTCATTACCAAGACTGAGTTGGCCTATAAAGGGTTGTGCGGTCATCTGTCCCGCTGGCGCAAATCGGAAGATGTTCCTTACGACGCTTTCTCCGATTCGACGCGCTGGCATATCAAGCCGCCCATGTACGATGGCATTGAGGACGCGCTCAGAAGAACGCGCGAGAGCTACCGGCGCGATCTGTGGGCAAGCCAGTTGCATTACGTCGAGGTCTGGGTTGAGAAGGACGCTATCGCCGGAGTGATCGCTGAGGTCACCAGCGAGTGGGGCGTTCCGCTGTTTGTCTGCCGTGGGTTCGCCTCTCTCTCATCGATGTATTCGGCGAGCTTGACGTTCAAAAAGGCACAGCGACGCGGCAAAGAAGTTACCATTTTTCATCTGGGCGATTACGATCCTTCAGGACACGCGGCAGCGGACGCCATAGAGCGAGCATTTCGAGAAAGGTTCGATTGCAGTATTAATTTTCCAACGGATCGCGATCCTTCCGGAACAGATCGAGGATTTCAGTTTGCCCACGCGCCCGACAAAACAGAGTGACAGCCGCGCGCGGAATTGGCGGGGGAGCGAGTGCGTTGAATTGGATTCCATGCCGCCAACCGAACTGCGCTCCCTTGTGGAGAACGCCATCACGTCGCTAATCGATTGGTATGAGTGGGAGCAACTCAAACAAGTCGAGCGCGAGGAACAGCAAACATTGGAGCGCACACTTGCCGGATTCATCGCGTCCGAGAATGGAGAGAACGGTGACGATTCCATCCCATTCTGAGTACCAACAACAGGGTTTTAATAGACTAGTCCAACAAAATGGTAATGCGGAGCGGATAACGATCCGATCATCTTTGGAGGCGCTGCGCCTGTTCAACGCGCGAGTTGCGGCCTAAAGCTTAACGAAGTGATACAGTCAACGCACACTTACGAAGTCCGCCCGCGGTCCGATAAATGCGGTGTCGATCTGATTTCCGCTTCACACCTGCCGAATGATTCGGCACAATTCTCCATGATGTCCCGTTTATTCTTCATTCGCTTTAGAGCTGTATTTGTGGCTGCGGCCTTTGTCCTGACAACGCCGATCGTCGGATTCGCCGGAGAAAAACTAAAAAACCGTTCTCCAGACGGACAGTTTGCCATGTCCCTCAAGGATGCGGAGGAACATGAGGTGAGGATACAACTCGTTGAAACCAAGTCGCACAAAGTCCTGCTTAAGTTGTCGGACAGCGGTCACCCATTTTCGGACGCTTGCCGCATACTTTGGTCACCAGATTCCAAGCGCTTTGCCTTTTACGAAGAGGATCGAAAACACAACTGGACTAGCGTTTACATCCGCAAAGATTCCGGTTTTGAGCAAATTGAGTTGCCCGATCTTCCTGAATGTGGTCACCCTGGGTTGGCGGGCTTTATCAACAGCAATCTGACTCCAGAGAGCTGGGCGAAGCCGGACACATTGGTGCTAGTCGCACACGATGAATGGACCACCGAGGACGACAAAGCTCACGAATGCGATAGAACCGTTACCATCGCCATCGATTCGAATGGAAAAGCTTCCATTCAAAGTATTCAGGAAAACAAAAAACACTAGTCCGCTACCGCGCAGCTTTACTGATTGTTGACCACTTGCGGCGCAGGTTTGCTCGCTTCAAGCTGTGCGCTCACTTTTTGGATTTGAGACGCCTGTTCGTCGAGGCTCGTGCGAAGAGATTGAATTTCATTTTGCTCTTGCGCGGCGTTCGCTTGTTGTTTTGCAACACTAGCCTCTAGCTGGCTGATTATTGTTTCCTGTTCTTTGACCGTCCGGTGCTCTTTGAGAAACTCGTTGAGCAACATCGCGTTGATGGCGTTATAGCGCACGCCCTCGATTTGGCCTTTGCCGTCCCGGATGGCCAGGTTGGGGTCAACCTCGGCCACCTCCTCGGCGATCAGCCCGTAGTCGAGGCTTTGGCTTTGATCGATTTCTTTCTTGAACCGGTAACTGACCGGCTTGAGGGCGAACAATGCCTCGCTGGCTTTGTCCATGGGCTTGATCTCCTCCTTGTAGCGCTGCGATGAACTTAAGTGACCAAGTAATCCCGTGCTCAAGTTCACCGTAACCGTGTCGGTGCCACCGCCGCTTACAGTAGTGGTGTTAATATTGGCGATATAAGTGTGATCGCCTTCCCCAGCCACGCCGGAAACCACTCCGATATAGACATTGCCACTTCCGGTCGTGGCATTAACTCCCGCACCAGGGCCGATGGCCGTGTTCTGTCCGCCGGTGGTGTTGGTCAAAAGCGCACTAGCGCCGATAGCCGTGTTGTCGGCACCCGTGGTGTTGCTCTGAAGCGCACTAGAACCGATGGCCGTGTTGCCGCTGCCGGTACTGTTGTTAAGGAGCGCTTGAGAACCGACGGCCGTGTTGCCGTTGCCGGTATTGTTTTCCAGCGCCCGGTTACCCACGGCCGCGTTGTTGCTGCCGGTAGTGTTGAAAATAAGTGCGAAGTTTCCGTTGGCCGTGTTGGCCGCGCCGGTAGTGTTAAATTCAAGCGCGGCTGTTCCATTGGCCGTGTTTTCGTTTCCGGTGGTGTTAAACAAAAGCGCTGCAGCGCCAGTGGCCGTATTTGAATCCGCGATGTTGAGATCAAGCGCTCCAGCGCCAACAGCGGTATTGTAGTTACCACTGGTGACGCTGAACAACGAAAACGTACCAATTGCTGTGTTCCCAAGGCCCAACGTGAGAGCCTGAAGGGCGTGGTCTCCCGCGGCAGTGGTGAAATTGGGATAGCCCCCCGGGGGCGGCGGGCTGACTGCCTGCACTGCGGGTGAGACAGCAAACCACGCAAGCCCAAAGGTGGCGAGAAATAGTGAAGTTGTTTGTTTTAGCTGAATCAATGCATTCATGGTTCTTCCTTTCTTTTCCCCGCTGAGTTTGATGCTGTCAGTCACGGGTCCAAAAAAGGCGAAGAACCTAGCGGGGGAGATTCCTCCGCCTGATTCAGATCCGTTTAATGTGCGCCGTTTTTAAAGAAACCGTGCGGAGCTGTCTAGTCAGGCGTCACCTAATTTTTATGTAGTGTCTTGCCTGGAGACGCGGACGATGCCGTGATTCGCGTTTACGATGCCGCTGGCAGCGTGATTGAAACGCACGAGCACGCGGGCGATTTCCGCGTGGTTTAGGAGTCAGGCAGCGGAAGTGCCTCTCGCGACAGCGTGCTTGCTAACTTGAAGTGTTTTTCGGCAAACTGCCTCATGAAAACAATCGTAGCATTCCTTGTTGGTTTACTGATTGCCACTGCTGCATGGGCGCAGGTTGATCATGCGCATTGTATCGTCTGGTTGCCGGCTCATACAGGCACCTTAAATGGACGTGTGTCTATCAAATGGGCCTGCGCAACGATAGCATCGTGGTGTGGCGCTGGTCCCGCTAGCGGCTCAGGACCATCTCAATTCAGAACAACGCGTTTACGGAGCGGGCCACGTGATGATGTTGTAGTCAGAGCTTGTCGTCAGGGCGTGCGCACCTTTGGCCGGGCATACTCCATTCGAGACACCGGCAAACGCCAGACCTTGACACTTGGAGCACCATCTCCAATTGCTTTGCGCGTCTGGCATAACCGAATCGTGAAGCAAGACGTAGTCATGGCCCTTACTGAGGTTATGCGCCCCGCCTTTTGGGCAAACGCCATTTGAGTTGCCGCTAAATGCGAGCCCCTGACACTTACTGCACCGTCGCCACTTGTTCTGCCCCGCGTCACCCGGCAAATCGTACAACAGCGATAGTACGCCAAATAAATCCCACGTGTGAGTTCCGCCAGCCGGGCACCTCCCTCCAGGATATGTAACAAACGTCATCCCTTGGCATTTCGTACAAACCTTCCAACCAAGCTCAAGATTTGAGAGGCTGATGGTGGCGCTGTGAGTCGTGTTGTCGAACGAGTGGATCACAATCCCGAACCCCCGGACATTATCGACGAATACCTTGCCTGGTTGCCAATCTCCGGTACCGGACAAGTCCGCCATCATAAAGGAGTGCCGATCACCCAGCAACTTGTAGTCGAAGCTCAAGTCGAGTGCATGAGCACCGCCCTTCGCACACTTGCCATCAGAGACTCCCGCAAATGCTAGGGCCTGGCATTTGGTGCACCGATGCCAGTTGCTCTGCCCCGACGAATACTTCGCGTCATAGACAAGCGTATAGTCATTGCTACCCTTAGCATCATGCGCGCCTCCGGCCTGGCACACGCCCATGGACGACCCACCCGTGTAAACCATGCATTGGCACTTCTTGCACCACTTCCACGACGGCTGGCTGCCGAAGTACGGTTTTCCGGACCCATCCAAAGGAGATAGGTGAAGGGGTGCATAATACCCGCTGCCGTCGTGGTTGTGTTGTCCACCGGCCGGACACGGTCCTAGCGAAGAACCACCTAAGTTCGTCGTCAGCGCCTGGCACTTGTGGCACCACTGCCATGGCCGCACTTCATTAATGAAAACCGCATCCCGCGGAATCGCGCGGTCCCAGGCGGTGGGTCGACGGTATTCCGCGTAATAGATGCTGTCTGCCCTGGTCACCTTGGCGGCCAACAGGGTAGCTCCCGAATCGTTCAGGGCCTGAAGCTTTATGGTGCCCACATCAGTCGACACTTTCTTACTAGAAAGCCATCGCAAAAAATCGATGTTAGGCGCGTCGGCTCCGGGACCGGCTGGCGGGAAAGGAGAATCGGAGAAACTATCCACCGCCATGGCGCTCATGATGTCCCATGGATTGCCATATTCGACTTCAGGTGCGAATAATAACGGCGCCGGCGAGTACCACGAATGTTGTAAGCCGAGGGCGTGTCCGCTCTCGTGCGCGAGGAACGTGTCATTCCAATTGCTGGAGTTTTGCACGAGAGTATAGTCGGCGCTGGCGCTCGTGTCGTGCACGCCCTTACCAGCGCACTTTCCCTTCGCAGCGCCTGGCCCTGCATAAACCAGACCCTGGCACTTCTTGCACCACTTCCACCCATTCTGTCCCGGGTATCCCACCTTCCCCGACCCCAGGCTGTAGTTTCCACTCCCCGAGTAGTCGTGAACGCCCTTTGCGGGGCACGGCCCGGCAGGATTTCCCCCGTAATTCAATGCCAAGCATTTATTGCACAAGCGCCAATCGGATTGCCCCGGAAAAGACGGCTGATCCCGAGCAATACTGTACGCAGAACTGCCACCGAAGTCGTGATCGCCGCCGTCCGGGCAGGGCCCGTGTTTGGAGCCTTCCGGGTGGGCCAGAACTTGACACTTGTTACACCACTTCCAGCCTTGCTGGCCCCAGGTTCCTCCAATGCCCACGGCGAGATCGCGTCCAGAGTTTGAGTCGTCCGCATTGGCATTGATGACCGCAATCACTCCGTAGAAGGGAGAGAGATCGACACCGTTTACTCCAGCTAATCGCTTTGCTTCAGCGATCCAAGCGTCGCGCCCCTGGGAACCATTCTTGAACGGATCTGCCGCGTCCTTGACAAAAGAATACTTCATTTTCCACCAACCAAACACTTTCGATCCCGAAAGGTCTTTTTGCTTGTACGAGATGTCGTACCAATAATCCCGCAGGCCGCCCTTACCCGGAGTCGCGGCGTGTTTGAATAACGATTTCGGCAAGTTCGGTTTATCGACGTCGTTGAAGCGACAGAGGATGATGGCAAATGACATTTATCGTTCTTCCTTCCTTTTCCCCCGCCCGTGTTGATTCTGTGGTTTGCGGATCAGGAAGGGGCAAAGAACCCTAGCGGGGAGAAATGTCCTCCGCCTGATTCAGATCTATTTTATTGGGAAACGTCTTTTACGGAAAACCGTACGAATTTGTCTAGTCAGGCATCACCTAATTTTCATATGGGGTCTTGCCCTACACATGGCCAATCGTTTGGTTGCGCTGACGACTCAAGAGTTAGCAGTGAGCGCGTCAGAAATCAGATCGTTCGCCCGTTGGAATCAATCGCTGAACGTAACCCAAGCTCCAACCCCGTTTCTTGAGATTGTCGGCGATGATCTCCCAGTAGTTCACGCGTGCGATGTCCGACTTGCTGGCTTGAACACGATCACTAGGAATTAATGTCAGGGCCGAGGCGGCGGCGTCGGACGTGGCCTCGGTGTCGGGGTTGGTCTCGGTGGGACCGTTGCTGTCGGCGTCGACGTTGCTGCGGCCGTTGGCGTAGCTGTCGGTGTATGCGTAGCTGTTGCCGTCGCCGTAGGTGTAGCTGTCGGAGTGTGCGTAGCTGTTGCTGTGGCCGTTGGTGTCGCTGTCGGAGTGTGAGTCGCCGTCGGTATTGGTGTAGGCGTGAACGTAGCTGTAGCCGTAGCCGTGGCAGTTGGAGTAGATGTGGGCGTGTGAGTAGCTGTTGGTATTGGTGTAGGGGTAAACGTTGCTGTAGCCGTAACAGTGGCTGTCGGCGTAGGTGTAAAGGTAGCCGTAGGAGTAGGCGATGGTGCGGAACAGGTGTACCTGACTCTCAAGCCGCTCGTGAGCGTTTCATTACCACACGAGAACGTCGTGGCTGGGCCAGTGGCGCTTGCCTGCACGCCGCTCGTTTCCTCGGCGCCAAGATCAGCAGTGAGTCCATAAAAGACGTCAAAGAAACTTGGGCTGTTCTCATAGAAGGCTATTTCAAAATCAGCTGTCGCACCTTCGTTTGCAGGATATACCACGTGCCATTCGATGTAAAAGGTACGATTAGGCGCGGTGCCTGTGGTGGCGGTGAAGATACCGCACCCGTTTGCCCACGTCGAGCAGCCGGTCAGGCCTGTGACGGTAAAAAAGCCACCCTGAAACGGCAGAATTGCCATACCGAAAAACGAACTTGGCAGCGTCACACAGCCAAAGGTAGCATTTTCACCGCCTATAAGATCCAAATTTCCGCTGGAGGCAACGTTGGCAGTGGTAAAGGTCTGCCCGTAAACGGTGACCGTAAACGGAATCGTGATTGCGGTGGTACAATCAGCCGCGCAATGATTGCCGGTGTCGACAGTGCCAGGCACAATCGAGCCTGTGCCGGTAGTCGTTGTGTAGTTGCAAGCTGTGTCCGGTATTTGGTATAAAGGAGCAATTGCAACGTCGCCCGACGCCGTGAGGTACGCCGTCCACACATACGAGGAGTCGGCGGCCGCGGCTGGGGCATACGTGAAGTAGAAGCTGCCGTTGTTGTCGGACGGGACAGTGCCTAGAAGGGTGCCGTCCACAGCGATGTTGATGGCCGTGTTCGCATAATGACGAGTCCCCATCAGGTAGAAGAGCCTGGACCCGTTTACGCCGAGGGCGTGGGGCGTCATTGCCAGCCCCGGTGAAGAGGGTGCGGTGCTCGATATTTCGATGGCGCCTCCGGCGCGCTTGCCGCTGGTCTGGCCGATGCAGTCAATAGTGAGGTAACCCACCGAGCCGGTGGTGTTGAGAAAAATGCCCAGATGGCCGTTGCTGTCCGCGGAGAACGTGGCGGCCAGTGTCCCGTTCAGGTAGCAATTGATTAGCTCGCTCGGGCTGAAGCCCGCGAAAATCGTGCCCACTGCACGAGTAGTTGCCGGTGGCACCACGTCGGCGGTGGTCGCCATGTTAGCGGTGCCGATTGCGCCGCCTTCCGGATTGGCCCGCCATGGGGGGGGCAATTTGAACGGGAGTGGCTGGATACCCAGCTGGCCGAGGTCGATTACATAGGCTTCCATCGGCGTGAACCTAACTTGGAAGTGGTCGCCAGATGAAAAGCTTTGCGAGATAGGTGGGAAAGTCTTGACAGTAGCGATTGTGCCAGCGGCTAACGGCGGAGCGTGGACGCTTTGCTTGACGCTGTTTTGTCGTTGTGCCAGCGCGAATGGAAGCGCCGCCATCGCAGTAAATGCGAGTAGAATAAAAGCGCTTCGAATAATTTGCGCTTTAATGGAGGAGTTTTGTTTTTTCATATAGTTGCCGTTTGAACAGCATTAACAGCAATCCAGTTCCACGAGGAACCAGGAATCATCTTCACGAGGCGCGCTTTTGAACAGCGGCCTCCCTTCCGCTGACTCGGGGAATCCAGTTGGATCTGGGAGATCGCGCTAAACGGTGTCTCAGCGAAGATCCAGCCCCAGTGGCTTATTCAGCCGTGCCGAAGATAAGTTGAAACTTGTCGGATGACGAAATCAACGAGGCTTTTACTCGATCCGCGACAGTTGTCGAGCTTTTGTCCAGTCAGGTGTCACCTAATTTTCATATAGGGTTCCGCCTTACACTCCAGAACTGAAAGAGGTTCATCGTTTTGTGCCGACCGTCGCCGCGATGTGCGTCTGCAATCCAGATCGTTCGCCCGTTGGAATCAATCGGCTAAGACGCATCCCCCAACTTCATCCGGCCTTCTTGAGATTGTCAGCGATGATTTCCCAGTGCTTTGTCCGATCAATCATGCCGCGTTTAAATCTTCACACAACAATGAAAATGTGATACAAACGGTCGCAATGAGGCGAACCACAACATTTGCGATTGGATTGCTGCTCCACGCGGTCGCACTTCCAGTGCACGCGGCCACGATCACCGTTACCAACACGAACGACAGCGGAGCGGGCTCATTGCGTCAGGCACTCTCCGTGGCGATAGAATTACTTGTGCGGTCAGTGGCACGATCATGCTGACCAGCGGTGGACTTCAGGTCACCAAGAACGTCACGATTTCAGGCCCTGGCGCCAACCAATTCGCAGTTAATGGGAACCAGGCGTTATTTGCTTTCGGAGTCTTTCCCCAGAGAGCTGTCAGTATCTCCGGCCTGAGCATCAGGAACGCCCAGGTTGGAATTGATAACAACGAGGGCACGGTATCCGTCAGTAATTGCGTCTTAAGCGGCAACTCGTCCGCGGGGCTCTACAACGATGCCTCACAAGGTTCTATCGGGGCTTCCATGACGGTTGCCAACAGCATCATCAGCAACAACTCCGGATCAGGCGCCGCCAATAACCAGGGCACGTTAACGGTCAATAATTGCGTCCTAGGCGGCAACTCGACCGGAATCTTCAATTTCGGCCCGTTGACGGTCAGTAATTGCGTCGTAAGCGGCAACTCGCAAGGGATCGCCAACAATGGTTACCTGACGGTCGTGAATAGCAATGTCAGTGACAACGCCCACAGCGGTATTTCTTTCACGGTCCCCCAATTTGTAGTTCTGACCGCGACGATCCGCAGCACCACGGTGAGCGGTAATTTGGAGGGCGGTATTTTTGCTAGCGTAGACGTCTTCGTGGGCTCTGGTCTGCAATTGACAATTAGCGATTGCACCATCAGCGGCAACTCGCTCTTCGGTGGGATCCATTGTGAGGGTGCTCCCAATGTGGCCGTCACCAATAGCACGATCAGCGGTAACTCGGCCAATGCCGGGTTCCCGGCCGGAGACACGGGCGGTGGGATCCATTGCGATAATGGGCTCAGCGTTGAGAACAGCACCGTTAGCGGTAACTCAGCTGCAACGAGCGGCGGCGGCATCTATGGCGTTACTAACGGAATCGTGAACAGCACCATTAGCGGCAACTCAGCTGGAACCAGCGCGGGCGGTATCTACACCGAGGGGTCGCTGTTCGTTGCAAATAGCACCATCACCGGCAACTCGGCATCTTCTGGCGGGGGCATTTATAACGAACAATTTAGTAGCCTTGAGATCTCCAACACGATCCTGAATGCCGGGGCACTGGGCGAAAACATCTTTAACAACGGGGGCACGGTCACATCCGATGGATACAATCTCAGCAGCGATGATGGCGGCGGCTACTTGACCGGCCCAGGCGATCAGATCAACACCGACCCGTTGCTTGGCCCCTTGCAGGACAACGGCGGCCCAACCTTCACTCACGCGTTGTTGCCTGGCAGCCCAGCGATTGACGCTGGCGATCCGAACTTCATTCCGCCGCCTCTCAACGACCAGCGAGGCTGCCCTTTCGATCGCGTGTCCAACGTTCGCATCGATATAGGTTCATTTGAGACGCAACCGCCACGCCGCCCGTGTCCGACCACGAGACCGCGCCCAACGCCGCCGCCTCGCCCGTAGTTCGACCAGCTTCACTAACCAATCCATGAAGCCAACGACCCCATTTCGAAACAAGTTCAGTGTGTTTGCCACGACACCCTGCCGTGGCTTATCTCTGTTTCGTTAGATGCTGAAGGGCGACCGAAGAAGATGAACATTGAACTGACGCGCAGCTTTCTTCTGTGGTGCACGATTATCAACTACGCAATACTTTTGGTTTGGTTTCTGGTCTTCACCCTCACACATGACTGGATGCGGCGCCTCCACGGTCGATGGTTTGGTCTGTCCGATGAGCGGTTCGACACTGTTCACTATCTTGGGATGTCGATATACAAGATAGGAATTCTTCTATTTAACCTAGTGCCCTTTATTGTTCTCTGGATCATCGGCTAAAGACGCGCAAAGATCAGCGCGGCGTCGATCTAATCTCCGATGCGCTGCCATTCGGTCGGCTGTGGTACGGCGACCCGAATGACATCCCCGCTATTCGCGGTGAGCACCGCCAGCACCCTCTCGTCCCTGCCTCACGCCTGAGCGGATTTAGACACGGAGCACCTGGATTTACATCACGCTGCCGTCTATTTGCATACGTGTCCAGGTTTTCCCTGCGTCCGACGACTCTTTATACCAGAGGACGTGGTCCGTATCCTTCACGAGAACAACCCAATCTCCAATCGTGTGGTGTTCGTCTGTCCACACGTTGAAGGCCCCTACATGAGCGTCAACGTGCCGGCGCGTTTCAATCATTTGAGCGATGTCGCCCCAGGGCGACGTCTCGAGCCACAGGTTCCCGTCCGATCCCAGGATGAACACCGTGTTGACGTCAATCGCCTGGAAGGCAGCAACGTCGCCGTCGACCTGCTTACGGTTCTTGATGGTTTCGTTGACATTCCCCCACGCACTGAAGACACCGCCAGAAGGTATTGGCCAACTCTCAAGCCATAAGTTGTTGTCGGTTCCTAGAACGAAGACATTGTAGCCATCGATCGGTTGGAAGGTCTTTACTTTAGCGTCGACTTGTCTACGGTTCTTGATCGTTTGAGCAACACTTCCGAATGGTAACCCCTCAAACCACAGGTTTCCGTCGGTTCCTAACACGAAGGCATCGTTGACATCAAGCGCCTGGAAGGCGCCTACGTTGGCGTCGATCTGCTTACGTGTCTTGATCGTTTCTTTTACATTTACAGGTGGCCACGTCTCACACCACAGGTTTCCGTCGGTTCCTAACACGAAGATATTATTGCCATATCCCGATAAGACCGCCTGGAAGGCACCTACGTTGCCATCGACCTGCTTTCGGTTCTTGATCACCTCTTGGACATTTCCGAACGGCCATACCTCATACCAGAGGTTTCCGTCGGTTCCCAGAACAACGACATTGTTTCCGTCAAGCGCCTGGAAGGCAGCTACGTTGCCGTCGACTTGAAGACGGGGTGGAGGGACCTGATTGCCGAACGGGCCGGTCTCGAACCAGAGGTTGCCGTCACTTCCGAGGACATAGATGCACATGTTGCGAGGCTGCACCGGTTGAAACGTTAGCGCACTAAGAGGGGTCAGCACAAAATTCACCGTATTGTGGATGGTGCTATGATCGAACCCAATCAAAAGCGGGACGGTTTTGCTGTTGTTTGCGTAGCCGGGACAGGATGCGATTAGCGTACCCGTAACGGTAGGGTCGTTCGTGTTAACCGGGCCTGACCAGAAGTACACTTGGGCTCCTCCGTTTGGAGTGTTTACGACAAATTGCATGCCGATGTAGACCGAAACGCTTGCCGGGTATAAGCTGTTGCCCTTCGGGTCAGTGATCGTGCCTTGGACAGTGAGATTTGCCATATTTTACGTCCTCTAATGCCAAGTGGATTTGATGGTTAAGCCCCGGGGAATCCGTATAGCGTGAAGGCTTTTCTACGAAAACCGCGCAAATTTGTCTAGTCAGGCGTCACCTAATCCTTATGTAGGTCTTCGTCTGACATGCGAGCGACGCGGTGATTCGCGTTTGCGATGAGACGGGCAACGTGATCGAAACGTACGAGCACGCGGGCGAATTTGAAGAGTGCTGAGCGAGGCAAAACAAAAAGCCGCCACGCGGTGAAGCGTGACGGCTGATTGTGAAATGCTGCTGCTTAGGGATTGTTGACCAGTTGCGGCGCAGATTTGCTCGCTTCAAGCCGGGCGCTCACCTTTTGTAGGCCCGCGGTAAGCGCTTCGATCTGCTTTTGCTGATGTGCGGTGTTCGCTTCCAAGTCCTCCACTTTGCGGTGTTCTTTGAGGAACTCGTTGAGCAACATCGCGTTCACTTGGTCGTAGCGGACGGTATAGGGCTTGCCGTCCTTATCGGGAAGCACAAGCGCCGGATTCACCTTTGCGACTTCCTCGGCAATCAAGCCAAATTGGGGTGTGTCCTTTGTGTCCGTCTTGTAGTGGAAGGTGACCGGTCTAAGTGACAGAATTGTTTCGCTGGCTTTCTCCATGGTGGCAATGTCCTTCTTGAACCGCTCGGAAGAAGGCATGGTGCCCAGCTGGCCGTCAGCAGAGACGATCACTGGTGCCGCGGTGCCGTTTTGCGTAGTGACGCCATAGACATTGCCGATCCACGTGGTTTCGCTTACGTCTGCCCCAAAAACGCCGGAACCGATACAAAGGACGCCGCTGGCCGTGATGACGCCGTCGCCGGCGTTAAAGCCTAGGGCTGTATTGCCGTCGCCGCCTGTATTGCTAGACAGCGCGCCTCCGCCAATGGCCGTGTTGCCAGCGTTCAAGGTGTTGCTACTGAGCGCGCCACTACCGATAGCCGTGTTATCGCTACCCGTGGTATTGCTGGACAGCGCACTATTACCAGTAGCTGTGTTCCCACTGGCAGTAGTGTTGCTAAGGAGCGCTTGATTACCGCTGGCTGTGTTGCCATTTCCGGTGGTGTTGCTGGAGAGCGCATTAAAACCTGTGGCCGTGTTGTTGGGGCCGGTGGTGTTGCTAAAGAGTGCAGCGTCACCGGTGGCCGTGTTGCCATTTCCGGTAGTGTTGCTAAAGAGCGCGACAGCACCGTTGGCCGTGTTGTTGTTGCCAGTGGTGTTGGACACGAGCGCTTGAAAACCGTTGCCTGTGTTGTTGGAGCCGCTGGTATTGCTCAGCAGCGCTTGACCACCGCTGGCGGTGT
>JBARAJ010000074.1:0-2099 GCA_049791915.1 Candidatus Udaeobacter sp.
GCATCGATGCGGCTGTGAGTTGGGATAACATCGCCCTCGCGACCCCAGCCTTGTTCTTTGTAGAATCCGCAACCATGGCGGCGATGAAGGCGGGCGTCGGCTTCGTTCAAAAGCTCGATGCGGGTGAGCCACTTGGGATTTTTTTCGCCGTAAAGCCCGGGAACAATCATTCGCAGCGGAAAACCATGACGTTGCGGCAATGGCTCGCCGTTCATCTCGTATGCGACCAACGTGCTGGGCTCCATAGCTTTCTCGAAGCGAAACGTCTCGTAGTATCCGTCCGCGGCGCGGAAGAGTACCGTCGTCACATCCGGCTTAGGCTTCACCAATGCGAGTAGCGTCGGAAGCGGCACGCCTTTCCAAATCGCATTTGAACACAGCCCGCTTCCGATGCCATAGGAAATGCAAAGGAGCGTGGTTTCCTGCTCGACTGCCGGCATCGCCGCAATCTCTCCGAACGAAAACACGCGGGGAGCTTCCACTTCTCCGACAATATCGAGCCGCCAGACGTCGCGCGTAATGTTTGGATCCACCAGGTTCTTGGTAACCTGATAGAACTCATCGTTAGGCGTGATCTTCTGTACATGTGGTCCGCCATATTGCGTGCCATCATAACTGAAGGAGCCAAGCTGGTAGAGTCGCCGCAGGATGCCGCCGAGTGAAATGGCAATGAGCGTTCCCGTTCCGAGTGCGAGAAAGCGACGAAGAACCATCGAAGGAACCGCTGCTTGTTCACCGTGACCTCTTAGCGTGCGTGATCGGGGACGCTTGAGCAAGCCAAAGAAAAACATGATGCCGAATCCGCAGAGACTGAAGGAAATCAGCATTTCGAGCGCCGCGATTATGCGCGCCATTGGCGGCGGGAAGCCGCGGTAGTTCGTAATTAGCGTCGGCCAAAGGAGGAGAACGAAAAGTACCGTTGCAGCCAGTACACTCGGGACGATTAGGAACAAACCGCGTTTATCGAAAACAGCTTGCCCGCCCTGTTCTGCGTCGCGACTCTTTCGCCTTAGATAAAGTCCATAGATCACGCCACTGATCGCTGCCACCACCAACTGACCACTCAGGGCGCCGTAAATGCCCTGTAACTTAAGCGGCGTGTACCCACCCGCTTTGACGAGCGAGCCAATGAAGAACTCGACCGTTAACAAAGGAAACAACCGGTCGAAGATCAATTCTGTTGGCGTGGGCCAGCCCAGCACGAGGCGCAACAATGCCATTGTCAAAAGCATCGTTAAGCCACCTAGCAATCCCGCGAGAAAACCCCAGATGACGGTCTTGAGGAAAGGATCGCGACGAATTGAAGCGGATGAAGAACTGTTCATAGACATTGGTTCAGCGCCGGAGCCATACACGAGGGACAACAAGGGTCCTCTGAGGAAGAGCGAGTTCGGCCCGATTTATTCCGGCCGATCGACGATCCATGGCAAATGACATGGCGCGATTGGGCGCAGACGAAGCCGTTGCTCGGCCGAGATGCCGCCAGCCTCGGATTGCGGCCAGACGTAATACCGCTGGTTTATCGGCTGATCCGGCCCAGAGCGTTTGCGGCCTAATGTACGCCAATTTTGGAAGAACCCATCTATGTAGAGAGTCTTCACGATTCTAGCGAGTTGCAACCCGAGGAGTGGGAACAACAGCCACCGCGCTGTGTGCCAGTGCCCTTTGCCGGCAATGGACTGATGATAAATGAGAAGTGCGGCGGCCAAGTAGGCAAAGCGGTGTAACCGCTTCCAGTTTTTCGCGCCGAGCGAGCGGATCGACCAGAGATTGCTCGTCAGAGTGAGCACGATGAGAATCGACAATCCAGTCAAGCCAAACCAGATGAATGGTTTGGTCAAACTTCGCACCAGCCCATCCCAGCCGCCTTCGTAGAGAATGTGAAAACCGAAATGGAGCAGGCCATAAATGCACGCTGTTACTCCTATGGCCCGCCGATGCCGGTTCAAGGCCACGACCAACGCGCTTGCCGGAAACAAAACACGCAGCGGCGTCAGTGACAGTACCGCTCCGAGGGTCCAGATGGCGATTTCGCCGCTTTGATGAAGTAATTTCTCCAGCGGGTTTGCACCAAGATTTCCGCTAACGGCGGGAACTAT
>JBARAJ010000075.1:0-2346 GCA_049791915.1 Candidatus Udaeobacter sp.
GCGAACGTTTTTCCGTACGGATAAAACAGTTCCTTCCGTCCTTCCTGCCACGCGGTCTTCATTTCAGGCGTTGTGATGTCCCAATCGGGTCGGCATTTCTTAAGCACCACGCGCAGGTCCTGACGCAAATCTTCCACCGTCGGCCTTCCGAAGAACCAGTAGCCCACGTAGATCTTGTAAATGATAAGACCAGGCTCAAGCACAAGCGTGTGCGGGATCATTGGATTGTCCTCAGGATCGGTGTATTCGGCGATATCGAGATCTTTTTGGATCTTGCGCGCCGAGTCTGAGAGAAAAGGCCAGTGTGCACCGACACCGGTGCGATACTCATTGGTGTCAGTGATATTGTCGGTAGTTATGGTGACCAATCGGCAATAACCAACTTCTAGCTCACGATGCAGTTGAAGTAATCCTTCCGCCTGCCGCCGATCCTTCGGGCAGTAGCCTCCACGGCCAAGAACGAGCACCATCGGATCTTGTCCTTGCAGCTCGGAGAGCTTCCGTCGCTTTGTAGTATGGTCGGGAAGCTCGTAGTCGGGGAACACAGCCCCAGGAACAATGTCAGATCGCATATCAAACCTCTTTTCCTTTTAGAATAGGGCAACTCTCAGTGTGAAGAACCCACAAAGTCTCGCACCAACGCGGCGATTTCATCTGCGGCCATATCCAAAGCAAAATGACCTGCGTCAAGAACGTGGACTTCAGCTTTTGGTACGTCCTTACGATAGCGTCCCGGCTCACCGGAATCGAACGAGAGATCATACTTCCCCCAAATGACGAGCAGGCGCGGCTGCTTCTCGCGCATCCAAGCTTGCCACTTCGGATATGCGTCCACGTTCGTTCGATAGTCGTAGAACAAATCGCTTTGAATTTGCGCCTGTCCCGGCTGATTCAGGAAGTAAAACTCGTCGGTCCACAGATCAGGATCATAACGCTCCACATTCGGATCGTTCCCGACATGGCGCGTCCGCGTCGTCTGCAACGACAGGAGATTTGTGCGCAGCGCGTTTTCATTGGCGGCGCGATCTTTCCAAAACTCGCGCCGCGTTTTCCAATTCGCGCCCAAACCTTCGTTGTGCGCGACCGCATCTTGAACAATGAGCGCATCTACGCGCTCGGGATGCGCAAGCGCCATGCGGAAACCGACCGGGCCGCCGTAATCCTGCATGTAAAGCGTGTAGTGCGAGAGCCCAAGTGCTTGGGTGAAGTGATTCATGATCTCGGCAAGGTGATCGAAGGTATACGCGAATTTTTTTGGGTCCGGCCAGTCGCTGTGTCCGAAGCCCGGGTAATCGGGGGCAACAAGATGAAAGCGATCAGAAAGCCGGGCGAAGAGAGGCTCGAACATTCGCGACGAAGAGGGAAGCCCATGCAATAGGAGAATCGTTGGTGCATCCTTTGGCCCGGCCTCTCTGTAAAAGATCGAGAGGCCGTCCATCTGTGTGGTGCGATAGAAAGTCGGGTGTTCCATGAAGCGTTCCTCTCCCTGGGCGAACAATTGAAACGATACAAGCACGACAGCAACGAGTCGCACTACCGTGGGTCGCTGCATGATCGAGATTTCTTAATTTGTTACTTCGAAGATAATTTCCAACTCGACCGGTGTGCCGAGCGGAAGGCTTGCGACGCCATAGACCAGGCGGCAAGGGTTCTTCTCTTTTCCGAAAACGTCTTGCAGTAACTCCGAAGCGGCATCAGCGACTTTTGGCTGATCGCGCACGTCTCCTGAAGTCGCCACCGACACGCCCAGGCGAACGATTCGTGTCACCTTATCGAGCGATCCAAGATGCTCCCGCGCGACGGCAAGAGCGTTGAGCGCCGCGAGGTGCGCCGCTTTACGTCCCGCTTCGACATCCAGCTCCGCGCCAACGCGCCCAATGAATTTCGCTGTGCGACCTTCGGTGGGAAGCATGCCGGTTAGAAAAAGGAGATTGCCGGTCTGGACCGCTTCGGCATAGGTGCCGAATGGTTCAGGCGGTGCAGGCAACCTAATGCCTAGCTTCTTCAACTGTGCCTCAGCGCTAACTACCATTTGCCATTGTGCGCACCGCCATCGACGTGCAGCACCTCTCCGGTTACCTGGCGAGCTTCTGTGAGATAAATGACCGCACTAGCTACATCGTCAACCGTCGAGACAGTGCCCATTGGGGACTGCCTTTTGACAACGTCTTCCCCAAGGTCGGAGTGAAGCGGGGTGTCAACGATACCTGGAGCTACGGCGTTGAAGCGAATGTGCTCCCTCGCATACTCCGAAGCAAGACTCCGCACGCCTGCGCTTAACCCACCCTTTGTTATCATGGCAAGGGAAGCAGGTATGCCTTCGATCGGGTTATCGGCCAGCGCAGC
>JBARAJ010000076.1:0-17707 GCA_049791915.1 Candidatus Udaeobacter sp.
ACTGACGGTTGGTCTGAATGAGTGGGATCAGCTGCTCGGGCAAATTGGTTCATCCCAACCAAAGTAACGAGCGCGACGCAGAACGCGAGATGGGGTTTTTTCATACAGTGATTTATGAAGGAACTGACCTGTTTGTCCAATTCGAAAATCAGGCGAGCCGATTCGGCCATGCAATGACAGCTTCGCAGCCGTCGTGTCTTACCGCGCGATTCACTTTCGACTCAATCGCGCCGGCTTGTGGGCGTCGGCTGGAGTGAATTGCTAGGCGGTGGCGTTCCGTGGCTCGCCACGATGTCCTCGTACCTCGTAACAAAGCCCTACCGTGCCGCTCTTATAGGCTTTGACCTCGGCCAGATGGAGGGCGACGTCTCTGTCCAGCTTCTCGAAGAACTGTATCCCATCGCCAATCAAGATCGGCAGGATAGAATAACGAACTTCGTCGGCTAGCCCGAGGCGAAGGCATTCGCCGGAGACTGCGCCGCCTCCAACAAACCAGATGGAACGGAACGAGGGCCGCAGGCGCCCATTTACGAACTGCGCAAGATCGCCTGAGTAGAACTCGACGGTATCCCGGGTTCGCGGCAGGTCGCGACGAGTCAGGACGAAGGTGGGTTTGTCGCCATACGCCCAGCCCAACCCTTTGGCGTCGAAACTCAACGCGGTCTCATAGGTTCGCGAGCCCATAACGTAACAGTCGATCGTCTTGAGGAACGCCTCGACGAATCCTGGGTCCAGGGTGTCCCTGCCCGCGAATTCGTCTGAGGTTTCGAGCCAGTCGACGCGCCCATCCCTTCGAGCGATGAAGCCGTCGAGGCTCGCCGCCATGTGAATCGTTACGCGAGAATCAGTGTTTGCCATCATGTTGCCCCGTCATCGAGGGCATGGCTCGCAGGACTGCTTGAGGCCGCCGCCACTTGAGTCCACCCAATTAGAATTAGACGAAAGTTCGCAATTCAAGGAGCACTTTTTTCGTCTAACTCGGTTGCAAGCACGTGCCGCCGACAGTGGTCAGGCTTTACTCTTACACATCGTAATACATCGCGAACTCGTACGGATGAGGGCGAAGACGCAGTGCGTCGTATTCTTTTTGTTTCATGTCCACCCAGTTGGCGATGAAATTTTCGTTAAAGACGTCGCCGCGCAGGAGGAAGGAGTGATCTGCTTGGAGCGCTTCGATCGCGCCGCGGAGCGAATCGGGCACGCTGGCGACTTGAGCGAGTTCTTCGGGCGGTAACTCGTAAAGGTTTTTGTCGAGCGGATCGCCGGGATCCATGCGGTTTTGGATTCCGTCGAGCCCCGCAAGAAGCATCGCCGAGAAAGCGAGATATGGATTTGCAGCAGCATCGGGCGTGCGGAACTCGATGCGCTTTGCCTTCGGGCTGGGTGAGTAGGTGGGAATTCGAATTGCAGCGGAGCGATTGCGAGCGGAGTAGGCGAGATTGACCGGCGCTTCGAATCCGGGGACGAGCCGTTTGTAGCTGTTAGTGGTAGGATTCGTCAGGCACGTGAGCGCCGGCGCGTGTTTCAAAATTCCGCCAATGAAAAACAAAGCGGTATCACTGAGCCCGGCGTAACCGTTCCCGGCGAAGAGCGGTTTGTCGTCTTTCCAAAGCGAAATGTGGGTGTGCATGCCGCTGCCGTTGTCGCCGAAGATTGGTTTCGGCATGAAGGTCACGGTTCTGTTGTGCCGTTTGGCTACATTCCGCAGGATGTATTTGTAATACTGCATGTTGTCGCCCATGCGTTTGAGCGGCGCGTAACGAATGTCGATTTCTGCCTGGCCGGCAGTGGCGACTTCGTGATGTTGGCGCTCAATCGCCACACCGGCTTTCTCGAGCTCCAAACACATTTCGTTGCGAATGTCCTGCAACGTGTCCATCGGCGAGACAGGAAAGTACCCTTCCTTCGGTCGAATTTTGTAACCGAGGTTTGGAAATTCCTCTCGCGCGCTGTTCCAGTGACCTTCGGCGCTATCGACGACGTATGATGCTGCGTTGCCGCTATTGGCAAATCGCACGTCGTCGAAGATGAAAAATTCTGCCTCTGGCCCAATGAACGCCGTGTCTGCGATTCCAGTCGATTTGAGGTAAGCCTCCGCTTTTTCGGCAACACCGCGCGGATCTCGATCGTACGGTTCGCGAGTGATTGGATCGACGATGGTGCAAATGAGACTCAGGGTGGGTTCGGCGTTGAAGACATCGATCCACGCCGTCGTCGCGTCCGGAATGACAAGCATGTCTGAGGCATTGATCACACGCCAGCCGCGGATGCTCGATCCATCAAACCCGAGCCCATCGGTGAAGATTTCCTCATCGTATTCGGTGAGCGTGGTCGTGAAATGCTGCCAGGTGCCGAGCAAATCCGTGAACTTGAAGTCGATCAATTTCACGTTGCTGTCTTTGATTATTTTGCTGACGTCGGATGGAGTTTTGTCTTTGGCCATTGTTTTGCCTTGAGCGGTTGAAGGGTTGAAGCGTTAAAGCCTTAAATTGTTAAAACGTTACATGCCATGCCGTCAAATTCTTGAACCGCTTCAACGTTTCAACGGTTTAACGAACAACGGCGCGCAGCGCCGTCACACCGCTTTTTCGCCGATCTCTTCAGTGCGGATGCGCACGGCGTGTTCGACCGGGAGCACGAACACCTTGCCGTCCCCGATCTTGCCGGTTTTCGCCGCGGCCACCACGACATTGACCGCCTTTTCAATCAAGTCGTCCGCCATCACGACTTCCACTTTCACTTTTGGCAGAAAATCCACCGTGTATTCGCTTCCGCGGTAAATTTCAGTGTGCCCTTTTTGCCGGCCAAAACCTTTGACCTCGGTGACGGTCATCCCTTCGATGCCGAGCTCTGCGAGTGCTTCTTTGACCTCTTCGAGCTTGAACGGTTTAATGATGGCCTCCAATTTTTTCATGTCGCAGTAACTTTGGAATCGCGCGGCGCTTTCCAATCGAAAGCCAACCGCAGCACGCGCTCTCATAGCAATTGCTCGATGCGAATGCAATCACGAAATTTTGAAATCGCATCGCCGTCTGCACCGGGGCGAATCCGACCCGAAAAATCCCGCAATAGGCACCTCTGTTTTGCAACGGGATTTCTCGATTTCGCTTGGAATGACGGGGTCAAATGCGTGGCAGATTTGCCAATTGTTTCTGACGTTTAATACTCAAACCTGATGTCCCGCGACTCTTTCGTTCACCTTCATTTGCACACCGAATATTCGCTGTTGGATGGAAGTATCCGAATGAAGGAGCTGATGAAAAAAGCCGCGGAATTCAAGATGCCTGCGGTGGCGATCACCGACCACGGCAATTTATTTGGCGCGATTGAATTCTACCAGGAAGCGCAGCGCGCGGGAGTGAAACCGATCATCGGTTGTGAGGTCTATGTGGCGCCGGGATCGCACAAGGACCGGCCGCCATCGCGGCGGGAATCGGCGTATCACTTCACGTTGTTGGCCGAAAACGACACTGGCTACCGCAATCTCGTGAAGCTGGTGACGGCAGCGCATCTGGATGGATTTCATTACGCCCCGCGAATCGACAAGGAGATGCTGGCGGCGCGCTCGAAGGGTTTGATCGGACTGAGCGGCTGCCTTGCGGGCGAAATCAACAGCGCGATTCAGTCAAACAACATCGAGAAAGCAAAACAGATCGCTGCCGAATATCGGGATATCCTCGGCGCGGAGAATTTCTTCCTGGAATTGCACGATCACGGGATGGACGAGCAAAAAAAGTGCAACGCAGCACTCGTGCACATGGCGCGCGATCTGGGGGTTGCCCTGGTCGCGGCGAACGATGTGCATTTTTTGCGCCGAAGCGATCACGAAGCGCACGACGTGATGCTTTGCATCGGCACCGGCAAAATGGTGCAGGACGAAAGCCGGATGCGTTATCTGCCCGAATTGTATCTCAAATCGCCGGCCGAGATGCGGCAGGTGTTCTGCGATTTTCCCGAGGCGATCACGAACACACTGCACATTGGCGAACGTTGCCGTCTCGATCTTGAGTTTGGGAGTTCGAAGTATCCGGAGTATCCGGTGCCGGCCAGCAAAACGCGCGAAGAATATTTACGCGAGCTTTGCTACCAGGGTTTGTGTACGCGCTACGGCGAACGGGCGACGTCCGATTCGGAACTAACCCGGCGGCTCGAGTACGAACTCGGCGTTCTAGAAAAAACAGGGTTCGTTAGTTATCTCCTCATCGTTTGGGATTTCATTCATTTCGCGAAAGAAAAAGGGATTCCCGTTGGTCCCGGACGCGGCTCAGCTGCAGGCTCGATCGTTGCGTTTGTCCTTGGCATCACGGACATCGACCCGCTTCAGTTCGGCCTGATTTTCGAGCGGTTTTTGAATCCTGATCGCGTTTCGCCTCCCGACATCGATGTCGATTTTTGCGAAGCGCGCCGCGGGGAAGTCCTTGAATACGTTCGGCAAAAATACGGCGAGCGCCGCGTCGCGCAGATCATTACTTTCGGCAAGCTCAAGGCGAAAAGCGTCGTGCGTGATGTCGCCCGCGTGCTGGGATGGAGCTATCGCGACGCAGATCGCATCGCCAAGATGATTCCCAACGAGCTGAACATTACGCTCGAAACAGCAGCGGGAAAGAACGCGGAGCTGAAACGCGCGATCGCCACCGAGGCGCCGACACGCCAGCTGTTTGAGCACGCGAAACTTCTCGAAGGTTTGTCGCGCAATGCTGGCGTGCACGCGGCAGGTGTGGTCATCGCAGACCGGGATTTGTCCGATTACATCCCGCTTTGCCACGACGTAAAAGGCAACGACGTGATCAGCCAGTACGCCATGGGACCGCTCAACGATTTGGGTCTGCTGAAGATGGATTTCCTTGGATTAAAAACGCTGACCGTCATCGAGGATACGCTGACGCTTATTCGTAAACGCGACCCAAACTTTTCACTAAAAGATATTCCGCTGAATGATGCCCCTGCCTTCGCGCTCTACAACCGCGGCGAAACCATCGGCCTGTTCCAGATGGAATCCGGCGGCATGACCAGTCTCTCCAAGCAGTTCGATGTCAAAAAGCTCGACGACATCATCGCATTAATCGCGCTCTACCGGCCCGGTCCGATGGAGCTCATCCCGGAATACGTGAAAGCGAAAAAGGGGATCACGCCGATAAAATATTTGCATCCGCTGCTCGAGGACATCTGCGCCGACACCTACGGCGTAATGATTTACCAGGAACAGGTAATGGCTGCTGCGAGCAAACTTGCCGGCTACTCGCTTGCGCAAGGCGACCTTCTCCGGCGCGCCATGGGCAAGAAAGATAAGGAGAAGATGGCGAAAGAACGCAGAAACTTCATCGAGGGCTGCGCGCGCACGAACAAAATTCCCGAAAAAAAGGCGAACGCCATTTTCGATTTGCTGGAGAAATTTGCCGGTTACGGATTCAATAAGAGTCACAGCGCAGCCTATGGCGTGATCAGTTACCAAACGGCCTTTCTCAAGGCGCATTATCCGGTTGAATTCATGGCGGGTTTGCTAAGCAACGAAATCAATAACACGGAAAAAATTTCGGTCTTCGTAGGTGAATGCAAGCGGATGGGAATCTCAATTCTGCCGCCGGACATCAACAAGAGCGGTTTGAAATTCACACCGGAAATTGTAGCCGGCATCGATGATCCCGGAACTGGGATCACCGATCCCGGATACAATGCCATTCGTTACGGTCTTGCCGCGATCAAAAACGTCGGCGAAGCAGCGATGGCCATGGCTATTCGCGAGCGCGACGAACGCGGCGAGTTTTCTTCGTCGGAGGATTTCTGCAGCCGGCTCGATTCGCGCCTAGCCAATCGCAAAATGTTGGAAAGCCTCATCAAGGCGGGCGCGTTTGATTTCACCGGGCGCGATCGCGCGGAACTCTTCGCCTGTATCGAAGATGCGCTCGCATCCTCGGCGGCTCTCCAGCGTGATCGGGTGGCCGGGCAGGTTTCGCTCTTCGATGAGCAAACGCACGCTGCCACAGGAGCGAGGCGGCAATCGATCATACCGTGGAACGAGCACGAGAAACTTTCGCACGAGAAGGAGCTTCTCGGATTCTACGTCAGCGGTCATCCCCTCGACGCGTATGCCGCCGTTTTTGCGGCAAAAAATTATCGATCGATTGCCTCGTTAGGCGAACTGGACGATCGCGCACAATTTAAGATTGCTGGAGCGATCGTGGAGGTGGAAAAAAAATTCACCAAGAAGGAGGGCAAGCCGTTCGCGGTTGTGTGGCTCGAAGACCTGATGGACATGCTCGAGGTGGTCGTATGGAACGAGGTTTACCTAAAGGTCTCGGATATTCTCGTGCCGGGGCGCGTTGTTGAATTGAAAGCAACATTGGACAGACGCGACGAAATGCTTCGCGCTACGGCTGTAGAAATTAAGCCGCTGGTAGCGGCAAGATCTAATGGCGCAAACGAAAGATCGGAAGATACATCACAGGTATCCGCGATTCGTCTGCGGTTTTCTTCGGCGACGACGGGCGACGAGTTGCGCCAGGTCCGCAACATTCTGGTCAGCTCACCCGGACGTCACCCCGTCCAACTGCTGTTTGATCGAGGTAACGGCAATTCGTTGCGGCTCGATGCGGGCACTGAGTTTAGAGTGGATCTTACGCCGGATTTGGCGGGGAAGCTTTCCCGCTGGCTTGTGACCGGGCAAGACCAGTAGTTGGGCTACTGTCGCTTCTCTCGTTCATTTGGATGTGCTTGGGGCGTAACGTCGGCACGCGGGACGGCGCCAAGTAACAATGTTTTTTCCTCCGGGCCGGTTTCAATGCAAAGGGGAAATGTGCGTTCGGTACTGTCGGGCGTCGAAATTATGGAAAACTCGCTACCGACCTCTTCTTTCAAGCTGACGCTCCAGGCGGATTGAAGAAAAGGGCCGCGAAACTCCAGCTCCGTCACGGCGGGAGCAAGTGGCAGAGAAGCCGGTGCGATTTCAATTTTGTTCACGCAGTCAACGGGGTGCGACATTAAATCGAAAATGGGTGTCGCTGCGGCGATTCTAATCACGACGCGTTTCGTATTTTCAAAATCGATTTCTCCGCTAAGCGCCAGGTCTACATCTTTGGTCGCGAGATTCAGAAACTCGAGCGAAGCGCGATTGCCATCAAAAACGGCCAGGGTGCTCGCCTCAATGACGTTGAAGAAAGAGTCGCTGCTGGCCAGCTTTCCGTTTACGAGCTGCACTTCACCAACGATGCGGGGACGCTCCAACGTTTGGGAGAGCGAGATTTTTCCACTCAAAATGCCGTCTTCCAGAATGTTTGACTGGAAAAACTGGGGTGCGCCCGCCAGAAAGAGTGCCGGAAAATCCAGCGAGACCTTGACAGGCGACATTTGAAAGGCGTTCCAAGTGATCCCGATGGGCAGGGGAAAATTCGCGGTGAAACTGAGCGGGCTCGATTTGGGCAAGTGAATCACACCGCGCGTATCCCACTGACTCGAATCGATGGTCGCTTGGAGCTCTACAGGAATAGGGACCGCCTTTTGTCGTGGTGACGCGCGCAGAGTCGGAAAGTAATCGCGCAGATCGTTCGTCCAGGCGTCGAGTGTCCCTGAATACTTGTGCTCAGGTGAAAGATCGATCTTGCCCTCACCCGAGAGAGAATCTTTCTTCCGAGCCAAATCGAAGCGCTCGATCTCCAGCTCGCTCGGTTTCAAAGTCACTTTTGCGCTGAAGCTGTCGATGTCGTGTTTGAAAAATGTCAGCGACGCGCCGTCGATCGTTAGGTCACCGCCGAAGTTGCGGGCGTGGGTATCCATCGACCCTTGGACGCTGATTTTCCCTGCGAAATCATCTGGGTTTGCACCGAAAAGAGCAAGGAATTCACCGAGCTGATTAATCGATGCCGAAATGTTTCCGCGAAAATCCGGCCTGAGCCACTCGGACGAAGTCGCGGGCAACGCAGCTTCGCCGCTTAAGGTGAACTGGTTGCTTTTTTGCCTGATGTAAAGTTGCTGGAGCTCAATCTTCCGGTTGTAAAGTGCGGCACCGAGCATGAGCGCTTCTGCAGTGCGATCGCGCCAGGTGAGCCCGGTTAATTCACCCCACAGCGACGCGGTGGCGCGGTCCGGTTCGGCCAGGTTGCCGCGAAACGTGAAGTTGCTGGCATGGAGCAAACCGTTGACACGGTCGGCGAAACCAAGCGCATCTAAAATTTGCGCCAGCGAAAGGTCGGCGCCGCCACCCGCAATCTTCCAGTTAGAATGTGGCGAGTGCCATTCATGCGAAATATTCGCTCGGAGTTTGCCGCCGAACGCGTCGACGTCGAACTGCAATCCCATTCGCTGGTTCCCCAGCCGCGAAAGGTCCACTGTTGCGGACTGCAGGTCGAGGCCGTGCGTCAAAGTCAGTCCGGCGAGTGTCAAGCGATTGCCTTCCCAGTGAGTTGCGCCGCGTAACTGCGAAAAAGTTTGCCGCACCCATGGTGAGGCAATCATGAGCTCCGCAGCGGTGAACCGGCCGGGTTCCGTCTCGCTTACAGAAAGCGAAGCGTTCCGCAGCAAAATCAAACTCGGCCCGTTCTCGACCCGCGTTTCCAGCTTGGCGATACTTAAGGTTTCCGGGAGCAATCGATGGAGTGTCGCCCAGCCGCGTTTGCTTAGTGCTTGCACATTTGGATTCGCGCGGCGCAGCTCGGCGTGGAATTCTCGAATGGAGATATTTCGGATGTCGCGGCCGCTCAGGTGCAGAAAGACGTGCTTTAGATTCAAAACAACTCGCGCGTCAAGGACAGTGACGTCAACGCGGACTGCGTCGTCACGGACGCTTTTCAGGTGAATCTGAGGAATCACAATCGGACGCAGAAACGGCGCGTCGACGCTGTCGATTGTGGCGACGAAGCCCTCCTGGCGGGCGAACCACCAGACCCAGAGGCGAACCCCGTTGGAAACCGCAATCGGCGCAAGCAGGACAGCGGCGAGCGCCAACATGACGATCACCAGAATAATGAGGAAGATTCGATTCTTGAACGGCATCGCTGTGAGACGAAGAGGTGATCAGTCGAAGGAAGGAGCGATAATCGATAATTACACCTGCATATGTCACTTAGATACTGATCACAGTTGACTGACCACTATTCACTTTTCTTCTCGTCTTTGAAGACCAAACGCAACGGCTGCGCCGTATGAATTCGTTGTTCGAGTTGCTGCTGCAAAGTTTCCTCGGCTTCAGCGGGCAGGTTGTTTTCTGCTGCTTTCTTCCAAGCCAACTCAGGCAGCACTGATAATTCGCTTTCAACATCCTGCCCGGAAATGCGGTTCCACAACCCGTTTTCGAATGCGAGCACTTCCACTTTTTGTTGCTCAACGCCCAAAATCTGCGCGTGCGGCAGCTGCACCACGATTTTATCCGGGCGAATATCGATCGAGAGGCCTTTCCGCAGATCGAATCCGGCTTTGGCAATGAATGTGCCATGCAGCTTTACGCGTTTGGAGCTGCCCACCCACGTATGGAGCAATTCGTGTTCGACTTCGATCCGACGGGACAGGACGACTAGCTCGCTTACTGGTGTCGTCTGTTCCATGTAAACACGGTCATTGATCGTGATCCGTGGCTGCAAATGCGCGATGTCGACGAACGCAGCGCGCAGATTTTTGCCAAGCCTTTCCAGCTCAGCCGTGCTTTGCCGCGCTGTGCGCGCCGGCCAACTCTCCAAACGCAAGAAGATGATCAAGATCGTCACTGCAATGGCGAGCGCCACAAGCGTCAACGCGATTGGCCATGCAACGCGATACGGTTTTGCTGATTTCGACATTGGACGTTCGGCGTTGACCGTTTCTGTTCAGACGCAATCGAGCAAGAGCAGATCACGAGCAAGAAGAAACCGGCGAACGTTTGTCCCCAAAAAATTACCGCCCCCCACGCCCGATAGGCGTGAAGGGCGGCTGTTCCCCCCAGAACAATCGTAGAAAACTTTCAAGGCTCTAAGCGAGGTTGCGCCCGCTCGCAACAAGATTTTGCACAAAATTTTCAGAAAATTTTTCGGGCAGTTCTGCCGTTGCGATCTGCACAGTAAATAACGGCACACCGACTGAACACGAGATCGAATGCCAGCCCGAGCAAGAGGTTGCGCAAGCGCGCGGCGCGGTCTCTAGTTTTGGATGCGTGATTTGGGCGACGAACGGATGTCGCGCAATTTTGCCGGTTCATTGCTGGTCGCTCATCCGAATATGGTCGACCCGAACTTTCGGCGCACCGTCCTTTTTGTTTCCGAGCATGAGGTTGACGAGGGCGCGTTGGGCGTGATCATCAATCGCCCGCTTGACCGGCCAGTGGCTGAATTAGTCTCGGGTACGCCGCCGGCGGGGCTCGGTGATGTACCGGTGTTTTTGGGCGGTCCGGTTGGAAAAAACCAACTGATGTTTGCGGCGTTTGAATGGCAGAAGGGCATAGGTCTGAAACTCAATCACAACATCGCGTTCGACGAAGGAAGCGGTGCAAAGGGCCACAAAAATTTGCTTACGGTTTGCGCTTTTGTCGGCTATGCAGGCTGGGGTGCCGGCCAACTCGAAAGCGAGGTGAAGCAGAAAGCGTGGGTTGTGCAGAATGCCAATTCATCACTGCTAAAACTTGATCGCCTGCCAAATCTGTGGTTCGACATTATGCGAACGCTGGGACCGTGGTATAAAATGCTCGCCGCCGCTCCCGATGATCCATCGCTCAACTAACTTAAGAAGTGAGACGTCCGAAGTGATTTAGCTTGATTCCAGGTCTCATTTCTCACTAATCACTTTCACTTCGCACCATGGTCATCGGTGTCCCAAAGGAAATTAAGGAACAAGAACAGCGCGTTGCGTTGCTGCCGTCTTTGACGAACCAACTCACCAAGCGTGGTCACTCCGTTTTGGTGGAAAAGAATGCGGGCCTCGGTTCCGGCTACCCAGACCAGGACTACGTTAAAGCGGGCGCGGAAGTTGTGGAGCAGGCAAAAGAAGTTTTCGCGCGCGCTGACATGATTGTGAAAGTCAAGGAACCTCTCAAGGCAGAGTTTCCGTTATTGCGCAGGGACCAAATTCTTTTCACGTATCTGCATCTGGCTGCGAGCAAATCTCTCACTGAGGCTTTGCTAAAATCAGGTGTGACTGGCGTGGCGTACGAGACGATCCAGGTGGACCATCGTTTGCCGCTGCTGGAACCGATGAGCGAAATTGCCGGTCGCATGTCGGTAGTAATGGGTGCCAATTTTCTCGCCAAGTACAACGGTGGCAGCGGGGTTTTGCTGGGCGGCGTTCCGGGAGTTTTGCCCGGGCGCGTGGTTATCCTCGGCGGCGGAACTTCTGGCGTGAACGCCTTACGCATGGCGAAAGGTCTCGGTGCCGATGTCACAATTCTCGACGTCGATGTCGAACGGCTGCGATTTCTGGATATCGCAATAGAAAGCCTGCACACGCTTTATTCGAACGAAGCAAATTTGGACGACTTAATGCCCGATTGCGATTTGCTCATCGGCGCCGTGCTTTTGCCGGGAGCCAAGGCGCCGAAGCTGATCACGCGCGCAATGTTGCGAAAGATGAAACCCGGCAGTGTGATGGTAGATATTTCGATTGACCAGGGCGGTTGCGCCGAAACCTCGCGAGCGACGACGCATCTCGATCCAGTTTATGTCGAGGAAGGTGTGACGCATTATTGCGTGGCAAACATGCCGGCAGCGTACGCGCGCACCGCGACGCAAGCGCTTACGAACGTCACCTATCGTTATGTGGAGCTACTGGCCGATTTCGGCCTTGAGGGCGCGTGCAAAAAACAGCCGGCGTTGATTGGTGGCATCAACACGCGCGATGGCCGGCTGACTTGCAAGGCCGTGGCCGAAGCGCATGGCTTGAAATGGGAACCTCCGATTTAGTGCTCGTGGTGAGCCATTTGTGTTTAAAGAAACGTTTTGCGTGGTCCGAAAACTGCGCTTGCTGAGATTGATCAATTAAAGCAATGTGCGTTTCCAACTATGAAGAAATACATCTGCATTCTGGCCGGTGCCGCGCTTCTCGTGGCGTGCGAGCAAAAAACCGAAACTGTCACTCCTGCGGCAACTCCCGCTCCCACCACTGCGCCTGCAACGACTGAGACAAGTCCCGCTGCAACCGAAGCTCCGGCTGCTGCGACAATGGAATCGCCGGCGGCTGGGACAATGGAATCGCCGGCTGGCGCAGAGGAAACACCTGCCGAGTCGCCCGGGCAATAAATTGCCGGGATTCTTTTTCTCGAGAAGTCTTCCGCCGGATTCCGGTGGAAGACTTCTTTTGTACTGAAGTTGCACATTCGAGGCCTGTCGCTAGTAAAGTGCTTTTGAAGCGCGAGATCTTGAGATCGAGCGGCGCGCGATAGAGGATTGCCAATCAAGATGGCGCCGGCAGGTTCATTTTCCTTCCCAAAGGCGCGTCGCTTAACGCATCGCTCAGAATACGAGTGTGTGAAACAGAACGGCATCACACAACGCGGCAAATTGCTGATGTTAAATGCGATGCCGGTGGAGAATTCTGCTCCGTGGCGTGCAGGATTCATTACTTCAGGCCGCATCGGCGGCGCGGTCGTTCGCAATCGCGTTCGGCGTCGTTTGCGAGAAATTGTCCGCCGGCGCCAGAACGAGCTGCGACAAGGCGTTTGGTTCGTAATTATTGCCAGACACGAAGCCGCGACCGCGAGCTATGACGCGTTGGAAGATGAATGGTTGCACCTCGCTAGGCGCGCTTCTATTCTGCTCTGATGTTCGGACTAGTTCGCTTTTTCATTCGGCTCTATCAGTGCACGCTTTCGCCGTTGCTTCGTCTGCTTTGCGGTCCTGACTGCGGGTGCCGATTTACCCCGACCTGTTCGAGATATTTTCTGGAAGCGGTGGAGACGCATGGCGTTCGGCACGGAAGCTGGCTGGGATTGAAGCGCCTCGCTCGCTGCCAACCTTGGGGTGGATGTGGGTACGACCCGGTGCCACCGCGCTGGGCGGGCGGATCTCAGAACGAGATCCGTCGCTGCGTCTGATCGTGCAAAACCGAATTTATGGATCGAACTGCGTGGGTTGTTGTCGCTCTTTGCATAGTTGGGCTCGTCGTATGGGAAGTGTATCTGGCAAAACAGATGGCGCCCAGACGGGCTCCCGTCACTGCGGCGCCCGGACAAACTTCGGCAACCGCGACACCGGCGGTTCTCGGTGCTTCGCCATCTCCGCTTGCCACGCCGGAAGCTGCGCCGCAGGACGCTGAGTCAGTTCCAACCTTTCCGGAAAAAGTCGAGACGTTGCGCAATTCAGATTTCGAATTGCGCTTCACCAACCGCGGCGGCGGTATCGCCGAGGCGGTTATGTTCAATCACATCGCCGAAAACGCCAAACGCGTGATCTTGAATTCTCCCAAACACATGCCCATCGGTGCGATGGTTGATGACCCCGCAAAGCCCGCGCTGCCGGAATTTACGTTATTGCGTGAGTCCGATAGCAGCATTCGGTGCGAGCGCGCCACGCCTGACGGAATCACAATTCGAAAGAAATTTTCGTTGCTGCAGTCGAGCCAAAAGAAAGACAATTTTCTTCTCGACTTCAACGTAGACGTTCAGAACACAGGTGCACAGCCGTACTCGAACGCTGACTACTTTGTCGCGCTCGGTTCGGCGGCTCCGATTCATCCGAAGGACTATCCGTATTACACGCGACTGGTTTGGTGCATCAATGATAAAGCCAGAGACAGGAATGTGAGTTCATTTCAGGGTAGCGGCGGTTTTTTCGGTATCGGTGCACATCCGGCGCAGCCGGTTTTCCAGGAGAATCTTGCCGGAGCAGAATGGACAGCCGTGACGGACCAATTTTTCGCGACGATCATCGTGCCGCTGAACGCGAAGGCTACCGGCATTTGGGGCCGCTCGTTTGAGGTCTCAACCGAGCAAAACACGGTCGGCGTCGAAGGCGCGATGCGCATGCCGGGGTTTCAGGTGCAGCCAGGTCAGACTTACACCGCGCGCTTCCAGATCTGGACGGGACCGAAAATCTATCATCGGTTGGCTCAGCTCGAGCACAACGAAGCGGAGATCATGAATTTCGGCGTTTTCAAAATCGTCAGCCAATTTCTGCTCAATTTTCTCAACACCATTCACGGTTTCGTCAAAAGTTACGGCGTCGCCATTCTCGTGTTGACCCTGGTCGTACGCCTCGTGCTGTGGCCGCTCCAAAGCAAAGCGAATCAAACAATGCGCAAGACAGCGTTGCTCGGGCCGAAGATGCAGGAGCTGCGCGAAAAATACAAAGACGACCCCACACGGATGAATCAGGAGGTGATGAAGCTTTACAAGCAATACGGGATTAATCCGGTAGGCGGTTGTTTGCCGATGGCCATTCAGATTCCGATTTTCTTCGGGCTTTACCAGATGCTCGCGCAAGCTGTGGAATTGCGAAACGCGAAGTTTCTTTGGGTACACGATCTATCCCAGCCCGATACCGTCGCGCACCTGCCTGTGCTCGGCTTCCCGATCAACATCATCCCGCTGCTGATGGCGGCTACGCAGGTGTGGCTAATGGCGATGACCCCGAAGACGGGCGATCCCACGCAACGCCGCATAATGATGTTTACACCGCTGATCTTCCTATTTTTCTGCTACAATTTTGCGGCGGCTCTGGCATTGTATTACACCGCGCAAAATCTTTTCAGCATCCTGCAATTTTATCAGAACAAAAGACAACCCATGCCGACGCTCGAAAAAGTTGCTCCCGCCGGAAAACGAAAGCGATGATGACGCCGAAAGATCTGCTGGACACCATGCTCGGCTACCTCGGTTTCGTGGTGGACATCGAGGAGACCACCAACGACGGTGGCAACGCGACGCTGCAGATTTACACGGAAGAAAGCCGGCGGCTCATCGGACGCGACGGCGAGACGCTCGAAGCCATCCAGTTTTTGCTCAATCGTTTGCTGCAAGCCAGAGACAAGGACGCCGAAAAAGTTATCGTCGATTGCGAACATTACCGGTCAATGCGCGAAGATCGCATCGTCCAGCGCGTGCGCGAGTTGGCCGAGCGCGTGCGCATCACAGGGCGTTCACTTCAGCTCGAGCCGATGAATTCCTACGAACGGCGTCTCGTCCACAACGCTTTCAAGGACGATCCGGAAGTCGCGACGTGGAGCCCGTCGGATTCTGCGCGCATCAAGCAGATCACTCTGCTAAAGCGCCCCAAAAAAACAGCACCGCAAGGAACGACGGCTTCCTAGCCGTCGAATTTTTGTAGCCGCTTCGCTGTGCGAAGCGCAGCACGAATTGAGGCCACCCATACTCTTGAAAATGCGCGTGCGCTTACACGTCTATTCATCTAATTCTCATTAGATGCGCGCTGCAGTCGGTATCTTTTGCACGATCGCGGCTTATCAGCTGTACCGATTCCTAGGTCAGCCCAATGGCATGCCGGCTATTTTCGCTCTCGCAGCATACTATCTCTTGCCCGCGACTATCGCGTTGTGGGTCGTCGCGGATGCACGAGGGCGGCGCCATTGGAGATTGTACGATTTCGGCTCCTTCGTCTTCTTCCTTTGGCCAGTCATCGCACCGATATACCTCTTCCAGACACGCGGTTTGCGAGCCTTGAGCACGATCGGCTTGTTCTTCGCCGTCTTTCTTGCGGCGATGGCGTTCGCGATGTTCATGGGCTATCCAGCATCTCTACAGCCATGAATACCGAAGCATCTAATCAGCCGCTTCAGCCAACCGCTGGCCATCGTAATGCGCATGTTTGATTTTATAGAGACTCCAGAGAGTTTGTCACGCTGGCTCCCGCCAGCGGTGGCTGAACTGGATCTCGTCAGAATGCATCCCATGAGACGTTCGGTCGGGCTTTACACACGGGCCACTACAGCTTTGCCTTCGATCGTGCCGCATCCGTGGCGGTTCCCGCGCGCACTTCTGGTCGCCATCGGAATTTATCCAACAGCGGATTATGTTTTCCTTCCACAGCGTCGGCAATGATTTCACCCAGCACCGGGGCAAATTTGAATCCGTGTCCGCTGTCACCCGCAGCAATGACTAATCCTTCGCGCTCCGGATCGCGCGCGATCCAGAAATGTCCATCGTGTGTGTCGCAGTACATGCACACGCGCGTGTAGACGATCGGCGCATCGGCGAGCGAGGGGAAGGTCGAGGCCAGAAATTCGCGCAAGTTCTTTTCGTCATCGGCAGTCACCACGCGCTCGGGGGAGTCGGGCGACATCTCGCGTCCAGCACCGTGATTGGCGATCTTCACCACGCCGTCGCGATTGATCGGAAATCCGTAGTAGCCGGTTGTTGTAATGTCTGCGCCGAAAACTGGAAAACGCTCCTGCGCAAACAACTCAGGCTTTGAAGGCTGCAAGTGAAACACCGGCTGCCCGGTCGCGCGGAAAAACTTTTGGGTAAACGGCAGCAGGTACGGCGTCCACGCGCCAACCGCAATGACAACGATATCCGCGGGGATTCGTTGTCCGTTATCAATCTCGATGCCCCTCACGCGATTTGCGTGTTCCGCCAGTTGCGAAAACTTTACCCGCTCGTGCAGGTCGACGCCGGCCGATTTCGCGCGCTCAATTAACATTTCAACCGTGCGACCGCTCTCCGCATAACCCGCCTCGATCTCAAGAACGCCATCTCGATAAAGTTCCGGGTTCCATGCCGGAAAACGTTTCCACAGTTGCGGCGTGTCCAAGCGCGCCACTTTGAGCCCGCGCTTTTCAAGGAGTTTCAAACTCTCGTATTCAAAATCACCTGGCCCCATTTTCGCGCGGCGAACGAACATCACGCCGACTTCGTGGTACAATTTTGTACCGAATTCCTCATTCCATTGGCGCCAGAGTTTAATCGAACGTTCGGCAAGGGTTGTGTAATCCTCATCAGCGCCGTATGCGGCGCGCACGGCCTTACTGATGTCGGTGGACGCTGCCAACACATGCGGCAGCGGTCCCGGATCGATCAGCACGACTTCGTGACTGCGTTTCTTTAGCTCGATAGCGGCAGTAACGCCATTAATCCCCGCGCCTACAACGATCACTTTCGACATCTTGGAACAGCGACGTTGTAGCGGCGCTTGTGTCAAGCGCCGATGTTCTTCATTTGTAGGGCAACCGCCCCGGTTGCCGGTATGGCAGGCGAGGCGCCTGCCCTACAAAAAAGACTTGCCAGCTAAGCCGCTATTCGCAGCGCGCGTTCCCGCTCGAGCAGGGTCGGGTGTGAGTAATAGAAATTGCTGTAGAGCGGGTGAGGCGTCAGGTTGCTCAGATTTTTTTCGGTCAGTTTGCGCAGTGCTTGAACAAGCGGTTGCGCTTCTCCCATGGTCGCGCGCGCGAAGGCATCCGCCTCGTACTCGAAACGGCGCGACCACAGGTGACCCAGCGGCGAAAACCAAAAACTGATCGTCCCCGCCAACAACGCAAACAACAGCATCGCCGGCACAACGTTTGCTGCGAAAAACCCCGCGTGATACTCGAAACCGAATGCGCGATAAAACCACTGCTGACGCGCCAGCCAGGCGACCGCCGCGAAGCCAATAAACACTCCGAAGATCGAAACACCGAGCAATTTCACGACGTGACGTTTTTTGTAATGCCCGATTTCATGCGCAAGCACGGATTCCAGTTCCGGCTCGGCAAGCTGGGCTACAAGTGTGTCGAAAAGGACAATTTTGCGAAAACGTCCGAACCCGGTGAAGAAGGCGTTAGAGTGATGCGACCGTTTACTCCCGTCCATTACTTCGATGCTGCG
>JBARAJ010000077.1:0-4752 GCA_049791915.1 Candidatus Udaeobacter sp.
TGTGACTCGCGATCGTTACTGTTTATTCACCACCACTCGTCGGACAGGCTTTCGCAATTCCAACTGGGCGCTTACCTTCTCAATTTGCGCGGACTGGTCTTTTACTATTGCCGCGAGACGCGCAACCGTGCCTTCCAAGTCCGCGATCCTCTTTTGCTGCTTTTGAAATTCATTGAGCGTCGCTTGGGATTGGGCACCCTGGGGAGCGCGTAGTCTCACCTTCTGTCCATTGGCATTAACAAGGGTCGTGCCTAAGTGACCATCGGTATCGACGTATACGGGGAGAGCGGAGCCAGTATTAACGGACCCCCCATAGATGCCGCCGATAAACGTCATTTCGTAAGGGGTCCCGCTGGCGGCAATCCCGCCGATGGAAATCACATTGGTATCGCCGGCAAAACCGGGATCGCCGATATAGACATTATTAGTAACGATTCCTGGATCGGTACCGGTGTTAGCGCCCACGGCGGTAATGAAATCGCCGGTGCTATTTTGAAGAGCGGCGTTGCCCAGCGCAGTATTATTGCTTCCGTTGGTGTTGGTTTGCAGCGCGAACGCACCCACAGCCGTATTGTTAGTACCGTTGTCGTTATTGACCAAGGCGGCTGTTCCAAGGGCGCTGTTCTCTGTGCCCGCGGTGTTGAGCAAAAGAGCTGCGGCGCCCACTGCCGTATTGGAGTCTGCATTGTTGAGTACGAGCGTTCCGGCGCCAACGCCGGTGTTGAAATTGGCGGTGCTAGTCCCAAACAACGCATCCCAACCGAGTCCTGTATTTCCAGCCCCGGTGGTGAGGCCCTGAAGCGCGTTGCACCCTTCCGCCGTTGTGAAACCGGGATAGCAACCGTCCGGCACCGGACTGACTGCCTGCGTTTTGGGCAACAACGCAAAGCAGCTAAGGGCGAGAATTATTGATGTGAGTGTGATGTATTGATTTTTCATACGAATGTTTCCTTTCATGGTGGCGGGGACGCTAGTTGTTTTGGGAGCGTTGGCGAGCAAAAAATTTGAGTCTTTGAGTTATGGCAGCACGAAAAGCGCGCTGTGGTTATCTCTTTCCGATTCGCGTCGTAGGCGTTATCCGTGGCGCATGCGCATTTTTCTTTGGCTTATGTTCTCTGCGCAAGCGTTTGGTGCCGGACTGGATCATTACGCGCAACTGGTGGTGAACGATTCGCGCGCGACGCCGCGCGACGGCGTGCGCGTGACTTATCTCGGCACCAACGGTTACCAATTCGAATTCAAAGGACACGCCCTGCTGGTCGATCCTTACTTCTCTCGCGTGGACCTTTTGAGCGTAGCACTTGGTTCGTGCATTCAACCAAACGCCTCCCGCATCAACGATGGACTGCGTCATCTCGCGCCAAAAGCGGACGCGATTCTGGTGACGCACGGACATTTCGACCACCTGTTGGATGTCCCGGCTGTGATGGCGAAGACACGGTCGCGCCTGAGTGCGTCGCCATCCAGTGTCGACCTTGCCAAACGCGCCGGCGCTTCATCCGGCGACGCAGTAAAACCCGGCGACGTGCGACGAATCGGTCCGTGGAAAATTCGTGTGTTAGCCGCGACACACGATCGGCTATTTGGCAAAGTGCCATTTGATCGGCCACCTTCGCAGGCAGGCCTGTCCGCCGAAGCCGCAGCGAAGGCGGAACCGCCGCAACGCGCGGCCGACTGGATTTGCGGGGAGCCGCTTGCGTTTTTGATCGAGGTGAACGGCCAGCGCATTTACATCGACTCCGGAGGAACTTCGACGCAGTTGCCGCCTAACGAGCGCGTGGACCTGGCAATTCTCGGCATGGCGTTGCCCGATTCGCGTGCGCGATTGCACGCGGCCCTCGAGCGCCTCCATCCACGATACATTCTGCCGAGCCATCAGGACGATTTTTTCCGGCCGTTGAACGCCGGATTTCAATTTGGGCGGCTCACTGATTTTCCTTTTGTGCAACGCGAGTCCGCGCAGCAAAATCGCAGTCGATTAATCCTTCTGGATTATTTTCGGCCATGGACACTGCCTGCGGCAGTAAATCCCAAATCCCAAACACCAAATCCCAAGGATCGTGACCACGGATTACACGGATGGCACTGATATTAGGAATACAGTTCTTTCACATGCCAGCGGTGATGTTGAGCGATGAAAGCGATGCGAGGGACGCATCGCACGCCAAAGCACTGCGTGCGTAATGCAACTGAAATGCCATTATGTTTTGTCCCGCCATCGCGGGACTTTCGGAGTGCGCACGCGTTCTCGCGTCGCTTTTGCTCTTTTTGGAATTTGGCAATTGAGATTTGCCTGGGATTTGGCACCTGAGATTTGGGATTTCGCGCGAGAAACTGAATGAAGATCAAATCACATCAATCTTGTGACCACCGGAGTTGAAAGAGGTGAACTTCGCGCGCGTTACGGGCTATTGCTCACCGCCCTGGCGCCGCTGGTCCCGCAAATTCTCGGGAGCGCGTTCAACATCTGGTACAACGCGACCGTTATTGAGCCAATGCTTACGCCCGCATTAAGACAACGTTTCTTCGCTACGGTTATCGTCTACAACGCTGTCGTTTACCCATTCGGGGTCTATCTGTGGCTGAAACGAATCTTTTCTTTTCGGGATTTGTTTCATCGGCTCCAGGCGGAAGCCGGCGATCAAAGACCGCCCCTTCGCGAACTCACACAGGCGCGTCGGCGCTTGATTCATTTGCCGTGGTTTGCAGCGGCGATTTGCGGCGCCGCCTGGTTCTTGTGCATACCCGTTTTTATCGGCGCGCTGCTTCAAGTGCAAAATCCGTTGGATCCGCGCTTGCTCTGGCACCTGCCGATTTCGTTCTGCCTCTCGGGTTTTATCGCGGTCACGCATTCATTCTTCCTGGTGGAGCTCGCCAGCCAGTGGGGATTGTTTCCGGTTTTCTTTCGTGACGCACGCGCCGATCGCACGCCGAACATCTTCACGCTGTCCCTCCGCGGCCGTGGAATTGTGTGGGCGATCTCCGCGTCCATCTGCCCGATCGCGTCGCTGTTACTGTTGCTGTTGGCGCCGCGCTCACCAGCAACGAACGCAGCGTGGCTCGCCGTTTTCGTCGGTGTAATCGGCATAGCATTCGGAATTTTCACCGCGCTGATGATGAGCCGGCTGGTGGCGAAACCCATCGATCAATTGCGCAGCGCAGCTGACGCGGTTTCGCGTGGAAACTTGGCGGTCGATCTTAGTCGTGCAGGCGCCCGGCGCGCCGATGAATTTGGCAGGTTGCTGTGTGAATTCGATCAAATGGTCCGTGAGCTCAGGGATAAGGAGAAATTGCGTCAAACCTTCGGCCTGCACGTGGGTAGGCGGGCGGCGGAACGCATCCTTGCGCGCGACCCGGGACTGAGCGGCGTCGAAGAAGAAATCACCGTCATGTTCGTTGATATGCGGTCGTGGACGGCCCGCGCGAGCGCGTCGCCGCCTGGAGAAATCGTGGAAATAATGAATGATTTTTTCCGCGTAAGCGTGTGCGCGGTTGAGGAGGAACATCGCGGCATGGTCAACAAATATTTGGGAGACGGTTTCATGGCGATCTTCGGCGCAGGCGACTCCGGTTCGAATCATGCCCGCGATGCTGTGTCGGCAGGGTGCGAAATTTTGCGCGCGGTCAAAAGTTTGAATAACGAGCTGGCAGCAAAAGAGCGCGCGCCAATTCAAATTGGAATTGGAATTCATTCCGGGCCCGCGATTGTGGGCAGCGTCGGTTCGCCGCAACGGCTCGAGTTCACTGCGATGGGCAACACGGTGAACGTCGCCTCGCGCATACAAGGCCTAACGAAGACGGTCGGCAAACCATTGCTCGTCACCGAAGCCGTGCACGAACGCGCAGCCGATGCGTTCGTGTTCGAGGAACTGCCGCCGCAGGAAGTCCGTGGGATCGAAGGGCGAGTAATGATTTTCGCGGTTGCGGTGTAGAGCCGCTCGCCGCCGCGAGGCGCTAGCGGCGGTCTTGTCTCGCCCCGCTTGCGGGCAGAGGACTGAGGTGAGGGGATCTTCAAAATGAATCAGGAAAGCAGAAACCCTTTATCCCGGAAATTACAAATCTTTTTCCTGTTTTCGTCATTTCCTGATTTAATTTTCCAGAGCGGATAGTTAATCATGGCATCGCTTTCTGATATTGTTAGCTACACAGACGATTTCTTGCGTATTTCCGACGTGGGCGATTGGGACAATGCGCTTAACGGTCTCCAGATTGAAAATTCAGGCCGAGTTACGCGCATCGGCGTGGCGGTGGATGTTTCGACGCGGGTTTTGACCGAGGCTGGCAAGAAAAAGGTCGATTTTCTGATCGTGCATCACGGTTTGTTCTGGCCCGGCTTGCAACCCGTGACGCGCTCGCTGCGCCGGCAACTGCAGCTCGCATTCGAAACTGACATGGCGCTTTACAGCGCGCATCTTCCTCTCGATATCCATCCGCGGGTCGGCAACAACGCACAGCTCGTCGCCGCGCTCGGTCTAAAATCCGCGCAACCGTTCCTGGAGGAAAAGGACCAGCCGGTCGGCTTAAAAATCCGCGCCTCGTTGTCGCGCAGCGAACTCGTTCGCAAATTACAAAAGACGTTAAATGGTCCGGTAAAAGTTTTCGATTTTGGTCCCAAACAAACGCGCGCGATCGGCGTTGTTACCGGTGCCGCCGGCTCGGAAATTTATCGGGTCGCAGAGGAAAACATCGACACGTTTATCACTGGTGAAGCTCCGCATTGGGCTGCCGTTGCCGCCGAGGAGCTGGGCATGA
>JBARAJ010000078.1:0-4724 GCA_049791915.1 Candidatus Udaeobacter sp.
CTGACCCCAATGCACTGCATGAAAGGGCCAGCGCCAGGAAACGCGCCGAAAGCGAAGTCGCTGACCACCCACCGGTCAGCCATGTGGTCGTAGAAAACTATGCCGTCGCCGTCGTTCTGGTTGTTGCCGCAGGGAGTACCCACCAGGGCGGAAAAGAATGAATTGTAAGTTGTGCCGTTTGTGCCGTTCAGCGGGTTGCCCAACTTATCAAAAATTTTGATCGAGCTGTTGACCGAGTTTACGTAGTGATTCGGACCGACATCGCCATCGGAGTCAGGCGGCAGACAACCGCACCCGCTCTGCGCTGAGTTCATCCCGGCGAAGGTTTGTATTGGAGCGGGCATGTTAGGAATTGGCGCCAGCACACGCTGCATTAACTGCTGAGTGAACTGTTCACCCGGATTCGACGACTGCTGATGGCTTGTGCCTGTGGCCAGAGGAAACGGATGCCGGGTGAGACGGCGCTCCTCGTTCTCTTCGTTAGGCGCGATGTAGGGAAGCACTCGCAAGTCCAGGTCTTGGGACACAGGACCGACCATCGCCACCACGTCGGGCGCTGGTCTGTCGGGTTGCGGCCCAGTCGTAGGTGGCTTGAGGCTGGAGGCCAATAAAATGGCAGAGATCGATGTCAGAGCGAGAGCGAGCGCAATTCGAAGCGCAAAAGCGCGTGTGGAGTTCTTTTCTTTCTTTTTCATGTTGTTCGGTGGAGTGGAGTCCCTGAATCAAATGGCGAGTGTACCCGGACTGCCTCCGGCGATTCAGAAACTTGTGGAGTTGTTGGGGGCGTCTTTAGATAGATTTGGGGGTGAAGCGCCCTTCTAGTTGAGGCACGACCAACGTGTCAACGTTATTTGTTGAAGCTTTTGGATTTGGCCTCGGGGCTTCCAAATGCAGCTGACGTTTCTCGGCACGCGTGGATCCAAACGCGATCGTGCTCACGCGCGCGCATCTCGATCACGCCTGGGGATCAACTGTTGCAGGCTGGATTGTCTGCGTCACCGATTGCGCGTGAAGCCTGCTCGGCAACCGAGGCGGTTGCCCTACAATTCCGTGGTGTGCAGACGATCAGTGATCTTTTGCAGAAAGCGCTCGACTTCCTCGGGATTGCTTAGGCAATAATTCGCTGCCGTTACCTGCGGGTGCTCGCTCACGAGAATCGCGACCCCCTGTTTCTCGAGCGCGCGGAAAGCGTCTTCGTCGGTGCGATCATCGCCGATGTAGATCGGCAGCGCGTTCCGATCCTCAAGACCCAAAGTTTCCAACAGCCAGAGCACGGCGTTGCCTTTATTCCAATCAATATCGGGCAACAGTTCGTAAACTTTCCTTCCGTCCATCCTGCGCAGCTCGCGGTGTTTTGCTGCCACTGCGTCCACAGCCAGCGCAACTCTAAAGGCATCGTTTTCGTTCACGTTGCGATGATGCGCGGCGACAGAAAAATGTTTCCGTTCCAATTGCGCACCTGGAATTTCATCAAGCGCTTCGCGTAGCTCGGTCTCTGCCGCGTCGAGCACGGGCAGATATGCGACACCGAGTTCCCTGCGTAATCCGCCTGCACCCGCGATATCAAATCCATGACTGCCGGCGTAAACGATGCCATCAACGAGCACGCGACCCCGAACATCATCCAAATCGCGTCCGCTCAGGATGGCGACCGGCACACGCGCGGCTAGTAATCGCAGCGTCTGTCGCATTGAATCCGGGAGCCACGCGTCCTCAGGATGACTAACAATAGGCGTAAGGGTGCCATCGTAATCGAGAAAGACGGCAGGCCGTTTTCCGCCGGCGCCAGCAATTATCTCGTCAACCAGATTCAGCGCAGAAGAAAGCATAGCGAAACCAAGAACGTCTTTGAGCCTGGATGCAACCACAAGCTAGTCATGACCAGTTGATTCCATCGTTTACGGGCTGAGGGCAGCCCGGCTCCATCTGCGCGATGCTGGAGACGGCCGGCCCTCAGGCCGTTACCCACAATGAGCGATGGGCGCGCAATTCAATTGTAGAAGCTCCTACAAACAAGCTAACGTTTTTACCGTTGCCAAGATGAACCACCTTATAATCGTTTCAAATCGATTGCCGTTCGCTCTCGATTCGGCAGGCGAAGATCTCTGGACGGTCACGCCTGCTGTCGGCGGACTTGTTTCCGCAGTTGAGCCGGTGCTGCGTGAGCGCGGTGGGACGTGGATTGGTTGGCCGGGAACCGCGGGCGAAATTCCTAACGAGCCGCTGGCCAAAGCCACCCGCGACGCCGGTTACAATGTTGTGCCCGTGGCCCTGAGTGAGACTGAGCGCGCCGAATTTTACTACGGCTTCTCCAACGAGGTGATCTGGCCGCTTTTTCACGATCTGCAGAATTTCTGCAATTTCGACCCGGGGTATTGGCAGGCTTACAAGCAAGTCAACGAACGGTATGCGGATGCGATCATCCGCAGTGCCCAGCGCGACGATTTCATCTGGGTCCACGATTATCACCTGATGTACGTTGCCCAGGCGTTGCGCGAACGAAGCGCGCCGCAAAAGGTCTCGGCGCTAACATTCTTCCTGCACATCCCGTTTCCGCCCTATGACATTTTTGCGAAGCTACCGCAACAACGACGGCTCCTGAGCCCGCTGCTCCAGTTCGATCTCCTGGGGTTCCAGACCCGCCGCGACGTGCGCAACTTTCTTCAGTGCGTGAGGCGCGTGATGCCAGACGCGAAAGTTCTTTCTCGCGGCGAAACGCATGTGATCCGATTCGAAAAGCGAAAAATTCGCGTCGGGCATTTCCCGATCGGTATCGATTTCGAGGCGTTCGAAAACGGCGCAAAATGCGAGGCGGTAGCGCAAAGGTCACAACAGTTGCGCGCCAGTTTTCCCGATTGTCAGTTGATCCTCGGATCGGACCGGCTCGATTACAGTAAGGGAATCCCAGAGCGCCTTCGCGCGTTTCGCAATGCGCTCGAGCGATATCCGGAACTGCTCGGCCGCGTGGTGCTGATCCAGATTGTCGTGCCAAGCCGGGTAGAAATTCCACGCTATCACGAGTTCAAAGGCCGCATTGACCGGCTGGTGGGCGACATCAACGGCCGTTTCTCCACGAGCACGTGGATCCCGGTGCAGTATCATTTTCGCGGACTCGACCGCGAAGAACTTGTCGCGCACTATCGCGCATGCGACATCGCGTTCCTCACTCCCCTTAAGGACGGAATGAACCTCGTCGCAAAGGAATATTGCGCGAGCCGCACAGATGAGGATGGCGCACTCATCTTGAGCCAGTTCGCAGGCGCAGCGGAGCAACTCAAACCTGATGCTCTGCTAGTCAATCCTTACGATGTCGAGTTAATGGCGGACACAATTGTGAAAGCATTCCGCATGAGCCCAGCCGAGCGCACCGCGCGAATGAAGCGGATGCGACGCAACGTTCGCAAGGAAAACGTTTTTTGGTGGGTCGATTCGTTTCTTAAAGCCGGAGCGACACTGGGCGTACGATCGTCACGGACGGTTAAAAAGCGGCGAAACAGGGCCGCACTCCAAAACGCAACCGCGTAACTGGTCTGTTGCGGAGGCAGAGTTGCCATGGCGATCATCGATAGCCTCAAAAAAATTTCTGACACGGTTTGGGAACTACCTCCGAGCTACAAGGAAGGCATGCGCGTCCCGGCGCGGATCATCGGAACGGAAAAACTGGTGCGGGAAATGGACGAAGCGGTCTACCAGCAGATTAGTAACGTCGCCACTTTACCGGGGATCGCGCGCTACGCGCTTTGCATGCCGGATGGCCACAGTGGTTATGGATTTCCCATCGGCGGTGTCGCTGCCATGGATGTGCACGAAGGCGGCGTGATCTCGCCTGGCGGCATCGGGTTCGACATCAACTGCGGCATGCGCCTCATCACCACGAACCTGACACTGGAAGATGTACAACCACGCTTGAAAGAAATCGTCGATCGCCTTTTCCAACGCGTTCCGGCAGGCGTTGGCACTCACGGATTCCTCAAACTATCGCATAACGAATTTCGAGACCTGGTGGAGCAAGGTGCGCGTTGGTGCGTCGAGCGCGATCTGGGCTGGCAGGAAGATCTGGAGTTTACCGAGGAGAACGGTTGCATCGCGGGCGCCGATGCATCGAAAATCAGCGAGCGCGCAGTTGAGCGCGGCTACAACCAGGTCGGCACACTCGGCAGCGGCAATCATTACCTGGAGGTGCAGGTCGCCCGGCCAGAGGACGTGCGCGATAAGGACCTCGCTGAAAAATTCGGGATCACGATTCCAAACCAGATCGTGATGATGTTTCACTGCGGCAGCCGCGGCTTCGGACATCAGGTCGCCACGGATTATCTCCTGAAATTCTTGAAAGTGATGGAGCCGAAGTACGGCATCAAAATCTTGGATCGCGAACTGGCGTGCGCGCCGTTCGATTCACCGGAAGGCCGCGATTATTTCGCCGCGATGAAATGCGGATTGAACATGTCGTTCGCGAATCGGCAGGTAATTCTTCACCGGATCCGCGAAGTTTTTTCCGAAATTTTCGGCCGCAGCGCTGAAGAGCTCGGGATGCGCGTGGTTTACGACGTCTCACATAACACCGCAAAACTGGAACGGCACGTGGTCGATGGGAGGGAAAAGACATTGCTCGTGCATCGTAAAGGCTCGACGCGCGCGTTCGGTCCGGGGCACGACGAGTTGCCCGCGCGCTATCGCGACACAGGCCAGCCGGTGATCATCGGCGGCAGCATGGAGACTGGCTC
>JBARAJ010000079.1:0-15508 GCA_049791915.1 Candidatus Udaeobacter sp.
CCCTCGGCAAAGTACGCATTCGCTTTGTCTTCGCTCCGGTTTTCAAAAGGCAAAACCGCGATCGATCGTTCCATCTCAGCCGAAGATTGCGCGCGTTGGTAGAACCAGGTGCCGATTGCGATCACCCCGACAACTGCAGTTACTCCCGCGGTCGCTACGATGGATCGCTTTCGACGTAACCGTGCTTCCGTGCTGAATTTTGTGGAGCAGCGGTGGATTGCCGATAGCAGTTCGCGCGCTGTTTGCGGACGCTTCGCTGGATCGACAGCTAACATCGACTGCAAGAGCGCAATCACACGCGCCGGCACGTGAGCATTCTTCAGCTGCTCGAGCGGGAGTTCCTCCGCCTGTCTTGCCGCAACTTCTTCGAGCGTACGCCCGACAAATGGTGTCCGTCCGCACAGCAGAAACCAAAGTGTCACTCCCAGTGAGTAAATGTCCGAACGCGTGTCGATGCGCGATTTACCGTTTTCGGCGAATTGCTCCGGACTGGCGAAAGCCGGCGTTCCAATAAAACCAGCGCGGGTTTGTTCCGCGCCAGCCCCGGCCTGAGGCGCCAGAACTTTGGCTACACCGTAATCGATTACCTTAACGATCGATGCGCCGCCGGCGTCGAATTCGAGCATGATGTTGGATGGCTTGATGTCGCGATGCACCACACCGCACGCTTCCGCCGCAGCCAATGCTCGCGCGGCTTGTTCTGTTATTTCCAAGGCGAGGGAGAGCGGCATTGGCCCTTCACGCCGGATGCGCGCTTCGAGCGTCTCTCCCTCGAGCAGTTCCATCACATAAAAACACTCACCATCCTGTTCTCCGTAGTGACTGACACGCGCGACATTCGGATGGTGAATTTGCGCAGCGGCGCGCGCTTCGCGGAGGAAACGCGAGCGCGCCCCGGGATTTTCCGCCACTGCGCGGTCGATCACTTTGAGCGCGACCTCGGAGTTCAATACCGTATCGCGAGCGCGGTAAGTTACTGCCATCGCTCCCGCCCCGAGCTCGACCGGAAAACCGTCCGCGCCAACTTCAACTTCGAAGTGATCGTACTTCAGCGGTCCAGGCGTCAATCGTCTGCGCGTTTCCGGTTTGTCAGGTTCGTGACTGCCGCCCAGAAAACCAACTCCAATGAGACAACGAAGGCATCTACCATCCTGCGAAAGTGGTCTTCCGCAGATCGCGCACGTGCCTACGGCTGGGTCGCGCTCCATACCAGTAACTGCTAGGGACTCATTTAACTTCGGTTCGTGCAACACGCCGATTGCGTGGTTGATCCTACCCGCGCCATCGTTGAAGCCCAAGCGAATTCACTTCCTGCGCGAAGATCCGCCGTTCCTCGAGACATCTACGAGTGGTAGTTCGAGGTGAGCAATTTCAGGTGCGACCCAAGTCCGTTTGAGACTGCGCCTCTTAGTGAGAACCAGACGCGGCGGAGCTCTCAGTCAGCGCTTTGAAACGCGGATCGTTTCGTAGGGGATCGAACATCGGATCGAGCCGGAGCAGCGCGGGCGTGAGCGACCCGTTCACAGCTAGCGGGCCTGCATACGGTATCGAGAGTAGCTTCTCTAAAGTAGCGATGGCGCGGTCGGGTTCCCCCAAGCGCGCTGCCACCCGGGCGAGGATCTCGATCGGAGCAGGACCAGTCAGCGCGTCTTTCTCGATCGGATCCGCTGCCATAGCTTGTTCAGCCAGAGCCAACGCAGCGGCTTTGTCACCGAGGCCCATATCGGTCAGCGCGAGATCGCCAATCAGGGCAAAATTTTCCGGCTGTTCTTTGAGGAAAGGTTCCAGTTCGCTGCGTGCCTGTCGCCAACTTTCCTCGGCGGCGGCATGATCGCCGGCGACTTCTTCTGCCCAGCCTAACCAAAAGCGCAGTTCGCCGTTGAAGTACCCTAATGCTGGATCAGGCTTGGCAAGTATCTCTTTGAGCTGAGGAATGACCGGTGCAGAACGGCGCTCCAGAATCGCTTGGTAAACTTGTGTTTCCAACGCGCCCGAGTCGTCGGCGGCCGGGTGGAGCGGAGCGAGGAGCGCCGAGGCACGCCGCAGGTCGCCCTCAGCTTGTGCGATATTCGCCTTCACCGCGAGGGTATCCACGTCGTCGGGTGTGATATTAAGAACCTGATCAAGCTTTCGCAGTGCTTCGGGGAACCGACGAAGAGACTGATAGGAAATCGCGTGCTGGGTGAGCAGGAAAACATTGCGCGGGTCGAGCCGCTCGGCTTCGTTGAAGTATGACTCGCTCAGGTCCCACTGGCCTCGCCTCCGTGTGACATAGCCCAGTGATTCAGGAATCTTGCTGCTATTAGGCAGGAATTGACGTGCCTGTTCAAAGTAATGCACGGCGGTGTCGTAATCCTTTAGGCAGGCGTAGTGGTAATAGCCCTTGGCTAATATGGCCTCGCCTAGATTGGGCTGCAGAGTGAGTGCGGTTTCGGCTGTCTGTCGGGCCTCTTCACGCAAGGCGACTGTGGGTTGAAGAGCTAGTGTGATGTAACCGGCCGCATCAACGTATGACAGCAGCGCCCAACTAAGGGCGAACTTCGGGTCCAACCGGACCGCTTCTTTGAGATATTTCTGCGCGGCAAGGGAGTTGGCGGGTGTGATGGCAATTTTCAGACTATAAGCCAGGCCACGCAGGTAGGCGTCGTAAGCTTCAACATTGTCTGTCGGTTTAGCGGCGATGACTTGCTCTTCCTGACCGGTAAGGTGCGCTCGCAACTGCTCGGCGATGGCTTTGGCCACTTCACTCTCCACCGAAAAGATGTCGGTTAGTTTGCGATCGAAGGTATCGGCCCACAGATGGGAATCGTTAGCGGCTTTGATCAACTGCACGTTCACACGCACTCCGTCGCCGCTCCTCTGCACACTTCCTTCCAGGATGTGAGCAACCCCAAGCTGCTTGCCGATCTCGGGCAGGTTCTCCGGCGCACTTTTGTAATGCTGCGTGGAAGTGCGCGAGATCACCTTCAAATCGGCGATCTTGGATAAGCGCGTCAAAATCTCATCCTGGATGCCCTCGGCAAAGTACGCATTCGCGTTGTCTTCGCTCAGATTTTCAAAAGGCAAAATCGCGATCGAGCGTTCGATCTCAGCCGAAGATTGCACGCGCTGATGCAACCAAGTTCCGAATGCGATCGCACCGAGAACTAGAGTTGTTCCGGCAGCGACCAGGATAAATCGCTTCCGGCGCGCGCGTGCTTCCGTGCTGAACTTTGTATAGCAGCGGTGGATTGCCGACAGAAGTTCGCGCGCTGTTTGCGGGCGCTTCGCAGGATCGACAGCCAACATCGACTGCAAGAGCGCGATCACACGCGCGGGCACGTGAGCATTCTTCAGTTGCTCGAGCGGAAGTTCCTCGGCCTGTTTTGCCGCAACTTCTCGAAGCGTGCGCCCGACAAATGGCACACGGCCAGCAAGCAGATACCAAAAGGTCACGCCTAACGAGTAAATGTCCGATCGCACATCGATTGTCATCTCTTCCGAAGGAGCGAATTGCTCGGGACTGGCGAAGGCTGGGGTTCCAATAAATCCGGTTTGAGTTTGCTCGGCACCGCGTTCTGCTTCCGGATCGAGGATTTTAGCAATGCCGTAGTCGATTACTTTAACAATCAACGCGCCGCTCGGATCCGATTCGAGCATGATGTTGGACGGCTTGATGTCGCGGTGCACAACTCCGCACTTTTCCGCCGCGGCTAGCGCGCGCGCGGCTTGTTCAATCACTTCAAGCGCCAGCGCGAGCGGCATCGGACCTTCGCGCCGCACTTTGGCGTCGAGCGTTTCGCCTTCGACCAATTCCATGACGTAGAAACACTCACCGTCTTGTTCGCCGTAATGACTGACGCGCGCGACGTTCGGATGATGAATTTGCGCGGCCGCGCGCGCTTCACGCAAGAAACGCGATCGGACTCCGGGCATCTGCGCGACTTTTCGGTCTATTACTTTAAGAGCGACCAGTGAATTTAAAACCGCGTCGCGCGCGCGATAAGTTATCGCCATTGCTCCGGCGCCGAGCTCGATCGGAAAGCCGTCCGCGCCGATTTCAACTTCAAAGTGATCGTACTTCAGCGGTCCAGGCGTCAATCGACGGGGTGTTTCGGATGGTCCTGGTTCTTGACTGCCGCTCAAGAAACCCAAATCAGCGAGACAACGAAGGCATCTACCATCTTGCGTGAGCGGTCGTCCGCAAATCGCGCAGGCTCCGACGGTTCGTTCGCGTTCCATAGCAGTAAATCCCAGCGCTCTATCTAACTCCGAAGCGCGGATCAGGTCGATGCCATTTCCAATTACACCGGTACCGTTCGAGTGCGTGCCGGAAGATGCTTGCACCCGCCCATCATCGCTTAGAGCAGGTGGAATCGCCGCTGCGCCTCGGTTAGATTTTAAATTGCTTCGGAGGAGGGGATCGGCGCTACCTCTTTCGAGTGAGAGCCTGGATCCGCATGTCCTCGACGTTTTGTCCCGCCGCTTCTTCGTGATTCGGCGAAGCGCGTGGACGAATAGCTCCTATTCAGAAGATGCAACTGGTGCGAGTCGCTTCATGATCGCAGTGAAGCGCGGATCATTACGCAGCGGGTCCCATAAGGGGTTCCGTCGAAAATCACCGTAAGTCGGCTGGGCCGGCAGGTTGGTTCCCGCGGGCCTGTTTGCCAATTGATCCAATTCCGAAACTGCGAGATCGAACTGCCCATTCCACGCATAAACGACCGCCAAATTGCAGCGCACGATCGCCGCATTTGGTGCGAAATTTTCGAAGGTTTTCAACTCGCAAGCGTGTTTGGCTTCCTGAATAGCTTGTTCTTGCCGTCCAAGACCGGCGTCGATCATCGCGAGCAAACTCAAGGCACGGCCATCAGACGCGTCGGCCAACACAGCTTTTTCAACTTCGAGACGAGCTGCGGCAAAAGCCGCCTGCGCGCCCTTCTTGTCGCCACGCATTCGCGCGGCCAGACCCTCGTACCAGCTTTTGGGATATTTGACGGTATTAAACACAAACGTGGTCTCGGCAGCCTGTTTGGAAATCCGCGATACGGAATCAGGATCATGACTCCAAAGTGCAAGAATCAGATTGTGTAAATCTCTGATCGCACCGCTCGGGTCTTCCTCGGGCGTAACGGTGGCGACAGCTGCACGCAGCGGATCGAGGTTCCCTTCACTCTCCAGCGGACCGAAAGTGCGGAAGACCCGGTACGTCGCTGAGCGATCTGGCGGCAATACTCCGAGCAACCTGGTCATCACGCCGTCAAAGCGATCGTATCGGCGCATCAAACGATACGTGTTCGCGAGAAAAAAAAGCTTCTCCGTGGCGCGTGGCTCAAGCGCAACGGCACTCTCAGCGAAGCGCACAGAATCATCCCAACGACCTTGACGACCCGCGATCGCTCCCGCGCTCGTCTCGAGTGCGGCGCTATTTGGCATCGTCTGACGCGCAAGATCTATTTCGAGACGGCCTTGCTCGACATCATTGTGGGCCAGGACGAAATGGTCAGCTAAGGCGAGATGCACGGGGCCAAAGTCGGGCGCTACGCTTCGCGCTTTCTCCAAGGCGGCCTCAGCCAGTGCGCGGTAATCGATGTTTCGGTTTTCCACCGGCGTGATGTCTTTGGCTTGGTAGAGTTTGTCGTAAGCCCTTGCCAACTCACAGTAAGCGAGCACGAATTTCGGATCGAGGTTTACCGCCTCATTCAGAAGCGAAACCTTTTGTTCCATTATCGACGCCCATTCGACGGTATTTTTTACCAGGACGCTGATAGCCTGAGCGCGAAGGTAAAGATCATAGGCGCGCAAATCGGCTGTTGGTGGCTCATTCAGCGCAACGGTCTCGTTAGGCGAGAGACGGGCTTTCAATCGCGCGGCGACAGCTTGCGTAATTTCGCTTTGGAGCGCGAACACGTCTTTCATCGGACGTTCGTATGTTTCGGTCCACGGGCTGCCGCTGTCGCGAAGGTCGACAAGTTGAAGCGCAACGCGCATTTGATCATGGTCGCGCGAAACGGTTCCCACAAGCAGGTGCCGCACGCCGAGATCCCGACCGATTGCGTGAAGGTTGCGTTCTTTACCCGGCGGATACGAACGCGTGCTCTGACTCCCTATTACTTTCATTCCCGCAAGCTTCGCCAGATCCCCGGTGATCTCGTCCTGCATTCCCACGGTGAAATAGGTGTCTTCGCCATTCGCACTGAGATTTTCGAATGGCAAAACCGCGATCGATCGTTCGAGCTCGGCGGAAGCTTGCACATTTTGATAAGCCCAGGCTCCTAATACGGTTGCGAGGGCGACGGCCATCGCTCCTGCCGCCGCCACGATGAATCGTTTTCGGCGCAAACGTGCTTCGGCGCTGAACTTTGTGTAGCAGCGATGGACTTCGGAAAGTAACTCGCGCGCGGATTGCGGCCGATCTTTGGGATCCGAGGCGAGCATCGATTTCAGCAGCGCAAGAATCCGCGCCGGCACATCCCCAACTTTTAACTGCTCAATTGGTAACGGCTCTGTCTGCCTCAAGCGAATGTCGCTTAGCGTGCGCCCAACAAAAGGGACACGGCCAGAGAGCAGATACCAAAAGGTCACGCCTAACGAATAGATGTCCGAACGCGTGTCGATTTTCGTCTGCTGCGAAGGAGCGAACTGCTCTGGACTCGCGAACGCCGGAGTTCCGATGAAACCAGACTGAGTTTTTTCATCGTCGCGTTCCGCTTGAGCGTCCGCGACCTTGGCAATGCCGTAGTCGATCACTTTAACAATCAACGCGCCGCTCGGATCGGACTCGAGCATGATATTGGACGGTTTGATATCGCGATGAACGACACCGCATGCTTGCGCCGCAGCCAATGCGCGCGCGGCTTGCTCAATCACTTCAAGTCCAAGGGCAAGCGGCATTGGACCTTCGCGACGAACCCTGGCCTCGAGCGTTTCGCCCTCGACCAATTCCATGACGTAGAAACATTCACCGTCCTGCTCTCCGTAATGACTTACACGCGCGACGTTCGGATGATGGATCTGCGCGGCTGCTCGCGCCTCGCGCAGGAACCGTGACCGTACGCCGGGAATTTTCGCAACTCTTCGGTCGATTACCTTAAGCGCGACGACGGAATTCAAAACGGTGTCGCGTGCACGATAGGTGATAGCCATTGCTCCGGCGCCGAGCTCGACCGGAAAGCCGTCCCCTCCTACTTCTACTTCGAAGTGATCGTACTTCAGCGGTCCAGGCGTCAATCGCCGGGGTGTTTCGGATTGTCCTGGTTCCTGACTGCCGCTCAAGAAACCGAGATCAGCGAGACAACGAAGGCATCTACTATCTTGCGTGAGCGGTCGTCCGCAAATCGCGCATGCTCCGACGGTTGGTTCGCGCTCCATACCGGTAAATGCGAGCGCTCTATCTAAGTCCGAACCGCGGATCAGATCGATGCCGTTTTCAATTACACCAGTACGGTTCGAGTGCGTGCCGGAAAGTGCTTGCACCCGCCGATTGTCGCTTAGAGCCGACTGAATCGCCGCTGCGCCTCGGTTAGATTTTAAATTGCTTCGGAGGAGGGGATCGGCGCTACCTCTTTCGAGTGAGAGCCTGGATCCCCATGTCCTCGACGTTCTGTCGTCTACTGTTTCGCGATCAGGAATCTCAGATCGGAAGTTCATGCCGTCAGAATTTTATAGAGATAATGAAGCTCTTGATCGACATCGTCCGGATCAGACACTGTGCTCGCCACTTCGGCCCTTAGCGCTTCGCGATAACGCTGACGCAAACGCCAAAGCCACGTACGCAGCGTCGCTACGGGAACTCCAAGTTTTTCCGCCGCTTCTTCTTGATTTGGCGGCGTCTGTCCGCTGCCGTCAACGAACGGCCTTAGCACTTCAAGCGATTCGGCTTTTCCTTCCGCCTCAAACGCATTTTGCACCTGTTGCCAGGCGCGTTTCACGATATTCGAAGCCCAGGCTAGATCGTAACCGCGTGAATCACTGAGATGAGCTGTCTCCATCATTGATGCTTCGGCCTGGGGCAGATGCTCGTCTATCGACACAATTTGATGACCACCGCCTCTTTTGAGGGTGCGACTCCTGTCGTACTCGTTGCACAAAAAATTCTGTAGCGAGCCGAGCAGAAATGTACGGAGCCGGCCTTTCTCCTTATCTGCGCGACTCAACGTATTTTTTTCAAGCAGATGGACAAAAAAACCTTGAACAAGATCCTGCGCTTCGGGAGAAGCGTGACCCCGACGTCGCAAAAAAGTGTAAAGGGGTGGCCAATAGGCTTCACAGAAATCGGAAAGCGCTTCTCGTGCTGTTTCCGTTGGGTCGGACTGTCGAGCGCGCAAAATTAGAGTCCAGTGCGTGGCGGCAAATGATGCCCCGCCGTCCTGCAATGTTCCAGGTATCGATTTCATAGGGTTGACGAAGTCATTTCGTTAATCGCTGCATTAGCTTTCCGAATGCCAACGAGGTTCTAAGAACCCGATTTACGAGGGAAGAAAAATTGTGGGACTTGATTTGCGCCGGGCGCAAACGCGGCAAGGATTCGCGAATTCTTCGCGAATTCACGAAGATAGACGCGACCTCCTGTGGCTCGCCATGGCTTCACGCGAAGGCGGTTGGTCGCGGAACTGAACATTTCCGTGGCTTTGCGAGGTTGGTTTGTTTCCGGTTTGCCTTTTTCATCTTTGTGTCTGTCTTCAGTGATTAAAGAAGGAATCCTCCGAGGAAGCCTAACAAGAATCCGATCAGCGGACTGAGCAGGGCAGACCAAAGCGAGACGTCCCAGTCCGTCGCGGTGTGACATTGTGATTTCATTTTACAGCCTCCTTATTTGGTGTCCCGGTGATTGTTGAAATTTCGGCATACCATCTTTACGAGCGAACCGATCCGATGGTTGTTAGGCGATTCCGGATTCATGATGAACAGACAGATGATCAGCACCCATAAGATCGACATCGTAATCATAATGCTTCTCCTTTCGTCGTGACGGTTACTCCTTTACTCGAAGGACAATTTTCCCGCGCGTGTGACCGCTTTGACTGAGCTCGTGCGCGCGGCGCACTTCCGAAAGCGGCAGGATGCGATCGATCGTCAGCTTCAGTTCGCCTGAATCAATTAGCTTGGCGATCTCGGCCAGTTGAGCACCGCTTGGGTGGCCAGCCACAAATGCGGCGCGGACACCGAGCGCTTTCGCTTTCTCAACCGATGGAGGTTGCACAAGCGAAAGCAGAACACCGCCATTTTTCAATACCGACCAGGAACGCTCCTGCGTTTCGCCACCGATGAGGTCGAGCACAAGATCGACATCGCGCGCCACGTCTTCGAATTTTTGTTTCGTGTAGTCGATCGGTTCGTCGACCCCGAGCTCGCGCAGCAATTCCTGATTCTTGGCGGAAGCCGTAGCGAAAACGTGCGCGCCTTTCCACTTCGCCAGTTGCACGGCAACGTGGCCAACGCCGCCGCTGCCGCCGTGAATCAAGATGCGCTGGCCGGACACCAGTTGGCCTGCATCGAACAACGCTTGCCACGCGGTTAGTGCCGCCAGAGGCGCCGCCGCCGCGTGGACGTGATGAAGTGACTTTGGTTTTAACGCCAATTCGCTTTCTCGAACGACGACGTATTCGGCATAAGCGCCGTCGCGCGACACATCCGGTACGCTGTAAACCTCATCGCCTTTGTTGAAGCGTCCCGCGGCGGCGGGACCAGGTCCGACTGCTTCTACCGTGCCAGAGACATCCCAGCCGAGAATGAGTGGGAATTCATGAGGCCAGAAGTCTTTCATGTGGCCTTCACGAACTTTCCAATCGATCGGGTTCACTCCGGCCGCGTGGACTCGGATGAGAACTTCGCCCGCCTGTGGCTTCGGACGCGGCGCATCTTCGTACTGCAAGACTTCCGGTCCGCCGTAGTTGTGAATTCGAATTGCTTTCATTGTTTGCGATCTCGCGCTGGCCGATTTTTTCTCGGACGTTGCGTCTGTGTGTTTGATAATTGCTTCGGTTGTTCTGCTCATAACTGTTTATCGGTTAACGGTTGCGAGTTTGGTTGTTTGCGAAGGCGCGAAGGCCAACCGCAATTTTCTCAACGCAAATCCTAAGATCGTTTCCGGCCCGCGCTGTTGCCGTTCTGCAACAAGCTTCGGTGCGGACCGCTCAACGACTTCCGCTTTGGATGGCTGCGTCATGTGACGCTCGATTGCTTTAAGCGTTCTACTCATATTTTTTCCTCCTGTATTTGAATGATTTCATTTGGCTTAAGCGGCGCGTGCGAGGATCTCCCGTGAGTGCGCAGTCGCGGTAGCGAGGGCCTTGTCCGCGCCGATGGTGCTCATCGCCACTCCCTCAACGCGCACGACTTCAATGTCGGTGAGTCCGATGAAGCCCAGGGCGGCGCGGAGATACGGCTCTTGGAAATCGAGTTGCTTCGCCGGACCGTTGGAGTAAACGCCTCCGCTGGCGAGCACGAGAATGAGGCGCTTGCCCTTAAGTAAACCTTCCGGTCCACCCTCCGAATAAGTAAACGTGCGCCCCGCGCGCACGACGTGATCGATCCACGCCTTGAGCGTTGAGGGAATCCCGAAGTTGTGCATCGGAACCGCCAGCACAATGACGTCGGCCGTCACCAGTTCTCCGATCAGCGCATCGGACAACGCCAACGCCTCGCTCTGCGCTGCCGTCAGTTCCTGCGGCTTAGCCGAAAGCGCACTAATGAATGCAGGCCCGACATGCGGCAGCGGGTCTGCGGTCAGATCACGAAAAGTGACTGTTGTATTCGGATCACGGTCCTTGATCTCGTCGACGATCGAATCGGCGACGCGTTGAGAGTAAGACTCCGATCCTCTCGGGCTGCTTTGAATGAGCAGGATGTTTTTCATATGTTTGTTCCCGTTGGATGATTTGTTAGGCGGTTGCGGAACTAATGCCGACAGGCCCGCGCACCGGCGCGGTTTTCATGTCGACGCGCGCTTCAAAGACTCCGGCGAACGCCGAACGCACACTGACGAACACCACGCCCCAAAAGATCGTGACGAAGATCGCCAGTCCGATACCGGCCGGATTCATCAGGCCGTGAAACAAGAGAATGTTCACGATAATCGGTCCGAGAATCGTGAGTGCGAGCGGCACATAGCGATTGATCAGAAGCAACGCGCCTGAAATCGCCTGAAGCCCGGATACCACCAGGAGATATTTCGAAACGAACATCGCTCCGAGGAATTGTCCCGCGACTCCGCTGGGCGGAGGCATCGGAATGAAATGAAGAAATCCATTCAGGCCGAAGACCAGAAAGATCAGACCCAAAAGGAACCGACTGACTTTAGCTAATATTTTCATGAACTAACAATGCGGCCACGATGTCGATCTTGTGAAAGACCATGTTTCTTGCCTCAGCATAACTGACAGGCATGCTCCAACTCGCAAAGGAACGAAGACATTTAAACCTCCGGCGTGGGTCAGTATTTCGCGAGACCGCTCACACATCTGAGCAACAAGGCAAATTCTCCTCGACAACTCTGATTAGATCGATACCGCGTGTCGGCTTCGGAACGACACGATGGCCGTTGATGCGACGACCACCGCGCGCTTCTTCCGGCGTGATCAGTGCGGTCACGAAAACGATCGGCACTTCGTGCAGCGCCCAGTCCGCTTCGAGCTGCGTCGCTACTTCAAGGCCGTCGGCTTGTGGCATGATAAGATCGACGATCACGAGATCGGGCTTGAAGCTGCGGGCGGTTTCCAACGCCCGCCGCGGATCGTTCACTGCGCACGCAAAGTAATTTCCGGTGTGTTCGAGAAACAGCTGCGCACCGCCCGCGAACCTGGAGTTGTCATCTACGATTAGAACGCGCGACTTACTGTCGGTTGCTTCGAATGTGGTGTTCATTAGTTAGTCCTCCTACGTCATCAATGGGCCGCGATGGGGCCGGTTGGTTTGCCAACTTTCTTGAATAGAAAAGCGAGCGCCGCACAAACCAGGCAGACCAGCACGCAGAAGCGAAATCCGTAGACGTAACTGAGTAGAGAGCTTTGTTGTTGGAGGATGCCGTAAAGAACTGCGAGTGATTTCTTCGTCGCTGCCCAGTTGCCGGTGTTGTTCGCTAGTGCGCTCTGGATATGCGCGAACTGTTGTTGGAAGTTGAAATTAAACTTGGACATATGCCAGACAAGAGCCGCCTGGCTCGCCTGCGCGTGACGGGTGACCAGCGTCGTGATCATCGCGATGCCAATGCTCCCACCGATATTGCGCATTAGATTAAAAATGCCGGCCGCGTTACCCATCTGTTCGCGGCTCAGCGTGCCCATCGCCGATGTGGTAAGGGGAACAAAGATTGAAGCGGCCCCCACGCCACTAAGGACAATTGGCCAGAACAGGTTACCCGGCGCTACTTGAAGGTTAATGTTGCCAAGCTCGAAGCATGCATATCCAAACACCAGGCAACTGACGATGATCAGAACGCGGTTACTAATGTGTCCTGCGATGCGACCGACAACGATTGTCGCCAAAAATGCGCCGATACCGCGTGGAGTCAGCGCCAGACCCGCCGCCAGCGCGGTGTAACTCAACAAATTCTGCAGGAACAACGGCAGGATTGCGGTCGTGCCGTAAAGAAGTGCGCCGACTAACAAGATGAGTAGACTTCCGACAGCGAAATTGCGGTTCTTGAGGATGCGAAGGTCGACGAGGGGAAATCGCGTGAGTAGCTCGCGTACGATGAAACCGACGAAGCCCACGGTGGAGAGCACCGCGGACCAGACAATCATTTTCGAGCTGAACCAGTCGAGCTCCTGGCCCTTATCGAGCATTATTTGCAAGCTTGCCAGCCAAACGCTCAAAAATCCGAACCCGAGGTAGTCAATGTTCGCGGCGGAGACGCGTTTTAAGTAAGGCGGATCTTCGAGAAAGGCATGAATTAAGATAACAGCGAGGATGCCGATCGGCAGATTGATATAAAACACCCAGCGCCAGGAGTAGTTGTAGGTCAGCCATCCGCCGATCGTTGGCCCGAGAATCGGCGCGACAACTATACCCATGGTAAAAACAGCCATCGCCATTCCACGTTTCTCCACCGGGAAACTTTCCATGAGAACCGCCTGCGAGATCGGTTGCAGCGCACCACCAGCTGCGCCCTGCAATACGCGCGCCATGATCAAGAAACCAAGACTTCCGGCGATCCCGCACAATGCCGAGGCGAAGGTGAATAGAAGGATACAGCTAATGAGGAATCGTTTTCGTCCGAATAACTGGCCTAACCAGTTGGTCGCCGGAAGAATGATGGCATTGGAAACCAGATAGCTGGTTAACACCCAAGTCGCTTCATCTGTCGACGCGGAAAGATTTCCGGCGATGTATGGAAGCGAAACATTCGCCACGGAAGTGTCGAGCACTTCCATGATTGTTGCGAGCATGATCGAAATCGCAATCAGCCATGGGTTAACACTCGGTCGCCACTCGTTAGCCAGCGGTGACGCAGTATCGGCGCTCATGATTGCTCCTTCCGAACTCGACAGATCCACAGCGCCGCACCGACAATTACGCCACCTGCAAGAATTATCGCGACGGTTGCAACCTTGAGTGCAACGCCGGCGCCACCACCCACCGCCACATCCGGCACAATGGACATTCCCGGCCCGAGTACGCGCTGCACATCCTGTCGTTCGTCGAGCACGATCTTTACCGGCACGCGCTGCACGACTTTCACGTAATTGCCGGTAGCGTTCTCCGGCGGCAACAAACTGAAGGCCGCGCCGCTGCCGGCCTGAATGCTGTCCACGCGTCCGCGCAATTTGAGACTCGGGTAAGCGTCCACGGAGATGTCTACGGGTTGTCCCGGTTGCATATTCCGGAGTTGCGTCTCTTTGAAATTGGCGATTACCCAAACTCGCGGTGGCACAAGCGACATGAACGCCTGTCCCACTTGCACGTAATCGCCGGTAGCCACCGCTTCCTTAGTCACGTAGCCGTCGATCGGCGCTATGACTTTGGTGTAACCCAAGTTAAGTTCGGCTTGCTCGACTGCCGCTTCATCGGCTTCCACACTTGCTTTGGTTGAGTCTGAAGTGGCAACGTTGGTGTCTCGCTCCTGCGTGCTGATGACCTTCTTAGTAAATAGATCCTGCGCGCGCTTTTCGTTTACCTTTGCTTGAACTTGCGTGGCCTTATCCTTTGCAAGGTTCGCTTTGGCCTGCGCCAGTGCGACTTGAAAATCCCGCGGATCGATCTCGACCAGGACGTCGCCTTTTTTGACCAGTTGATTGTCATCCACACGGACGACGGCCACACGACCGGCGATTTTTGGTGCCACGGAAACCGTGTGCACATCGATAAACGCATCGTCGGTGGTTTCGTGAGTGAACGAATGAGACAACACAAAGCTGCCATAGCCGATTGCGACAATCACCAGCGCCGCAGCGGCGATAATCACGCCCGGTCGGTGAAAGAGTGACTGCCTCTTTTCTTTGCCTGACGAATCCTCTGCATCGAGGGGCGCGGAGCGATTCTCGTGATGGTCTTGAATTACGGTGCCGCGCCGATGTTCTCTGTCTTTAGAGATCGGTAGCTCACCATTGGTCGGAAATTCCGTTTTCATCATGCACAACGATCGGCTTGATACTGTGCAGATGTGAAAGACGATGTTTCTTGTCTCGATATGCCGGCTCGGCATAGTTGGATCGAGAGTGGAATTGCGGCATCTTCGTTACTTCGTCGCTGTGGCAGAGACTCAAAACGTCTTGCGTGCTGCGACGCAGAAACTTCACATTTCGCAACCGGCCGTGAGCCGGCAGATCCGTGATCTCGAAGACGAGCTGAGCGTGCAGTTATTCGAACGCACAGGCAAAGCGCTCAGTTTGAGTGAGGCGGGATCGCTGTTTCTCAAGGAAGCACGAGCGATATTGGAGCGAGCAGACGAAGCAGTACGAAAAGTGCACGCGTTCGCGCAAGGCGGCGAAAGAGAACTGCACATTGGCTATACGCCGGTATTTAGGACACAGATCCTGTCGCCGGCGTTGCGCGCGTTTCAACAGGCAATGCCAAAAGTTCACGTGAAACTGCACGATTGGACCAGCGAGAAGATCGTCACCAGTCTGCGTGATGGACGATTGCAGCTGGCGTTTATTGTTCGTCCGGCAAAACGCGGCGCGTTTCGCGATCTCCGCTTCGAAGAATTACTCCGTGAGCAAGTCCATCTTGCGGTCCCACCGACCCATCCACTTGCGCATCGTCGCTCCGTCTCGCTCGCCGTCGCGGCGCGGGAACCTTTTGTGGGGTTAACGCGCGAAGACTTTCCCGATTATAGCGCCTACCTCGCCGCGGTATTTGCTCCAGTAAAAAATAAACCGCGAGTGATAGAGGAGCATGATAGTATGACCAGTGTTATCTCAGCCGTCGAAGCCGGCACAGGAGTAGGTCTGGCCGTGCTTGATTACAGTTTCGGCAGCCGAGTGAGACTAGTCCGACTAACGCCCGCGCCCAAGCCCTTCTCGCTTGGCATCGCCGCGCGAAAAGGACGGCTCAGCCCCGCCACCGAGAAGTTCTGGCAATGCGCCAG
>JBARAJ010000080.1:0-3468 GCA_049791915.1 Candidatus Udaeobacter sp.
AGCCCGGGACAATCGCCACCGCTGGTCAGAACACCAATGCGCGGTTTCATTTTCGCAAAAGCGAAATTAGAGGATTTTTTTTGGATCAGCCATCCGCCCCGCAGCCGCCCATTGATCGTACAACTGCCAGCCGCGTTGCATTAAAGTTTCACCTTCTCCGAACCGGTTCGTGCTGCCCAGGAGTACTACCATTATGTGGCGCGGAAAAACCGTTTCCATCTGGCCGTTGCGAACAACTTCCGATTCACGATTTGCATACAAAATCAAACAGTCGCCGGCCCGCGATGAGCGGCCTGTCTTCACTCCGTCGATGCCGTTCTTGCCGAGGAGCTCGTTCGTGTTGCGAAGTACGTAATTCAGCTGCTGACCTTGGCGATTAAATGAAATCTGGCGTTCCTTTTGCGACACGTAAAAACGGAAGCTCGGCTTGTTCATCGCGTATCGAGTGAGACGCGCCATGTCTTCCGCCGTGGAATACGGCAGAGGCTTCACTTTCCAATCGATGCCGTGGGGATTGACAAAACGCGTGCGCTCCATCTTCAACTGTTTCGCCAGCGCGTTCATCTGAGCGACGAACATGTCGACCGGCGTCAATTTCGCGCCTGCCTCAACTGCTTCCAGCCGCGAACCGACGTGATAGGCCAGCGTGTACGCGGCGATATTGTCGGATTGCACAAGCGCGGCATAAAGAAGATCGCGCAAGGAGACTGTGTCACCCGGTTGAAAGCCGATGTTGTTTTCCGTTGTCCCTTTAAACGCCTCCGGCGGAATGGTCACCGCTCCATTGAGATCGCCGGATTTCTTTTCTGACCAATCCAACACCACGCACGCCGTAGCAATCTTTGTCAGGCTACCGACCTGCAGTTTCTTCCTCGGTTCCTGTTCTTCCAAAATGTAACCGGTTTGCGCGTCGGCAATAAGGTATGCCTGTGCCGCTGCAGCCGAACGAACAACAGACGTGCTTGCAAGAAATGCGAGGGAAACGATCAGAAATCGACGTAGTGAGTGCATAGGATCCCCGGAACGGCAGCACCTTAATCGGCGCATTCTGATTCGCAAACGCTTACAAGAACGCACTCGAGTCAAGCACCGTGGAGCCGGCGCGCCCTCGCGCCGCCTCACACCGAACGGCCCGAGGGCGGGCCGACTCCATTGACACCTTATTGACGACAGCGTGTTCCACCTTCACTCAATCTTCTGCGGAGTTCTGGCGCGGCTGATCAGCAGGCGCATGAGAAAGTAGACAATGATCGCGGAAGGGATGGCCAGGAAGAGCGAACCAATGAAGGCAGGCCAGAAAGCAGGCCAAACGATCCGCGAAAATACATGCCAGTGCATGTAATTGCGCAAACCAAACTGGCGAAAGTGTACCCGCTGCGCCACCGGGCGATGCAGTATCCAGCAACCGAACTGGTATTCGGCGAGATAGATTGCCGGCATTACCCAGATCAGAACATCGTGCAACGTGACCGCAATCGCGGCAGCGATCTTGTTGCAACGAGAAATCCACGCCGCGACGATCGACAGCAACGTCTTCAGCGGATACAACGGAGTGAACCCGAAGAAAATTCCAATCGCTGACCCGAGAGCGATCGAGTGCGGCGTGTCGGCGATCGTCATCAACGTCACATGATGCGCGACCAACCAGCTCTTCATCCGCGCCAGTGGTTTTGGTAACTGTAACTCGTGATCTGACTCGCTCCCTCGATGTGGCTCATGCACGCGCCGAACATAAACCAAAACAAATGACAGGGCAGAAAGAACAAAAGATCGTTTTCGGCAAGCTGTCACTGCAACGGACACGAGGCGACGGCCAGGCTTTCAAACCAACAGCCTGGCAGCCTGTGCTCTCCAGAATTTCCGCTGAGCAGCCTTCGCCAAGGCTCCGGCCCGCGAAGGACAGCGGGCGCTACCAGCAGAACGCCTCGCACAGTAAGGCGGTTACAGTTATGAGCGGCAAAACGGCGAAAAGCTGCCGGGGACTGGCGTTCGTTCAACGCTCATTGTCACCCGGCAGCTTCGTTTTATTCTCGTTAGATTCTATGGGTTGAGGCCGTGGCGTTCGGGTTGGGCGGCGCTTCCATAGTATCCAGCGTGGAATCTCATCTCACTTAGTGAAGGAGCTGTGGCTCGCCATAGATGAAGTCGTCCATCATGACGATGTCATGGTGCTTGTCGTCATTCGGTCCCGGGGCGACGTCGCCGGCCTGGATCCGGACCGACGCGATGCGGGCGTCGTCAAACTTAATGGCGAAGAAGGACAGGTTTCCATCGCCCGGTGAGGACGGAACGGAACTGCTGAATAGCAACCTGCCGTTCTTGTCGAAGTACTCGATGAGCGTGCTCGCCTTGCGGTTGCTGCGCGTCACGCTAAACGCGCTGCCGTCCGGTTGGTCAACATCTGTGAACACTGCGCCGAAGCCTCTAACTGTTGCCGGGGCATTGCCATTGGTACCCGGTATGGAGAAGGACGCTTCGGTGATGTTGCTCCCCACAGGAGTGAACAACCGCGACGCGCTGAACGCCCTGAAGGCAGTGGCGTAGGTGGGATTGCCAAAGAGCACCGCCAACCCGCCCTGGGGCCCGCCCGACGGAGGAGCCTGCGAAAGGCCTAACCCCGGTGTGGTGAACTGGCTGCCGCGCGTGTTCAGGAACACGTTGAACGGCGTTACCGGCGGTGTGGTAGCCAGAACGTTGGGGTTGCCACCGTCCCAGTTGATCTCGCGCCGGCCCTTTTGGATCGGGCCTGGATTATTGAGGTTGTTGTCCCCCAAGACAACGCGGAATGCATCGACTGCGCTCTGAATGGAGGCAGCGTCTGGTCCGGCGGCTTGGAATACCAACGGCGTGGGTTGATTGGCCTGCGCCTGTGCAGTCTCGCTAACTGCGAGCACCATCGATAGCACGCCAAAGGCGGCGATGACGGTCGCACGAACGTTTAAGTTGATTACTGATTGTTTAGTTTGCATGGGTTCTTTCTTTCTAAGGTTTGGTTTCTGTTTTGGTTTCTCCGGCGTGTTAATGTTTATGCCGGTTCATGTGCGAAAGCGGGGAGACCCCCTCAAACCCGCCACGGCTGCACAGTTTTTTTTGATCGGCTCCGGCCGTACTGTAAAAAATCTCTTGGCCTTGTTAGAAATTGCGGCGTCGAGCAGCCCCATATGACGGCGCCCTATCCACGCGCTAAGAGGTCACACAACTGCTGCGGCGGCCGCTTAGTTGATGCCGCGCATCATGGGTAACCATGTCCTGACGCGGGCGAGCTGAAAGAGTGGCGAGCGGTCGGCCCGTGAAGCAAAAAGCCGCCACGGGTGAAGCGTGACGGCTGATTGTTGAAATGCCTTTGGTGCGGACGCGGCTTTAAGGATTGTTCACCACTTGCGGCGCAGGTTTGCTCGCTTCAAGCTGGGCGCTCACCTTTTGGATTTGAGACGCCTGTTCCTTCACCGTTGCTGCGAGGGCTGTCAT
>JBARAJ010000081.1:0-6115 GCA_049791915.1 Candidatus Udaeobacter sp.
TAGAGTTGAAGGGCAGCGAGGTTAAATCGATCCGCGCGGGCAAGGCCAATATCAGTGACGCGTTCGCGCGAATCGAGAACGGCGAAGCGTTCCTTTACAATGCCGACATTCAGCCCTACGAGCGTGCCAGCCACGAAATTCCAACCGCAAAGCGTGTTCGCAAATTGTTGCTCCACCGCGAGGAGATCGACAGGCTGTACGGCGAAGCACAAGTGAAAGGCCGCACGCTCGTGGTGCTAAAGTTGTATTGGAAAAACGGGAAGGTGAAAGCCGAAGTCGGCGTGGGCACGGGCAAGCTTGCTCATGACAAGCGTGCCGATTTGAAGAAGCGCGCCGTTGATCGCGAGACGGCTCGTGAAGTCGCGCGCTTCAATCGCAAACACGCGTGACTGTCCCACCAGCGACGCGCCGTGGCTCGTTGTTCACGGCCGCTTGCTCCGAACGTTTCGTATCTGATTATAGGGTCGTGCAAATGAATACTCGGGTTTGCCTCGGAGCAGGCGCTCTTTTAGTCGGCGGTTGGATAGCCGCTCGCGTCATTCGCACGGCGCAATACACGTTGCGCGATAAGGTCGCTCTGATCAGTGGCGGATCGCGTGGACTCGGTCTCGTGCTGGCGCGACACATCTGCGACCAAGGCGGACACGTTGCTCTGCTCGCGCGTGATCCGGAAGAACTCGCGCGCGCAAAAGCTGATCTCACCGGTCGCGGCGGAAAAGTCCTCGCCGTCGAATGCGATCTGCTCGATCGCGATCAGATTCAGTCCGCTGTCCGTAAAGTCCTCGATCATTTCGACAGGATTGACGTCCTGATCAACAACGCCGGCATCATCGAAGTCGGTCCCCTCGATCACATGACCCGCGAAGATTACGACTGCGCGATGAGACTGCATTTTTGGGCGCCGTACGAATTGATTTCGCAGATCGTGCCAGAGATGCATCTTTGGGGTGGGGGACGTATCGTCAATATTTCCTCCATTGGCGGCAAAGTTGCCATGCCGCATTTCGCGCCGTACAGCGCCAGCAAGTTTGCGCTAACCGGTTTCTCTGATGCGATTCGGGCTGAGCTGGCGCGCGACAATATTCAGGTCACAACCGTGGCGCCGGGACTCATGCGGACCGGCTCACATGTGAACGCAAAGTTCAAGGGCAACCATGAAGCTGAATTTGCCTGGTTCTCCGCTGGCGCGGGTGCGCCGCTGATCTCAATGGACGCCCATCGTGCCGCGCGGAAAATCGTTGCAGCATTCAGGCGTGGTCAGCCATCGCTCACACTCACATTTGGCGCCCGCAGCGCGATCGCTGGGAACGCGCTGTTTCCAAATCTCACCGGCTACGCCATGAAAATTGTGAATCGGTTTCTTCCCGATGCAGCCGACGAGAGTGGGGAGCAGTCACGGGCTGGTTCGGAGCTGCCTCGACTAACGCCGGAATGGATGACGCGCCTGGCCGACCGCGCGACGAAGGAGAACAACGAAGACGCGACGTCGTCCGTGAATCATTAAAACGTTACACGTTACATCGGATTTGCTGGTTCTCCATTCAACGATTCACCATTCCACGGTCAAACCTGGCGAGCCATGAGCGAACGGCTCTTCGTCGCAATCGATTTGCCGGACGCAACGCGCCAATTGCTTGCAGATCTTGATCCGGACATTCGTGGCGTGCGTTGGACGGAACTCGCCCAGATGCACCTGACGCTCGGTTTTTTCGGGGACATGCCGGAAGATATTGAACTCAAGCTTCGGGAAAAACTCAGCGCGATCGGGTTCGGCGCGTTTTTTCTGCCTGTGAATGGCCTCGGTGTGTTCTCTTCAAAAGGCGCGCCGAAAATTATCTGGATCGGCGTCGGCAAAGCGCACCCGCATCTGTTCCAAATTCACAAGCGCGTGCAGGAAGCCGCACTGGCCGCCGGCATCGAACCGGAGCTTCGTCCGTGGCATCCGCACATCACGATGGCGCGTTGCCGCAATGTCTCCGCTCAAGCGCTCCGGAAGTTCTTACAATCCAATGCTGAGTTCGATGCTGGAATGATCCGTGTCGACGCGTTCCATCTTTATTCCAGCAACCTGACGCCTGCGGGGCCAATTCATACTCGCGAATTAACGGTCCACTGCCGCGAATAGCACTGTAGCCGCTTCGCTGCGCGAAGCGCGCCCCGATGTCTTTGTTATGACAAATCTCCGCGCGTCTCACAGAGACGCGGCTACAGATTACAATCCTTTGCTCGACAACGGTGCGGCGATGTCCTCGAGCGAGCGTCGCTCGGCGGCCACACCGATCCATGCTTCCATTGTCGCCGCAAAAATCATCAACGCCGCAGCCACCAAATATCCGATGAATAATGCTGTGCTCGATCTCGTGCCGATGATCCAACCGAACAGCAACGGCGCGCCGACGCCGCCGACCAGGGTTCCGACTGCAAAGAAAATTGCAATCGCCATTCCGCGAATTTCCAAGGGAAAAATCTCGCTCACGGTCAGGTAGGCGGAACTGGCGGCCGCCGAAGCGACGAAAAAGATAATCGCCCACGCAAGTGTTTGCGTTTGCGCGGTCAGCAATCCGGCGTGAAAAAGCCAGCCAGTCACCGCGAGCAATACTCCTGCGAGCGCATAGGTTAGGGTAATCATTTGTTTGCGCCCGATCGTATCGAACAGATGCCCAAGCACCAGCGGCCCGAGCACATTTCCAAGCGCGAACGGTAAAAGATAACTGCCGACGTCGTTTTCCGGCACGCGGTAGAACCGCATCAGCACAAGTGCGTACGTGAAAAAGATTGCGTTATAGAAAAATGCCTGCGTTGACATAAGCACGAAACCAAGAAACGAACGTCGCCGATGTTCGTGCACAATCGCGTTCCAAATCTCGCGCCAGGGCGTATGCGTGCGAGTGCGAATGCGCGTGGGGAACAGTTCACTGTAGCGGCGCTCTCTGGTCGCCGAATCGCGGGCGCCATAAATCTTTCGTTCCACGTCCGCAACGATCTCTTCCGCTTGGTGATTCCGCCCGTGAATCATCAACCAGCGCGGACTCTCTGGAATCCAGCGGCGAAAGAAAATCACGATTAACCCCAGCGCGGCGCCGATTCCGAATGCGCATCGCCATCCAAGCCAGATCGGAATGTGGCGCGGATCGAGCAGCACGAGCGTGGCAGCGGCGCCCATCGCAGCACCGACCCAGTATGAGCCGTTGATGATCAAATCAACGCGGCCGCGCACACGCGCCGGGATCAATTCATCAATCGCCGAATTGATCGCCGCGTATTCGCCGCCAATGCCAGCGCCAGTGATTGCGCGAAACAGTGCGTAGCTCCAGAAATTCCAGGAGAAACCCGATAGGGCCGTTCCGATCAGATAAACCGCAACCGTGATGAAGAACAATTTCTTGCGGCCAAACCGATCGGTCGCGTAGCCGAAAAGCAGCGCACCGATCACTGCGCCGGCCAAATAGCACGTCGCGGTCGCACCGACTTGCGCGTCGCTCAATCCGAGCGTCTCGTGGCGCGTCAAGACTCCGCCCAACGCTCCGGCCAATGTGACTTCCAGACCATCCAAGATCCACGTCGCACCGAGCGAAACCACAATGAGCCAATGCCACGAGCTCCACGGCAAGGCGTCTAACCGTGCCGGAACATAGGATTCAATTGTTTGGCCGTTTCGCATCCGCCATTCTTTTCGCGCAAAGAAACGGGCGATGCAAAGCAGGCCGAGAGCGGCCTGGCTCCATCGGCGAATGTGGAGACGGCCTGCCCTCAGGCCGTTTTTGGATTGAAAGGCTTCTAATCCAGCTCGACTGAATCGCCTTTATGCAGCATGCCTTCGACGATGATTGCACCGTACACACCAGCAGTGCCCTCATGTGCTTGCGCTACTTGTTTCAGTATCGCCGGTGTCCTCTCTGACGTGTCGGGATCCAGCGTGATCATTACGCAGCGCGCATCACGTTCCAAAACTCTGACGATTACTTTCGGCCCGATCTTTAACGACCGGCCGACAAGTTCATTTTCACCGAAGCCCAGATCAGAGGCCAAATCCACATACACGTTTGCTCTGAAACGCCGCTTGTCGATCGGAGTTCCCGTTTCTTCAGAGAGTTGCCGCGCCGATTGCAAACTGAACATTGATACGGGACGACAATCGGTCATGGCCCGGTGCGATCGCATCAATGTGAGTTGATGCTTCTCGTCGATGTCGCTGCGCAGAATGCCGATCAGAGCTGGATCATCGATCGCAAGCGTTTTTCCATCCGGAATTTCAATATCGACCATTAGCTCGGAAATGTCGGCGGAGAGAGGACCTGCGCCCATTTTGTCCGCTTCGGTTAGATTCACGGGCCGCGCGGCTTTGTCAGGATAACGAAACCGGGGTCGATATAGCAGAAGTCTCCGCTGCTCGCGCGCCGTGAAATACGGAAACCCACTCGGGCTTGCCGAACTTTTGAAGGCGAAAACGCGGTCGCCGTAAACTCCCGGGTAACCTGCAAACGCTTCCTCCAACTCCTCGCCGCGCATGCTCTTGACGGGATAGCGCCAGAGGCTGTCCACTTTTCCGACAATGTTCATGAATTAAATTCTCTTCCTAAATCAGTTAGCAGCAGGCCGGTCAACCCCACCGCTACTTCAGCCGCCGCCACAGTGATGACGAAAAAGACGAACAAGCGATCCAGGTAATTTCGTATTGCGATGTCATTCTGAGCGAAGCGAAGAATCTCTGATCATTTCTGGAACGAAGCGCTGCGCGAATATCCAGAAATGTTTGAAAGCCCGGCCTCATGCTTCGCATTTCGTTTCAGTCCTTCGCTCAACATGACAGCAAACATGCAACTACCGTGTGCGATCGACGCGCTTCATCAGTTCGTTTGCAGGTAAACTGGGATCAAGAACTTTCTTTGCGCTCTCAACGCCCACTACGGGCAGGTTGGCGGGATCGAGCAATCCGATCTGCACAAGCACGCTCGCCTGATCCCAATAAATGTGCTCGTGAGCCAGTTTGCCGTCTCTGACTCGAACGATTGCGACTAACGGAACCTCCACGCGCTTTCCCGTGGGAGGAATACCCGGTAGTATCCAGTCCATCGGGATCGTGTGTGTGAACTTGAATACCATTTCGTCCACTATTTGATCCTCACCGATTGTTCGCGAGACAGGCGCCATCTCCGTGTCCGGCGGCATCTGCGGAATGAAATGTTTCGAGTAGAACTCGTGCAACTCATCCTGGCCCGAACCGCCGGTCAACACAGGTATGTGATTGACGTACGCGTCTTCTACCATCGTGGCGAGAGTGTCATGGGCGTTGCGCGTAGAAAACTCATACCGCACATGCTCTTCCCAGAGCTGGCTGAGACGTTCTTGTGCAGGCGTGAGATGTGTATCTGCGCTTTTCTTTTCGGGTCCAGCCATGAACCAGTCTACTTCTCGTCGAGAAAAGTGACTGCGCCCGTATCGAGGCTGTAATAGCCGCCGACTACCTGTATCTTTCCGGAATCAACTTCGGCCTTGAGAATCGGCGTCGATGAACGCAACGCTTGCACGACGTTTTTGACGTTCGCTTTTATCGTCGTTTCGAGATCATCTTTCGCTGTGGCTTCAACTGCAGGCTTGATGGCGGTGACTAACGATTGGATGTGCCCGGGTGCTTTGCCTTTGGCGGCAATTGTTTCTTTGGCTGCTTTGACAGCGCCGCAGCTCTGATGGCCAAGCACCAAAATCAGCCGTGTTCCTAAATGATCGACTGTATATTCGATGCTTCCCAAGCCTTCATTGTTGATCACGTTTCCCGCAACGCGAACAACAAATAAGTCGCCAAGTCCCTGATCGAAGACAATTTCGGGCGGTACGCGTGAATCGGAGCAACTGACAATGGCGGCAAACGGAGACTGGGTGTTTGCCAGTTCCGTGCGCCGTTCCGCCGTCTGACCGGGATGTTGAAGATTGCCGCTTGTGTAGCGGCCATTACCTTCCTTGAGCTTGGAGATTGCCTCCGCTGGAGCGACTGACGGTTGGTCTGAATGAGTGGGATCAGCTGCTCGGGCAAATTGGTTCATCCCAACCAAAGTAACGAGCGCGACGCAGAACGCGAGATGGGGTTTTTTCATACAGTGATTTATGAAGGAACTGA
>JBARAJ010000082.1:0-10780 GCA_049791915.1 Candidatus Udaeobacter sp.
CGGGATCTCGCGGTCGCCCACGATGTGCTCCAGGCACGCGAGCTGATCCGGGAAAACTGCGGCCAAAAGATTTTCCGATTCCATCCGTTGCAGGGGCGCGGCAATTTTCGCGCCGCCACGGAAACGCGGCACGGCGAGCGAACGGGTTGCGTTCCAGCGCCAGCGAATCGTGAACATTGGCGCGTCGAGCAACGCTTGAACCAAGAGGTCACGAACTGTTTTGGAATTGAGATACCGAAAGACTTCGTCGAGCGGAAATGAATGCTGCGTACCGAGCGAAATCACGATCGCGTCATCGGTCGCTGCTGCCTGCAGTTCGAAGTTGAACGAACGGCAAAAGCGTTTTCGCAACGCCAAACCCCATGCGCGATTGACCCGGCTTCCGAACGGCGCATGCAAAACGAGCTGCATGCCGCCCGATTCATCGAAGAAGCGCTCGAGCACCAGCGTTTGCTGCGATGGGATTGCGCCTAACGAACGATATGCGTCTGCAAAATACGCGGCGACCTGTTCGGCGGCGGTTTGTGGCAACTGGAATTCTTTAGCGGCCCATTCTTCGATTTCTCGCGTTGGTGCCGGCGCGCCCTCGCGCCGCTTACCGTGACTGTTCCTCGCCTCCTCCGGCCCGGGAGCGGGCCGACTCCACCGGCCGGACAAACGTTTTTCGATTTCCATCCGCAAGTTAGAAACCGCGCACGAAAGCTCGTTGGTTCGCGCGGGAGCTTCGCCCAGCCAAAATGGAATTCCCGGTGGCTGACCTTTTGCGTCCTCCACCCGAACCACCCCGGAATTCACGCGCAGAATTCGCCATGATGCGTTTCCCAGTTGAAAAATATCTCCAGCGAGACTTTCGACGGCGAAATCTTCGTTGACTGTGCCCACGAAAGTTTCCGACGGTTCGAGGATCACTCGATAATCGGCATTATCAGGAATGGCTCCGCCGGATGTTAGTGCAGTCAGTCGGGCTCCGCGCCTTCCGCGCAAACGATGATTGATTGCGTCATGATGAATCAATGCCGAGCGTCGTCCACGCTTTGTGCTGAAACCTTCGGCAAGCATCGTCACGACCTGGTCGAATTCACCGCGAGTGAGATTGCGGTACGGCCAGGCGGAACAGACGAGCTCGAAGAATTCATTCTCATCCCAATCTTCCGTCGAAGCTGCGGCAACGACTTGCTGCGCGAGCACATCCAGCGGTTTTTCAGGAATCGTCAGGCGGTCGAGCTCGCCACGGTTAACACAGCGCAGCAGCGCCGCGCACTCGATCAATTCATCGCGGCTTAACGGGAAAATCCGGCCTTTCGGCAAACCACCGCGCTTATGCTCAGCCCGGCCGACACGTTGCAGCAATGTTGCTATCGAGCGTGTCGTGCCCAATTGGCAAACGAGATCAACCGAGCCAATATCAATTCCCAACTCCAGCGAAGCCGTAGCAACGAGCGCTTTCAATTCACCGCGCTTCAACCGGTCTTCCGCTTCGAGCCGCAGTTTTGCAGAAAGACTTCCGTGATGCGAAGTGATAGCGTCGGCGCCCAACAACTCACTCAGGTGATGTGTCACACGCTCGGACATGCGACGCGTGTTGACGAAAACCAAAGTCGTTCGATGCGCTTCAATTAACTCTGCGAGCCGACGGTAGACTTCCTCCCAAACCTCATTCGACATCACCGCTTCGAGCGGCGATTTGGGCATTTCGATCGCCAAATCCATTTCGCGGCGATGACCAATATCGATGATCTCGCAATCCGGATTGTCGCCTTCGTCCACGGCGCGAGTGCCTACGAGGAAACGCGCTACTTCTTCGATCGGTTTCTGCGTTGCGGATAAACCAATTCGCTGTAGCGGACCTTGCACCAGCTCGGCTAAACGTTCGACGCTTAGTGCGAGGTGCGCGCCCCGGCGGTCATCCACGACCGCATGAATCTCATCAAGGATAAGCGTGCGCGAGGTGCCCAACATTCTCCGGCCGGATTCGGACGTAAGCAGCAGATATAGCGACTCCGGCGTGGTAACCAGAATGTGCGGCGGCCTTTTGATCAGCGCTTGGCGTTGTGCCGCAGTCGTATCGCCGGTGCGCACTTCGGCGCGAACATCGATGTCGTGGCCATTTGCCTCGCCCAGTAACGCACGAATCCCGGACAGCGGTTCCTGAAGATTCTTTCGGATATCGTTGCTCAACGCCTTGAGCGGCGAGACGTAAACGACTTGCGTTTCATCGGTCAAATGATCTTCCGCGCCCTGTCGAAACAATGCATCGAGAGAAGCGAGAAACGCCGCCAGTGTTTTGCCCGAGCCAGTAGGCGCAGAAATCAACGCGTGCCGGCCGGATTGAATAACCGGCCAGCCGCGCATTTGTGGTTCGGTCGGTGAACCGAATGTTTGTTCGAACCACCGGGCGACCGCGGGATGAAATTGGAAGGACTGCATGGAAACCGAAAAGTGGAACAAGTAATTTAGATGTCCCCGCACGAAAGAAAAGGGACGCTAAAGAGGGGGATCGGCTTCTCCGAAGACGATGTCTATCGCTGAAAGCCAATATTTCTTTCCGTGCAGCGCGTCGAAAATCAGGCGGCAAGGCCGCCCTGACCAACGCGTTGAGGACAACGCGTTCCACCCGAGATCATGAACTCGCGCGCAGCGCGATCACCTCGCGCAACATGCGCAGGCTGTCGCGGAAAAAACTAACTTTGCTGCCTTCAGCGTGGTTCCAACGCACTGGAATTTCGCGAATCCGCAAACCGGCCCGATGCGCGAGATAAAGCAGCTCCACGTCGAACGCGAAGCCTTCGATACGCGCCGCTTGAAGAATCGGTCGGCACGACTCGAGGCGAAACGCTTTAAATCCGCATTGCGTGTCCCAAAACGGCAATCCCGTGGCGAGCCGCACCAGCAAATTAAAGATGCGGCCGGCCTGCTCCCGTCGCCACGGCTGATGAATTCCGATCAAGCTGCGATCCAGAGCGCGCGAACCAAACGCGATATCCACTTCGCCATTTGCGATGGGTTCGATCAGCTTCGGCGTCTCCTCAAGTGGCGTGGAAAGATCGGCGTCGGAAAAAAGGCCAATTGGTGTTCGCGCAGCAAGTAACCCAGAGCGCACCGCGGCGCCCTTTCCGCGATTCGGAAAATTCTCCAGCAAACGTGTGGCGATCTGTGCCGACTTTAATCTTTCGCGGGCGATTGCTCCCGTTGCATCGGTTGATCCGTCATTCACAACGATCAACTCGCTTTCCGGCGCATTGGTGGCGAGATAATCGAGTGTGAGTCGCAGCGTCTGGCCGACGCGGGTTTCTTCGTTAAAACATGGAATGACGATCGAGAATGGCGGCAGCATGTGTAACGGCGTTTGTGTCAAACGCCGGGGTATCAGGCAATGTTTTCTTATTTAGGATCCAATTTGCGTGGCGTGAAGCAGCGTCAGGCGGCTGACACAGTTGCCTCTACAACTTAGTGGTAAATCTCCACGACAAACTTGCCCTTCGGATCGACGTAGCCGCGATACATGCCGTTTGTATTAAACGGCAATGCGATCTCACCGTTTTTGTCGATTGCGATCAAGCCGCCGGTGCCGCCGAGCTGTTTCACGGTGTCGAGAGCAGTTTGCGCCGCTTGCTGCAACTTCAGCCCGCGATATTGCATCAGCGCTGAGACTTCATGCGCCGCTACGGCGCGAATGAAATATTCGCCGTCGCCGGTACAGGAAATCGCGCAGGTCTGATTGTTCGCGTAAGTGCCTGCGCCGATCACCGGTGTGTCGCCGATTCGGCCGGGCATCTTGTTTGTTGTTCCACCAGTCGAAGTCGCTGCGGCCAGATTACCCTCCTTATCCAGCGCAACCGCTCCGACGGTGCCGTGTCGATCTTGATCGGTGATCAGAAAGCTTTTCCCCGCTCCACTCGCCTTGTTCTTTTCGGCAGCCTTGGTCTTCTGCAGAGCGTCCCATCGTTCCTGCGTAAAAAAATATTTCTGATCCACAAGTTCGATCCCGTTTGCTTTCGCGAACGCTTCCGCCCCCACGCAATCGAGCATGACGTGCGGAGATTTTTCCATCACCAACCGGGCAAGATTGATGGGATTTTTCACGTGTTGCACGCTGCCAACCGCACCGGCCTTCAGTGTCTTTCCGTCCATGATGGACGCGTCCATCTCGTTTGTGCCGGCGCTTGTAAACACAGAACCGCGCCCAGCGTTGAAGTGCGGATCGTCCTCCAGCACGCGCACAGCTGCTTCCGTCGCGTCGAGACTTGATCCGCCCCGCTTCAGAATTTCGTAACCAGCAGTCAGCGCCCGCTCAAGTCCGGCGCGATATTCTCGCTCGTTTTCCGGTGTCATTTTGCTGGGCTCAATTGTTCCGGCGCCGCCGTGAATCGCGAGTCCAATTTTCTTCGTTTCCATGTTTGGATTGTTATCGGGCCGTATTTCCGACGCCGCTTTGACAGACCGCCCGGGTTCCTGGGCTAACCCAGCGGTCGCAGCATTAAAGAGCATGAAAGCAAAGAAGCAATTGGCTGCGCAAGCTCGAGAAACTTTCATCAACGCAAATGTAACGCTGCAGCTAATGGAATGTCGACGGGGTTTGACCCAATGCACAAGGAATGACGGCTTGGGCGGCCGTCGAATACACGTGACGGCTGGGAAGCCGTCACTCCTTGAGGCGCTGCATCGGCGCGAGCAAGTTTGCGCTTTTCCCCGGGACGAAGTGAGGCAATGTCTCGTCCATGGCTAACGCTGAACCACGTCGCACGAAGCCGGGTCCGCTGGAGGTCGTTGAGATCGAGCGCAGTTTTCTGCGCGAGGTCGGCAGCGTTTTCTGGTTCATCGCGAACACGTTCCAGGAAACCATGGAACGCGTGCAGCAGCGGCGCGCCCCATTCCGCGCAGCCAGCTTTTTCCGCGAGAGCGTGCGGGCTGGTGTGGATTCGGTACCACTCGTGGGGATGGTCTGCTTCTTTCTCGGGCTGACAATGGCGTTACTGACGGGCTATCAGCTGCAACGTTTCGGAACGGAGCGGCTGATTCCGGGGCTGGTTGCGATTGCTTTTACCCGTGAACTTGGTCCGCTGATCACCGGGATTATGGTCGCTGCACGCATCGGCGCCGCCTTTACGGCGGAACTGGGCACGATGCAGGTCAACGAGGAAGTCGAAGCGATTGAAGCCATGGGTATCGGCCCGCTGCGGTTTCTCGCCGCGCCGCGAATGCTCGCGCTGTTTCTGCTGACGCCGTGTCTCTCCACGGTTTCAAACCTTGCAGCCGTATTTGCAACCAGCCTCGTTTGTAAGGCTTATTTCAGCATCGCATTTCCGTATTTCCTCGATCTGGTAAAAGATTCACTGCTCATTCGCGATATCATCGCGGGCATATTGAAGAGCTTCATGTTCGGCCTGCTCATCGCCTCGATCGCCTGCTACCGGGGACTCACTGTGAAGGGCGGCGCGGCTGGAGTCGGCACGAACACGACTTCCAGCGTGGTCACCGCTATCACGACCGTGATCGGCTTCGACACGGTTTACAATGTCATTTACACCAACTTCTACCCGACGTGAGCACGCGGTCGCACATGGTGGAGCTGCGCGACGTGCACATGCAGTTCGAGGGAAAAAACGTGCTCGAAGGCGTCTCACTTGACGTGCAGCCGCAGGAACGCCTGGTAATCATGGGCCAGAGCGGCAGCGGCAAGAGTACGATTTTGCGCCTGATCCTTGGCATTCTTCGACCGGATTCCGGCTCAGTTTTTTTCAAACAGTTTGAGATCAACCGCTTGAAGCGCAGAAAACTTCAACAGGTCCGACAGCACATCGGGATGGTTTATCAATATTCCGCATTATTAAGCTCGCTCACGGTTCGCGAGAATGTGGCGTTGCCGCTGGAAGAGCTGACCGACAAATCGCGGAGCGAGATTGACAAAATCGTTGACGAAAAACTCGAGCTTGTAGGAATGCAAGACACCAAGGATCTGCTGCCGGACGAACTCAGCGGCGGCATGCGCAAACGGATAGCCCTCGCGCGCGGGCTCGTGCTCGAGCCCGAGTTGATTATGCTGGACGAGCCTTCGGCGGGACTCGACCCGGTCATTGCTACGGTTGTTGACGAATTGATTATCAGCCTCACTCAGAAAACGAAGGCGACCTCCATCACGGTGACGCACGAAATGGAGAGCGCCTTTCGCATCGCCACGCGCATGGCTATGTTGTACGAGGGAAAGATTATTGAAGAAGGCGAACCAGAACAATTTAAACAATCTAAGAACCCGGTGGTCGCACAGTTCTTGAGCGGCAGCACGGAAGGCCCGATTCTGGAAGGCTCACTCGATGCAATTAGAAAGAAATGAAGTCCTGACAGGTTTGCTCGTGATCGGCACGATCGGCGTGATTGCCTTTCTTCTGGTCTTACTCGGCGCGCCGGGATTGTTTCGACCGCTGGTCACCTACGGTGTTTACTTCGATAACGCCGCTGGAATTAAACCCGGTGCGGTAGTAATGCTCGCAGGCCGTAAGATTGGTCAGGTCCAGAAATTGTATTCGCCACTCACGCCTGCCGAAGAGAAGCAGGCACAGGAGGCGGCGGCAGCAGTTCACCCAGCTGAACCGAGTGCGAGCCCTTCCCCATCGCCGCGATTCGAAGCGCGTGTTGATGTGCAGGTGGACAGGAACGCCAGGCTTTATCGCGACGCCAAGGCCCAAATGATACAGCTCGGTTTGCTGGGCGACATGGCAATCGATTTCACTCAGGGGACGCAAGAATCCGGTCGCGCAAAAAAGGGCGATACGTTCGCAGGCGAACGCAACCCCGATCTCGGCGAGGCCGCAGCGAAAATGTTGGAGGTCATCAAACCGGTTGCCAACGAAGCCACGAACACGATGAAAGACCTTCAGAACACCGCCCAAAATCTCAATAAACTCACCGACGAAAACTCCGAACTGAATCTCGCTCTCACCCAGTTCAAAACGTTTGGCGAACACCTTTCCGGTCTGACCGCGCCCGACAGCGCGCTCTCGAATTCGCTCACCAACATCGAAAAAATCAGCACCAGCCTAACAGAGAACAACAACATCAAAGTGACCCTGCAAAACCTACGGTCGTCGTCAGAGAAATTAAAGGTAGCGACAACCGAACTCCAGCCGGCCGGTGAAAACATCAAGCAATTCAGCGAGACAATTAAAACTCAGCCCTGGCGTCTGATTTGGCCCTCGACAAAAAATTACGCCGAAGCGTCACCATCTCCCGCTCCCGGGCAGGGAACAATCACCGTGCGTAAAACCGCGAAAGCAAAACCGCAAGCTACTCCCAGAACGCGCACGAGCAGCCGATAACGTGATTTGCAAGACCTTAGGCACGGCAGTTCCGTGGCAAGTTCACTGAAGTTCTATAGAGCGCGTTACTGTTCAGGCCCACTTCCGGCCATCTTTTCTACGTCCTGGTTATGCTTCTCGTTGGCCTCCTTGATGCGATCGACGCTTTTCCTGAGCCTTTTTCCATCGTACCCAACGAGATCTGCCGCTTCCAAGAGCTTTGTGCTTCCAGGTGTACTTTGAGCAGCGGGATTCATGGCGACAGTCTTCTTCTCACATCCAGATGAAAACAACATCGTCGCAAAAATCATTGCAACGAACGTCGAGCGAAACGTGATTTTCATGGCCTAACGAGGGTTATACGGAATTTTGGGCCAAATTCCATTATGGACGCAGACCTTGCGGCCGTAGAGGCCACACCACGAGACTAGTTTTGCGACACTGAATCGAGCTAAGGCCCGTAGCTTTTGGTGAATTTCTTTCGCGATTCTGGCTCGGACTCAGATGACGCGACAGGTGCAGGTTGCTGGGGAGCGCCTGAGATCGGTTGTTCCGCTGGTTGTGAAGGGGAGGGCTGAGGCGCTTCGGCCTGCGGGCTACGTTGCGGTTGAGCAGCACCTGAAGCTTCCACAAATGCCATCTGCAAATTGGAAAGGGCGTTGCGCAGGACCATCGCTTCTTCGTTAGTCAGGTTGCCGCGCGTTTTTTCCTGAATCATCTCGAGCTGATCGATGAACATCCTCGCCAAATCCAAGTTGATTTCGGGTTCGCCGGTTTTTGGATTTGGAATTTGACCGAGGAAGAGCGCAGCGTTTTGCGCGTGCATCATCACGAATTCGATGAACCGCTGGGTCATCTCACCAGTCTGAACGGTTTTTTGGACTTCAGCCATATGGGAAAGTGATGAGTGACGGGTGACGAGTGATGAGCTTTAAGATAGCACGGTTTCGCTGGTCACTCATCACTCCTCGCCCGTCACTTCTTTTCCGGCGGTTGCACGGTTGCCAAAACGTATGGTTGATCGCGAAAATATTTCGCAGCCACTTTTTTTATGTCGTCGAGGCTCACGGCATTCACGTCGTGCTCGAGTCGTTTATAGTACTCGAAGCCGAGGCCGTAAAGCTCGTCGAGCGCGCAGTGATAACCGAAAGCGTCGTTGCTTTGATTGGCGATCTCTTGTTGGCCAATGATTTTCTTTTTGGCGCGCTGTAATTCCACAGGAGTAAGACCCTCGTTGGCAAGCTTGTGAATCTCGTCGAGGAACGCGGCCTTCACCGGTTCAATCTTCTGCGGATCGGTTCCGAGATAAAACGCAAACAATCCCGGCACAAGACCCTGCATCTCGCTGGCGCCCACGTAATAGGCGAGGCCCATTTGCTCGCGAATACGAATGAAGAATCGCGATCCGAGATCGCTGCTTGCTTCATCAATCAATTCCAGCGCATATCGATCGGGACTGGACAAGCTCGCGCCGCGGAAGCCGACCATGAGCACCCCCTGCGCCTTGTCCTTGCGGCTCTCGACGGTCTCCGATTTGCTTAGCGGCATGGATGGTTTCGCGTCTGTCAGAGCAAGCGCGCCGGGTTGCATCTTTCCGAGAGTTTGCTCGACGAGTTGCTTTACCTCGGCGGCTTTAACGTCGCCAAAGACATAGATCACACCGTTCTTCGCGACTACGTAACGATCGCGAAAATCGGCCAAATCTTTTTGCGTCAGATGCTGCACAGCTTCGACCGAGCCATTTGAACGCAGCGCATATGGGTGCTGCGGGAAAAGAGCCTGTCGCATAATATTGCGCGCGACGCTGGTCAATTGTTCTTCCTCCTGCTGGATCGAGGCGATCTGGATCTCTTTTTCGCGCGCGATCGCTTTCTCCGGGAACGTGGCGTTAAGCAACACGTCGGAGAGCAGATCCACGCCCAATTTCACATCGGGCTTCATGACATCGACTGACACGCTGAAAGAATTGTTGCCGGCATCACTTGAAATGGAACCGCCCGCGGATTCGAGATCATTTGCAATTTGCTCGGCAGTACGCGTCTTCGTTCCCTTCAACAGCACTTTCGCCATTAATCGCGTGACGCCGTTATCCTGCGGATTTTCAGCGAGCAAACCACCGCGAAACACGGCGCCCATCCCCACGAGCGGTAACCGATGATCTTCACGTACGAGCAATCGCAATCCGTTCGAGAGCTCAAATTTTTGAATCTCACCCGCCTCAATCGGCTTCACGGGCTCAGCTTTGCCGCTCAGGGAGCCTTTCGGATTTAACGAAACCACCGTCAGGTTGTTCTCGGTTAGATAAGCGCGGGCGGCGCGTTTGACATCGTCGAGCGTCACTTTCTGGACCGCATCCAGGTATTCGCGACTAAAATTCAGATCGCGCGTCAGCAACCAATTCGAACCAGTATCCGAAGCCTGACCGCGCATCGTAGTCAGCGCACCGAGATGCTGACTAAGCGTGATCTTCTTCGCCTTTTCTAATTCGTCCGCGGTCACGCCGGTCTGTTTCACCTCATCAATGATTTGCAGCGCTAATTGCTCGGCAGCTTCGCGCTTCTTGGGGTCGAGAGTGGCGTCGATGCCAAACAACCCGGGATCGCCCGGCGTGTAAGAAAACGCCGATATGCCGAACGCGAGACCGGCTTCTTCGCGCACGCGTCGATAAAGCCGCGAGCTGCGCCCATCCCCGAGAATAGTCGAGAGCAGATCGAGCGCGGGAACGTCCGGACTCGTGACTTCCGGGATGTGCCAGGCCATTGCGAAATGTGTCAGCTCGGTGGAAAATTCCCGGTGGACTTCTCGCCGGCCGAGTTGTGGCGGTTCTGAAGGAATGAAAACCGGTTTAAGCGATTTCTCGGGATACGGTTTAAACAAGTCGCCCAGTTGTTGCCGCACTTTTTCCGCGTCCACATCGCCGACAACCACGAAGGTGAGATTGTTCGGCACGTACCGCGTTTTGTAATACTGCATCACCTGCTCTTGCGTAAGCTGGTTGTAGATGTCCAGCTCGCCGATGACCGGAAACCGGTAAGGATGCCGCTGATACGCCGTCCCAAAAAGGAGAAGGCTAACCATGCGATCGGGGTCATCCATGCCCATCGCGAACTCGCGCCGGATCACTTCCTGCTCTTTTTTGTATTCGTCCGGCGGCAGGGCGGAATTCATCATAGCGTCGCTCAACACCGCTAACGCGGTGCCAACGCCATCTTTCGGCACGTCGATCCAAAAAACGGTCCGATCAAAAGAAGTATAGGCGTTGATGTAACCCCCGACGTCCTGGATGCTCTGCGCAATCTGATTCGCAGACTGCGTTTTCGTTCCTTTGAACAGCATGTGTTCCAGAATGTGGGATAATCCCGCGCCGAGGTGCTGGTCCTCTTCGATGCTTCCAGTGGCGCACCACGCCTGCACACTCGCCACCGGCGCGCTGTGATCTTCCTGCACGATGACGGTCAGCCCGTTTGGCAAAATCCATTTTTGCGCCG
>JBARAJ010000083.1:0-47112 GCA_049791915.1 Candidatus Udaeobacter sp.
CGTGTCGAACTCTGCATCCAGGAAGCCGAGACTTTTAATTCTTCTTTCAAGCTCGGCAAGGTGTCTTGTTTCGCATGGATGGACGCGGGCGCTTTCATCATAGTGCCCAGCTGGATTTTCGAATGGCAATTGCAAACAGTGGCAATGCGGATCTGGCCAGCGGAGACTGCCAGCCTCGCCGCAGGACCATCATGCGCGACCGCCAATTACGCGGCGATACAGCGCCTCATACAGCGGCAGGATACGATCTGCTGAGAACCGTTCGAGCGCGCGATTGCGACTGCGTTCACCCAATTCTCGGGCCAGCTCCGGAGATTCGACCAGCGTATCCAAGCCAGCAGCCGCCGCGGTTACATCACCAAACGGATATAGAGGACAAGTATCTCCTATGACTTCTGGAATTCCACCGGCGCGAAAGGCGACGACAGGTTTCCCATAGAACATCGTCTCAAGAATACTTAAGCCGAAGCTTTCGTATTCGGATGTGTAGAGTCCCGCATCCGCGGCCTTCACATACTCGTCCACCACAGCTGTATTTTGTCGAACAATGACAATGTCCCGGAGTCGCAATTCATCGAGCAGTGGCTCGTAAGTATCAAAAGAGCCGCCTGCCAGAATGAACAACCGAATGCGTTCTCGATTCTTCGACATCGCGATCGTGCGGAGCAGCAGATCGATGCGCTTCACGGGTCGCAAACTCGACATGTGCAGCACAAGAAATTCGTCGGTGATGCCGAGTTCGCGTCGAACTTCCTCGCGGCTTCGCTTCGGTTTATTCGGGGTGAAGAAATTCGGAATGACTTCAATCGGTCGTTTCAGACGGAAGGTCTCCTGTGTTTGATTCCGAAGACTTTCGGAAACTGCCGTCACCGCATCGGAGTGCACGAGGGCGTGTTCGATAGCGGTGCGGTAATCGGGATCCTGGCCAAGCAGAGTGGTGTCGGTTCCATGCAACGTCGTGACGATGCGCGGAGCTAATGGACCTAACATCTGCGAGGCCAGACATGCGGCGAGAGCATGCGGCACAGCATAATGAACATGAAAAAGGTCGAGCTGCTGAGAACGCGCGACCTCCGCCATTTTCACCGCGAGCGGCAGAGTGTAATCGGGCGATGGAAACAAAGGGTTATGCGCAACATCGACTCGATGGAAATGAAGATTGTCCTGCGGCAAGTCCAGTCTAACGGGTTGAGCGTAACTGAAGAAGTAAACTTCATGGCCGCGGCGCGCCAACTCCGACCCGAGCGCCGTTGCCAGGATTCCGCTCCCGCCGATCAACGGAAAACACGCGATCCCAATTTTGAACAGCCCTGATTTCATCACCCCTCCGTGTAGGATTTGCCGGAGTCGGAAATTTCGTCGCGCCTGACGAATTTCACCTCGGGAGCATCCGCCTTGTTGACGTAATCATGCTCGCTCGCGCCGGCGACGTAATGGGTGCACCGAATCACTGATTGCATCCAAACGAAACGCGTGTCTCGAGTCGGGCTGATTTGTTCCGGACCGAATTCGCCTTTGGGAATTTCAAGAAACCGATCGCCGCCTTTGTGCAGCAGCAATTTTCCGTCGCGATAACGTGCACGAACGATTTCTCCTTCGTACGGCTGATCCACGAAATAGTCTGACACCGCGACAGCACGTGCTCTGAACTGGGGTGCGCTGGAGCGCTCTACCCTGACGCCGTCCAGCAAACCCATTCTGGTGTACATCTCGAGACAGAAATCTGCGACGTTCGATGATCTAGTTTCCTTGAAGTGTTCCACCAGAGTCTGCGGTACATAACTTGGAAGTTGGCGCGCAGTGTTCTCGTGCCATTTCGGAGGAACGCGTTTGGCATAGAGGGGGGAAAACTGCTTTTGGATCCGGTTCTCGAACTGAAAATTCAGAGCTACGTCCCGGTTGCTCTGGTGGTCTCGCAAAATGGTGGTTGTCTCGCGCGGGTCATGATCGCTGTCGTGACAGAAAAAGACGATTTCTCCGCCGATCTCCTTTTGCAGGCGGCGAGCCGTCACAATTTTAGCGAACAAGAATCGCTTGGGAAAAAATCCGCACGGTTGCTGGCCGAAACAAATAATCGGATGATCCATGGCTCAGAACGAGCTTCATACCCCGGCGGACGCTTCCGCGCTTCGAAACAGAATTTGCTGCAGGATCGGCGCGAGAATCAGTACGGCCGCGCACCCGATTAAATTATACCAGAGGTAACCGATGTTTGTCGTCGCGAAGAGGACGAAGACGAGCGTTTGCGCAATCAGCGCCGCAAAAAACACCGCCGATCCGGTGACTCGGCGAATAAAGAAAGCTGTCAGGAAAAGACCGAGAATGCTGCCGTAGAAGACCGAGCCCAGAATGTTGCCGGCTTCGAGGAGATTTTCGACCAAACTCGCAAATGAAGCGACGCCTATGGCGATCAAACCCCACGCTGCTGTCAGTGCCTGGGCCGCGATTACGTAATGATGGTCGCTCGCGTTCGGCCGAATCAACGGCCGATAAAAATCGATCGCGGTGGTCGACCCAAGAGCATTTAGAGTTGCTGCCATTGCGGACATAGTGGCGCACAAGATCACTGCGATGAGTAATCCGACAACTCCATGCGGCATCTGTTGAAGAATAAAAGTGATGAATACGTAATCCGATTCCTTGCTTTTCGGATCCACGCCCGCTTGCACGAGAACTGCCTTGGTTTGATCCCGTAATGCGTGCGCCTCCGCATCGAGTTTGCGTAGCTTGTCCATCGCCGTATCGCGTTCGCTTGACGATGCAATGGAAACGGCGCGAATCGCTGCGCGTTTTTGCGTGAAGACCTCATCGGATCGCGTCTTTAACTCCGTTAACTGTGGCGCATAACCGTTGTCCATCGCGCGCTCGTACGCAGGTTGATTGAAGTAAACGGGCGGCTTTTCGAATTGGTAAAACATGAAAACAATCGCGCCGAGCAGCAGAATAAAAAACTGCATCGGCACCTTCACCACGGCGTTAAAGAGCAACCCAAAGCGACTCTCTTTAAGCGAGCCTCCCGCGAGATATCGTTGCACCTGCGATTGATCCGCTCCGAAATACGATAGGGCGAGGAAAAACCCGCCGATAAGGCCCGACCAAAATGTGTATCGCTTGTGCGGGTCGACCGAGAAATTGACGGCCTCCAATTTGCCCATTTTACCCGCGACCGACAGCGTGTTTGTAAACGACAGATCGGGTGACAACCGGTAAACCGCGACCGCAAATGCAATCGCCATGCCGATCAGGATCACGATCATTTGGTAGCGTTGCGTAATGCTTACAATTTTGGTGCCGCCGATCACTGTGTAGACAATCACCACACCACCCGCGAGCCAGATGGTTAGGTTCAAGCGCCAGCCGAGCAGCGCTGAGAGAACAATAGCCGGCGCGTAGATCGTGATCCCGGCCGCGATTCCTCGTTGGATGAGAAACAAAAATGCGCCGAGTAACTGCGTCTTTCGATCGAATCGTTCGCCGAGATACTGGTAGGCTGTGTAAACTTTCAGCCGCTGATAGATCGGAACGAACACTGCGCACACGACGATCAGCGCGAGCGGTTGCCCAAAATAATTCTGGATAAAACCTATACCGCTTTCATAGGCCTGGCCGGGCATGGAAAGGAACGTGATGGGCCCAGCCTGCGTCGCGAGCACGGACAGGCCGATTGTGGCCCAGCGAATACTCGCATCGCCCTTGAGATATTGGCCTAACGAGGCGCTACCGCGCGTTCGCCAAAGGCCGTAAAGCGGAATCGCCAGAATCGTGGCGATGAGAACAAGGTAATCCAGCCGGTTCACGAGAACCGGAGAGTAAACAGGTAAAGGAGAACGACCTCCACCGCAAAAAGTGAAAGCGCCAGGCCGTACGCTTTGCGCCAGGAAGGCGCATCTCCGTTGTCATCTTGTGCGCTCATTTTCCCAATGACAACATGTTCGCGAATAAGCGATAAGCTCCCGGAACTCCGGCCGGCAACTGCCGGAACCACGAATAACTGGTATAGACAAAGAAACCTTTGCCTGACTTCGCAACCAGCAGACCGCCATCGAGTGGTTTTTCCTTTGGATCGTTGCACGACAGAATCGGTGTCCAGGCGGGATCCCACTTGTCAGGAAAATAAAGTCCGCGTTCCTGAACCCATCCGTCGAAATCTTTCGGCGTGATTTTGTTTGGGATGTTCATCAGCGGATCATTCGGTGCCAGAACACGCACTTGTGCATTTTCGTCAGTGACGCGGTCACGTGAAATCTCCAATGGATACGGCCCAAATTGGTTGGTCTTAAGATCCGCGAGTGTGTTGTACTGTGCGATGGCAACTCCGCCTTCTTTTACATAGGCAAATAATTCCGGCAACCAGTTGGAAATTCGATCCTGCGTGTTGTAGGCGCGTATGCCCAGCACCACGGCAGAGAACTGCGCCAGGTTCTTCGCCGTGATTTCGGGTTCGCCCAACATTTTCACTGAATACCCGATTTGCCTCAGGCTTTCCGGAACATCATCACCGGCGCCGGGAATGTAACCGATGTGCTCGCCTTTCTTGCGGATATCCGCGCGAACTAGTTTTGCTTCGGCCGGCGGCATGAGCGTCTGTACGCCGATGTGCGGATAGGAAATGCGCACGCGCTCGAGCGAATAGTCGCGGCCGTCGATTGAAACGATTGCTCGCAACGTGCCTTCGCCATTTTGATTCGGTGGCTTAACGCTAAACGTAGCCGCCATCTCGGCATCGGCTGCCTTCAGGTCTATCGGGATAGACGCCGGAGAGACTTCCCATCCCTGCGGTGCAGCCAGTTTAAGTTCTCCTTTTACAGAACCATTCGCCGCGGTAACGCGCACTGAAACAGGTTTCGGCTCGTTCGTCGGGAATACGACCACGCTATTCTCAACGTTCACGAACGCCGGAGGGGAAATCACTACCGGATTTCGCACTTCGCCTGCCACCGGGTCGACGGTGCGATATTTCGTGTCCACCAAATAATGCAGCTCCTGTCCGTTGACCTGCAAAACTATCTCGACCGGAATAGCAGGAGGATTCTCAGGGAGACCGATCAGCTTTTGATCGTCGACAGCGAATGTGCCGAGCGCCCCGGGTTTGCGAAGCCAGTACGGCTGCGAATACGGAGCATCGGCTGGAATCCTGCAGGACAGATCTTTTGTAACGAGTTCGTTCGATGGAAGCGCCGCATCGATTTTGTTTGAATCGCCCGTATTGGGAAATCGTGCCTCTTGCAGTGTAACCGAAACGTTCGAGCGATTGATTGCCTCGAGTTTTATTGCTGCGGTTTGCCCGGGTGTGAACGCTTCAGTCGCTGTCGACGTTTCGACATGCAAGCCGAGACAAGCAGCGATGATTTTGTCCAGCTGTGCTTTTTTTTCTGCTATCCAGGACTCATCCTGAATTCCACTCATCGCCTGCCGCAACTTCAACAACTCAGGTACCGACGCAGCTGGATCGGCGGGATTGAATTTCGAAATGATCTGACGAATATCTGCGGCAACGGATTCGGAATTCGCGACGCGCGACCAGCTTGTGTCGACGCCTTCAAAAAGCGAGCTCGTCATCGGCTGACCTTTCAACGGTTTGAAATATTCTTTTCGCGCGCCACGTAGCGGCGGCCTACCCACGCCCTGGCTCTTGTGCATACTCACGCTTGCCGCTGCGATTTCCGTGTAAGCTTTGCCGAGAAGCGGATTGTAGCCGCCGGATTCCAGAACTGTCAGGCCAGTCGGGTCGAATGGAAGATTCCGGTTCGTAAAGAAAAACGGAGACGTGTTCCAAACCAACCGCGTCGCTTGCCACGGCTTCACGAAAGCCAGTTGCTCTGGAAAACGATTTGGGTCGGCCGCCGCTGAGAATGCTTCCTGCGCCAGAATCGCTGACGCCGTATGATGGCCGTGCGTCTTTTGATCCTCGGGACTGAAGCGCGTCACTATCACATCCGGTCGGAAATTCCGGATAACCCACACGACATCAGCGAGAATTTTGTCGTGATCCCAGATGTGCAATGTTTCGTCAGCCGTCTTCGAGAACCCGAAATCGATTGCTCGCGTAAAAAATTGCTTGGCGTGGTCGATGCGCCGCGCATCGAGCAATTCCTCTGTTCGAATAACACCGAGCCGCTCGCCCAATTCCGGACCGATCAAATTCTGTCCACCGTCCCCGCGCGTAACCGAAAGATAAGCGGCGTCGTAAAGCGAACCGTTCGCCCACAGCGCCATCAGATTCGTGTTTTCGTCGTCGGGGTGCGCGGCGATGTAAAGAACGCGGCCAAGCACGTTGAGCTTTTGTAGTGCAAGCTGAATCTCGCCCGCATTCATCTGTTCTGGAGACAACAACGGCGGCGCATCGGCGGAATTGGCGGTGCTTACGACAGCGAGGATTGCGACCACGACGGCTGTTCGCCAGCAGCGCTTTCTGTAGCGGCGGTCTCTGACTGCCGATCGCGTGCTGCTATGGTGCGTTGCGTGCAACGGCGCACTTTCCGGTGAGCGTACCATCGAGGCTATCGTCCCAAGTCCGAGATAGCCCTCGTTACTTGTTGATGTCCTGCTTCGCCTCCAGCCGATCGATGAGCCCTTTGATGGCCTGCTTCTGCGCATCACTAGGAGCGGCAGCTTGCGCCTGTTTCGCATCGTTCAGCGCGCCCGCGAAATCACCAGCTGCAGATTTTATGCGGGCCTGAGCTAAATATCCGAACACTCCTTGCGGAAAGCGTTTCGCCACGTCTTTAAAGATCTCCATCGCTTCAGCACCCTTTTTCTGATTCTGCAACTGCCGGCCATACGTATATAGTTGGGGGGCAGTGGCCTTCTCGAGCGCCTGGTTCCAGGCGGTTTTCGCCTCGTCCGGGCGGTTCAGGGCTTTCAGGATATCCGCTTTGGTGCTGAGATTTTCGAACCTCTCCTCATTCTGAATGGAGGCATCGGCCCAGCGCAAAGCTTCATCCAGATTGATCTTTCTGGTTAAACAAAACTGCGCCCCTTGGTCCAAGGCTTGCCAGGCAAACTGGCCTGCGCCCTTCAGTTGAGCTCGAATATTCTGCAACGTCTGATCCGCATCGTTGACAGAGACAGTGAAAGGAACACCCAACTTCTCCCACTTCAGCGTCACCGCCGTCGAAGTTGGTTTCAAATCCTCAAACTCGAATTCGAGCGCATCTTTGGTCTCGGCGAGCGGTCTTGTTTTCACATCCACGCGCAGAGCATCGTCTTTCTGGTCGTAGCTGTAGCTTCCCCACCCTGTGTTGGTTTTCGAAAAGATCACCGTCCACGAATCCTGATTCGGGATCATATGCAAACCATAAACTCCTTTAGGGAGCGGCTTCCCCTCCACCGAAACTGCATCGCTGAATTCAATCGTCGTGTTTTCGTCAGCGCCCGCGCGCCAAACTTTGCCGTAAGGAACGAGGCCGCCCCAAATTTTTCGCCCGTTCACCAATGGGCGGTGGTATTTGACCGTGATATCCGTCAACGCAATACGCTGTTTGGCCTCGGCAGCCTGGCTGGCATCAGGCAGCTTCAAATCGCTTTGCGCGGAAGCGATTTGGCCAAGACCGACAACGGCGAGACAAAGAACAAGCGGCTTAAGCGTGATTGTATTCATATTGTGGCGGTTACCCTTCCCAGATTTTCGATACTCCGCTACCAGATAATTCACAGATTTCAGAACTATCGATTGGTTCTGCGACAACCATGTCCCTGTCGCAGCCGAAAAAATAAACGAACTGCTGCGCCCGCGTCGCGTAACGCACCAATTGTAGGGCAACCGCATCGGTTGCCGGCAAGCGGAGCGCTTGCCCTACAACAACCGTCCCTCGCGCAATGGCTCGACATGACAAAGAGCGAAGGATGCGCCGCATTACTCGACTTCGTACGTCGTAATCTCGAGTTGGTGACCGTCGGGATCTCGGAAATAAATAGAGTGCGCGATTTCGTGATCCTGGAATTCAAATTTGATTCCGCGCGTCTTTAGTTCCTGCTGCGCACCGAGAAAATTTTTCCGGTCTGCGCGAAACGCCAGATGAAGCATTCGAATTTCGCGATGTGCGGACGGTTTCGGCTCCTGGTTCGCGGGGACCAAGGCGATCCCGGTGTTTCCTTTGCCAATGAAAGTCGGCACGCCGTTCCACATGCCATCATGAAGTCGCTCGAACCCAAGGACGTCGATGTACCATTTGGCCGATCGTTCAATGTCGCGCACGCCCATGGCTACGTGATCAATACCTTCGAGTTGCATGAGATGTGGACAGAATTTACGGAATTGTTCAAGTCGAGACAATAAAGCGGTGAGAGGACGCATCGCACTCCAAAAGCACTTCGTGCAAGATCTAATCAAGCATGTTCAGTTTTCGCCAAGCTTTGGCGGTGCGCGCGCGTCCTCGCGTCGCTTTCGCGTCGTGCCGCTACGTTAGCTCGCCATCCATTGACCCGTCTCCCGGCCCGCTACAAACAGGGCCTAAAGGGGCGCAGCAAGTAAATGTGGCGCCATTGGCGCTGCTGCTGCGCTTTCTTGGATCAATGCATCCAGCTTGTTGAGGTCGATCGGTTTGACCAAGTGATGTTTGAAGCCCACCTCACGGCTCCTGCGGATATCGCCTTCCATCCCAAAACCGGTGAGAGCAATTCCGAAGAGCGGTTGCTTGGAGGAAAGCTTCCGCATCAGATCGATTCCGTTGCCATCGGGCAAGCCGAGATCGCTGACAAGCACGTCAAAGTCCCCCTTTTCGCTTAGCTCGAGTGCCGATTGAAAATTGAACGCGGATTGTACGTGATAACCGCGCCGCCGAAGCAGATTCGTGAGTGAGCGGTTTGTATCCTCGTGATCTTCCACTAGAAGAATTCGCATTCGATGGCGCTGCGGCGATGTTGGCGAAACGGCGGGGGCGATTTGAGCCTGGGCCATTTCGCGCGTCGGAAAAACCAGTGTAAACGTCGAGCCTTTGTTCCGGCCGTCGCTTTCCGCGGTAATCGTTCCCTGGTGTGCTTCCACTAGTGTCTTGCTGATGGCCAGTCCCAGACCGAGGCCACCGAATTGAGTTCGACCACCTTGTTCAAACGCGTCGAAAATTTTCGGCAACGCTTCGGGCTCCATTCCTACGCCAGTATCCGCGATCTCCACGCACAGTTGTCCCTCCGAATCGTTGCTGGTGGTAATCGTGATTTGCCCGTCGCGCGAAGTGAACTTCACAGCGTTATTGATCAGGTTCCAAAAGATCTGCTGCAATCGCGCCGGGTCTGCGTGCATGTGCACTTTTTTCGCGCGGAGATTCAGCGAAGGCCTCAGATGTTTTCGATCGATTTCCGGCTGACAGATTTCGAGTGCGTTTTGCAGCAACGTATGCGCATCGACGATTTCAAAGTTGAGCTGCACCTTGCCGCGGTCGATACGCGTCAGATCCAGCAAGTCGTCGATCAGTCGTGCTTCCAGTTCTACGTTGCGCCGGATCATTTGCAGGGACTCGTGAATGTCCTTTGGCAGGTCCGGCTCGCTCTCTAATGCCAGCGCAGAGGCGAGCACCGGCGTCAGCGGCGTGCGCAATTCATGGCTGAGCATCGCCAGAAATTGGTCCTTCGCCATATTCGAGCGCGCCTTTTCTTCCAGTTCCAGATTCGTCTTCTGCAACTCGACGGCGAGCGATTGCGATTGCTTGAGCAGGTTTTCTGTTCGCGTGCTTGCTTCGATCGTATTGAGCACGATGCCGATGCTCTCGGTCAATTGATCCAGAAATGCCTGGTGCGCGGGATTGAAGCGCTCGACTGACGAAAGTTCCATGACCGCTTTGACTTCGCCTTCGAAAAGAATCGGCAGCACCACCACGTTTATCGGGTGAAACTCACGCAGACCAGAACGCACTTTTGTATCGTCGCGCGGCCCATCGGTCAAAAGAATGCGCCGCTTGTCCAAAGCCGCCTGGCCGACCAGGCCCTCGCCCATCTTGAATCGGTCTTTTGCGCCATTTGCCTCATGTTGAGCATAGCCGGCAAGTAGTTTGATCTCAGGTTCTCCGTCGGGAGGGTCAACTATGTAAAATGCGCCTTGCTGTGCTGACACCAGCGGTGCCAGCTCCGATAAAATCAGTTTGCCAACAGTGAGAAAATCGCGCTGTCCCTGGAGCATCCGGGTAAATCTCGTGAGATTGGTTTTCAGCCAGTCCTGCTGCTCGTTGCGCAGCGTTGTGTCACGCAGGTTTCGGATCATTTCGTTGATCAGTTCCTTGACGAAGGCAACCTCCCCTTGCGCGTCCACCTGAATTGAGCGCGTCAGATCACCCTTTGTGACTGCCGTCGCAACATCGGCAATGGCGCGGAGCTGGGTCGTGAGATTTGCCGCCAGTCGGTTGACGTTATCGGTCAAATCGCGCCATGTCCCGGCGGCGCCCGGCACGTTTCCCTGGCCACCGAGTTTTCCTTCTACGCCCACCTCGCGGGCGACAGTTGTGACCTGGTCGGCAAATGTCGCCAGCGTATCGATCATGTTGTTAATCGTCTCGGCGAGCTCGGCGATTTCGCCTTTGGCTTCGAGGAAAAGTTTACGCTTCAAATCGCCGTTTGCGACTGCTGTGACGACTTTGGCGATGCCACGTACCTGATTCGTCAGGTTCGACGCCATGAAGTTGACGTTGTCGGTTAGATCTTTCCAAGTCCCTGAAACGCCTTTTACCACTGCCTGGCCGCCGAGTTTGCCTTCCATGCCGACCTCGCGCGCCACGCGCGTGACTTCATCGGCAAACGAGGACAATTGGTCCACCATCGTGTTGACCGTATTCTTCAGCTCGAGAATTTCGCCCTGAACGGCCACGGTGATCTTCTTGCTGAGATCGCCAGTAGCAACCGCAGTGGTGACGGCAGCGATGTTGCGGACTTGTGTCGTTAGGTTGGAGGCCATGACATTAACGTTGTCGCCCAGGTCTTTCCACACACCCGCCAGGCCGCGCACATCAGCTTGTCCACCCAGCTTGCCTTCGGAGCCGACTTCGCGAGCCACGCGTGTCACCTCGGATCCGAATGAGCGAAGCTGGTCCACCATCGTGTTGATGGTGTCCTTGAGTTCGAGAATTTCGCCGCGCACATCAACGGTGATCTTTTTGGACAGGTCCCCCTTTGCCACGGCAGTGGTGACCCCCGCAATATTGCGAACCTGGGCGGTTAAATTGGACGCCATTGAATTCACCGAATCAGTCAGGTCCTTCCATGTTCCCGCGACGCCTTCGACAGCAGCCTGGCCGCCAAGCTTTCCTTCCGTGCCGACTTCCCGCGCCACGCGCGTCACCTCCGAGGCGAAGGACGAAAGCTGATCCACCATCGTGTTGATCACGTTTTTCAGTTCCAAAATTTCGCCTTTAACCTTGACCGTGATTTTCTTCGAGAGATCGCCGTTGGCCACGGCCGTTGTCACCGCCGCGATGTTCCGGACTTGCGAGGTGAGATTATACTCCATCGAATTCACCGAGTCGGTCAGGTCTTTCCATGTGCCTGAAACACCTTCGACTTTTGCCTGGCCGCCAAGCTTTCCTTCCGTCCCGACCTCCCGCGCCACGCGCGTCACCTCCGACGCAAACGACCGCAACTGGTCGACCATCTTGTTGATGGTGTCCTTCAACTCCAGAAATTCGCCGCGAACATCCACAGTGATTTTTTTTGCAAGATCGCCGTTTGCCACAGCCGTGGTTACTGCGGCGATGTTTCGCACCTGCGAAGTGAGATTCGACGCCATAAGATTCACATTCTCCGTCAAGTCCTTCCACGTACCAGCGACGCCTTTGACTCTTGCCTGGCCACCGAGTTTGCCTTCCGTGCCGACTTCGCGTGCGACGCGCGTCACTTCCGATGCAAACGCGCCGAGCTGCCCGACCATTGCGTTTACCGTTTTGGCAGTTTGCAAAAATTCACCCTTTAACGGGCGGCCTTCGATTTCGGTGGCCATTGATTGGGACAAATCTCCCTTGGCAACCGCCCCGATGACTCGCGCCGTCTCGCTCGTAGGCTGAACGAGATCCCCAATCAGATTATTGATCGATCCAATTGTGTCCGCCCAGGAGTTGGTCACTTCGCCGATTGAAGCGCGCTGGGCAATCCGCCCTTCTTTGCCAACCACCCGACCGATGCGTTCCAGTTCGCGCGTCATGTGCTCGTTCGCCTCGATCACCGCATTGAATGTGTCAGCGATCTTGCCCGGCACGCCTGTCCAATTCTCCGGCAGTCGCGCGGAAAAATCGCCGCGCTTGAACGCCATCAATGCTGACAGCAGTTGGTCAGTGTCGAAATCATTTCCGTTAGTTTGCGGACGAATTTGCGTTCGCGTCTTGTTAGTAAGGGGAGCTTTTTTCATAGGGTTGTCATGGCAGAAATGGTCTTCTGGTCGCCATCGCGAAATCGAGGCGTGATATTGGAACGATCATATTCCAGTGCCTTACGGTAATCGCCCAATTAATCGCTCGAGGCCGCATTTTTCTTGAATAAACGCGCCGCCAGTGGGTTTAGTCGCACAAAAAGTTTGCGAAGCGGACGATGCCCCTTCCACGACCCGCAAAACAGTCCAGCCTCTTCGGTTGGTGGGACTGAAGACTTTTTGCCGCTGATCAACGGGTTGCCAGTGTCGGTAAGCTGCGCAAGCGAAAGCCAAAAATGATCGCCAGAACACCCGTTATCACTGCGTACCAGGCGATAATCCAGATTAGCGCCGCCGCACCAGCGACCGGGTTCCACAAGAGGAGACCTGCGAAAATGATCGACGCCAGGCCCAATAGAATAAGAAACCACTCGCCTTTGATCTCCCGCCGCATTTTGATTGCCAGCGCAATTTCAGTTGCACCGATCATCAAGGCCCAGGCGGCGATGTAAATGACCAGCGCAAGCGCGGTTATTCCCGGCGCGTGGAAGGTAAGCAAGCCGACGATGATTCCGAGAATGCCTATAATCAGGTTGAATCCCCAATCCGAATCCGAAGCACGATGCCCAATCGCGCCTACGACGCGAAAAATACCGTCAATCAATACCCAGGCGCCAAAGAACAGAACAAGTGTCGCGGCGGCCATAACCGGATGAGTAAACGCAATGACTCCGAAGATAATTGCAGCGACACCCCGTAAAACTGGAATCCACCAATGACGTTTTAAGGTTTCGAGATGCATGAGGCCGTTTTAGAGACGAGCCTTTCGAAAGGCAAGCGCATTCCTCTGCCGACGACGCATTTAGCAGCAGGCCACTATAGCCCGCACTTCGCGCCAGCCTCTGAAATACTTGAGCGACTTCGGAGAAGAGAGGCCAAGTACGTGTCAACAGAAGGCGCGCCAGTTATTCGCGCCAGATTGGTCGGCGTTTCGAGACGCGAAAAAATCGCGTACGCGATTTTGCTCCGCGGCACGCTTTTCTCGCCGTAACCCGAGGGAACATTGCTCGACCAGTAACGAACGTACTGACCGTCTGGGCGATTCTCCGTTCCCAGGAAAATCGTGGAATGTCCGTGCTCGTTTCTTCCCACCTGTCGCGACCAGAAAATCTTCATGAAATCGCCAGGCTTCGCCTGATCGATATTGTCGAAATTGCGACCGAGGCTCAGTTCATGAAACAAACGCGCGGTGCCCGGGCCATTTGCGTTCCAGCGGCCCCAGACGCCTTCTCCATCGTGCTGATCGCGAATGATCAGGCGTTCAAGCGTGCCGTAGTCGAGACTAAGTTGACCACGTTCTCGCAAGGCTTCGATCGTCCTGATAAACACCAAATAGGTCGCGCCCGAACAGAAACTCGGCCCCGCGGGAATGACAAAGAATTTTCCCGATTCAAAATGTGCAGACGATTGCAGGCGAATCTTTGCAAAATGCGAAACAGAGTAACTGCCGCCTTTCGGCATCTGCCTGACCTGCTCTAGAACCAGGTCGTTGCAATCACCGGCGAACAAGAACTGCGGGGCCACGCTGAGAACGACTATCGCGATCCACGCAGCTCGGTTTGTCACGGCGGATAAGATCACACCAAAACATGATCTCGCAACGGCTCGCTATAACGGCTTCGGCAGCCGTCGACTAAAATTGACGGTTGGGAAGCCGTCACTCCTTGAGCACGTTGGCGTTGCCGCCGGACGTGTGCTAAACGAAGTGCATGCTGCGCTTCACGAAAATGAATGGCGCTGGGAATGATTTTATCCTGTTTGATAACAGGACAGGAGACATCGATTTGGATCGCAACCAAATCGCGCAATTGTGCGATCGCCACCGCGGCATCGGCGCCGACGGCATCCTGTTACTCGAAGAGCCAACCAACCGCGCGGATTTTCGCATGCGCTATTTCAACGCCGATGGTGGCGAGGCCGAGATGTGCGGCAATGGCGCACGCTGCTTCGCACGCTTTGCAAACAAAGTCGGCGGACAGAAGGCAAAAATTTCTTTTGAAACACCGGCCGGCGTGATTTCCGCGGAACTGAAAGGCGATTTGGTAACTCTACGAATGACCGAGCCCACTGATCTGCGGCTCAACGTCGACTTACCCATGACGGCTGAAAACAAGATGGTTCATTTCATTAACAGCGGCGTCCCGCATGTGGTGATCCCCGTTGCGAAAATCGATGATGCCGATGTGCGACGCGAGGGTCCAGCGATTCGTTATCACAAAATGTTTTCACCGAACGGCACAAACGTGAACTTCATCGAAAAACGCGGACCCAGCAAAATCGCCATCCGCACCTATGAACGCGGCGTTGAAGACGAAACGCTCGCGTGCGGCACCGGAATAGTCGCAAGCGCGCTCATCTTTGCTGCCAGTGAGAAAAGCAGCAATCCGATCACGGTACTAGCGCGGGGCGGTGACGTACTTGAGGTCGGTTTCGAAAAGGTCGAGGGAGGTTTCCGCAACGTCACACTCACCGGTCCGGCGGAGTTTGTTTTCGAGGGAGCCATCGATTTGACGTCATTCCGAGCGCAGCGAAGCGAAGTCGAGGAATCCCGTTGAATAACGCTGGGTTCCGCAACAGGATGTCTCGACTTCGCTCGACATGACAATTGAATAGAAAATATGTTTCGCGGCACGTTCACGGCATTGGTCACACCATTTCGCGATGGCAGCATTGACGTTTCTGCTTTCGAACAACTGGTCGAAACACAAATCACGGCGGGTATCACTGGAATCGTCGCGATCGGCACCACTGGCGAATCACCCACTCTCTCACACGAAGAACGGGAACAAGTCGTCCGTCTTGCAATCGCCAAGGCGAACAAACGTTGCCTCGTGCTTGCAGGAACAGGTTCAAACTCCACACAACACGCCATCGCGGATACGAAGCTGGCCGAGAAACTCGGAGTGGACGCCGCGCTGCTGGTTGGGCCGTATTACAACAAGCCGAGCCAGGAAGGACTCTTCCGCCACTTCAAAGCAATCGCCGACGCCACGTCCTTGCCGATCATGCTCTACAACATCCCTGGGCGGTGCGGCGTGGACATCGTGCCGGAAACCGTGGCTCGTCTGGCCAAAGAATGCCGCAACATCGTGTCGATCAAAGAAGCAAGCGGTAGCGTGGAGCGCGTTGGTGAGTTGCGCCGGCATTTGCCCGATGCGTTTACGATTTTGAGCGGCGACGATTCGCTCACGCTCCCGTTTATGGCCGTGGGCGCTGCGGGAGTCGTGAGCGTGGCCTCGAATTTGTTTCCATCTGAAGTGTGCGCCCTCGTGCGCGTCGCCGAATCAGGCGATTTGAAATTGGCAGAGAAATCGCACAGGAAACTGCTACCGCTGTTCAAAGATTTGTTTATCGAGCCCAACCCGGTTCCTGTGAAGACAGCGCTCAGCTGGCGCGGTGCGCTGTCGCCTGAAGTTCGTTTGCCCCTGTGCGAGATGAGCGAAGCGAACCAGGCGCGCTTGCGCAAGACGATCGACGAATTTGAACGGGAAAAATGATTCCCTCACCTCAATCCTCTCCCCTCAGCGGGGAGAGGCGGACAGAAGCTTTCAAGTCGTCATCAGACGCCTCTCCCTTTCTAAGGGAGAGGGTAGGGTGAGGGTATTGGTGCGATGAAGAAGTCTGCCGTGCGTGTGTTGCTGATTGGCGCCGCCGGGCGAATGGGAAAAAGTGTTCTCGACTTGGCGCAGAGTGACCGCGAAATCGAGATCGCCGCGCGATGCGATCTAGGCGATCCAATCGAACCGGCGATGAAACATTGTGACGTCGCAATCGACTTCAGTCAGGCCGACAGCATCGAAGAAATCTGCCGCGCCGCTTCACAGCATGGCAAATCGCTCGTCATCGGAACAACCGGCCACTCTCAGCAGCAACGCAAAACGATTGAAGAGACATCGCACTCGATACCGATCGTATTGGCATCGAATTTCAGCGTCGGAGTCAACGTGCTCTTTTGGCTGACGCAAAAAGCTGCCGAATTCCTCGGCCCGGATTTCAATCCTGAGATTGTCGAAACGCATCACAAAATGAAAAAAGATGCGCCGAGCGGGACAGCCAAAACGTTGGCTGAGATTTTGGAAGCGGTACGAAACAGCGAAATATCGGTTCAATCAATTCGCGAAGGTGATGTTGTCGGCGAACATACCGTAATTTTCGGAGGACCCGGCGAACGCTTGGAGTTAACGCACCACGCAGCGAATCGCGGAATTTTTGCGCGAGGCGCACTACGAGCAGCGAAGTGGCTCGTGGATAAACGACCGGGACTTTACTCGATGCAGGATGTGCTGGGGCTGTGAACCTGTAAGGCGTTTCTGTGAATCCCGAATGCTTTCGGGACTGACACAGACGCCCTACAATTCATTTGGCGGTCGGAGGCCGCCGCTACAGGGCAAATGAGAACCGCAGTCGCACTCGGCTCGAATATTGGCAATCGCCTCCAGAATCTGCGCGCCGCGCGAAAGGCAATTTTCAATCTGGCAAATGTAAAGCCTCCGATTCTTTCTTCGGCGGTTTACGAGACTGACCCGGTCAGTTGCGAACCGGGAGCCGGAAAATTTTTGAATACGGTCGTTGAATTTGCGTATGACGGTGATCCTGCGCGTTTACTTGAGCAACTGATTGAGATCGAGCAGGCATTGGGCCGCAAGCGGGATCATCCACAGAACGTTTCGCGAATCATTGATGTCGATCTGCTCTATTGCGGCGAACAACGAATCAACGACGAACGATTGCAACTGCCGCACCCGCGGCTGCACTTAAGAGAGTTTGTCCTTCGACCTCTGGCCGAGATCCGACCGGACTTGATGCTGCCAGGCCAGAAAAAAGCTATTCGGGAATTGCTTGCTGAAGTTGAACACGCTGCCGAGGTGAGTCGATTCGTCGAGGAGTGGTAACTGCGGGACGTTCAAAATGCGACGAAGGCGCGCGTGAGCAGTCGAAAGCACTTCGTGCAAAATTTGTGTAAGTCTGCTTTCATTTCGCCTCAGCTTTGGGAGTGCGGGGCGTTCTCGCACCGCTTTTGACCACAGCTTGCGTTCTGAAATGGGCAGCTGATCTTCCGAGAAAGCGCAATGAAAGATTTTCGCGAGATGAAGCGGCGCGGCGAGAGAATTACTGCGCTCACGGCGTACGATTATCCCACCGCGCGTTTGCTCGATGAGAGTGGCATCGACATCATTCTCGTGGGCGACTCCGTAGGCATGGTAGTTCTGGGTTATCCGGACACTACGGAAGTAACACTGGACGAAATGTTGCATCACACGCGCGCGGCGGCGAGGGGGGTCAAACAGGCGTTGCTCGTCGCGGATATGCCGATTCACACTTATGACACTCCGGCACAAGCCGCGGAGACCGCCAGAAAATTTGTCGATGCCGGCGCGCAGGCGGTGAAGCTCGAAGGTGGTGTGAGTCATGTCGCGCAGATCGAGGCGATCACGGAGGCCGGAATACCGTTTATGGCGCACATCGGCATGCTGCCGCAAAGTGTGCGCGAGCAAGGCGGCTACCGAATCAAGGGCCGCACGCAATCGGAGATCGAAGCATTGCTGGCGGACGCTCGTGCGGTGGAAGACGCCGGAGCATTTTCCGTGGTGCTTGAGATTGTCCTGGCCGACGTCGCCAAGCAGATCAGTAATGCGATCGGCATCCCGACGATCGGGATCGGCTCGGGCGAGCATTGCGACGGACAAATTCTGGTCACGCATGATTTGATTGGATTGTTTCCATGGTTCACCCCGAAATTTGTGTCGCCGGAGGCGCGTGTGGCCGAGGAGATACGCCACGCTGCCCGTGCTTTTATTGAGCGAACACGTGGAACTGCGGATGAAATCAGAGATGTCTCGACTTCGCTCGACACGACAAGCAAATGACGAATTCGGAATGACGAATGCCGAATTAAGTCCGAATCACCAACTGGCAAACGCTGAGCGGCCGCTGACTTAGATTCGTGATTCCTTCGTCCTTCGGCATTCGTGCTTCGTCATTGAAGTATGGTATCGTTGCAACTGCATGAGGGCTTCCGATTTCGACGAGCTCGACCCCTTCGAGACCGAAGGTCTGCTGACCGGTAGCAAGGAGCGCAACTGGCTCTGGCTCGGATTAATTGTGTCGCTGGCGATACATTTCGCGCTCTGCACTTATTTTTATCGCACGCGTTTTGCGTCTTCTGACGCGGTGTTCGTCCAAAACGAGCAGACGCCGACGTTCAAAGTGAAGCGCGTTCTTGATTCGAACCTGGATAAGAGCAGTGCCGATCAAATTAATCCCGCCGCGAAACCGAATCCTGACAACAGCGACGTGCAATTGCCGGATGAGAAGAAGTCATTCGACAAATTGCTGGAGGAAGTTCAAGCGAGTACAGCGCTGCCGGATGACATGCGGGACGTGTTGCCTGACCAGCCGAAAGTGGATCAGCCGGATGTTAATTCTGTTATGAACGAGATCGAACGTTCCACGGCGCAAACTCTTTCCAACGATCCAAACGCGACGCATGAACAATCCTTGCTGAACAACAGCGCGGTGTCCGGTCGTCCACAGCCTGCTCTTAGCGGAACAGAGCTGGCCACAAGCACGGCGATCAAACGGCCAAACACCTTCACGAGCAAACTGCCTGGCGATAGCGCCGGTCCGAACAAGGGACATGCGCCGGGCTTTAGCGATTTGGACCAATTGCTGGCGCAAAAAGGTCCGCTTGGATCAGGCACAAAATTGCGTCTGCCGGACGATCAACTTTTCCAGTACGACAGCGACGTGTTGCAATCGAGCGCCATCGGCCAACTGCAAAAGCTGGGCACGCTCATTCAGCGCAACCCGAAAGCAACGTTTTCCGTGGAAGGCTACACGGATTCATTCGGCACATTTGAATACAATCTCAACCTGAGCCAGCGCCGCGCCGACAGCGTAAAACGCTATCTGGTCGAGGTGATGCAGATCAATCCTGCGCAAATCCAAACACGCGGATACGGTGCAACGAAATTCCACGCGTCCGCGAACGGCTCAATCGAAGAGCAAAGTCCCAATCGCCGCGTCGAAGTCGTGGTGCGCACGACCGAAGGCTAGTCCTCAACCATTCGCGAAATTGTAGGGCGTCTGTGTCAGACGCCATTATCGGAACGGCGTTTCACGGAAACGCCCTACAAGCTTACCAGTTTTTGATCCACTGCGGAGTGATGGTATCGCTCGGCGGAGGAGATGGATTAGCTGTTAGGCCTGCTGTGCTCCAAAGATCGAAGGTCGGGTTGTAACCCTTCGTGGTGTCTTGCGTCGCCGCCTGGATTGTCGAGTAGCCATAGCTGTTGCTAAAGGGATCTTGAATATAAAGAACGTTTTGAGTCTGGTCGGCCGGAAAAAGCATATTCGGCTTGAATACCATATAACCTTTTCCAGTCGGCGTCCGGTTCGCGGCAAAATCGCCACTTAACTGCTTGTAAAGGTAAAGGCTAGCCGTCTGATAACCGCTGGGATTTCCAGATAGCCTCGCATCGAGCATGTCGGTCGAACTTGCCTCTCGCGGGTAAATTCCATTATCCGCCTTGTAATTTTCCAGCGCTGCGGACATCGCCGCGATTTCGGTTTCTGCCCGGGCCCGAGCGGCTTTCTTCCGCGCGTAGCCAACCGTGCTCAAGACCAAGCCCGCGAGCACGATGATGATTCCAACAACGACTATTAGCTCAATTAGGGTGAAGGCGTTGTAGCGCTTGCCACAACCATTAGTCAGGCGTTTGACACAAACGCCTCTACACGTTCCGGGGAAAACTTCTTTTGTCATTCGTTATTCGCGCTTCGTCATTTCAGCGAACCCGGTCACGTTTGTTGTTGCAAGGTGGTGATGATGCTGATGAGCGGCGTGAAGAGAGCAAGCACGATCGTGCCGACGATTACGGCAAGGACCACGATCATGATCGGTTCCAGCATCGAGGTAAGGGCGGCCACAGCGTTGTCGACCTCGTCATCGTACACCTCCGCGATCTTTAAGAGCATTTCGGGAAGTTTGCCGGTCTCTTCGCCCACATCGACCATGCTTACGACCATTGGCGGAAACATTTTGCTGGCTTCGAGCGGTTGCACGATCGATTCGCCTTCTTTGACGCAGTCGTGCACCCGCGCGAGTGCGAGAGCGATGGCGGCATTGCCCGCAGTCTCACGCGTGATATTTAAGGCCTGCAAAATCGGAACACCGCTCGTGACCAGCGTTCCCAGTGTCCGCGCGAAACGGGAGATTGCCGTTTTGCGATTCAAGTTGCCGAAGAGCGGCATGCGCAGTTTGAGATTATCAATCGCGAGTCGCCCTCGACGCGTGCTTCCGACAAAGTTGTAAATGACCACAATCGCCACAACGGCTCCGAACAAAACCAGGCCCTGGTGCTGCATGAAGTCGCTAACGCCGAGAACGAAGCGCGTCACAGGCGGCAGCGGTTTGTCGCCGAGCAGGTCCTGAAAAATTACCTGGAACCGGGGGACAATGAACACGAGGAGGAAAACCAGGATTCCCATCGCCATGGTCAACACGATGATCGGATAGACCATCGCCGAGAGGATCTTGTTTTTAATCTTGGAGGCTTTCTCCTGAAATTCGGAAAGCCGCGTAAGCACCAATTCGAGGACACCGCCGACCTCGCCCGCTTTGACCATGTTGACGAACAGATTGTTAAAGATCTTCGGATGCAGCGCCAACGCATCGGAAAACGTGCTGCCGCTCTGCACAGAGTCGGCGAGCTTGTCGATTGTCTTTTTCATTACCTTGTCGCGTTCCTGCTTTGCCAGAACGTTTAAGCTTCTCAGCAGCGGCAAGCCGGAATCGATCAGCGTCGCCAGTTGGCGAGTAAAGACCATCAGGATTTTTGACTTAACTTTTCTGCGCTGGAAAAGAACGATGCCTTTTTTCGCGCGCGGTTTCGTCGTACGCGCGACCGTCGTTGCCCGTCCACGAGCTTCCTTGCCGTCGGAACTGATTATGGCCTCCTCGATGACGCTGGTCGGGAAATAACCGGACTGACGCAGTTGACTGATTGCCGCGCTGCTTGAAGCAGCTTCGAGTAATCCGGATGCTTCCTGCCCGCGGGCGTCAAGAGCTACGTAGTTAAAGCGTGCCATGGGGGCTTATTCTAATTAGGTCGGGGGTTAATGTCGAGCATCACTGCCTGGCGACTTCTTCAGGTGTATTTCAGCACTTCTTCGATCGTCGTGTCGCCTGCAAAGATGCTGCGTAAGCCGTCCTGGCGCAGAGTAATCATTCCAAGCTCGATCGCCTTTTGTTTGATCGTCACGGTCGGCGCGCGTTCGTTGATCAATTCACGAATTGGATCCGTGATTCTCAAAAGCTCGTAAATTCCTTTCCGTCCTTTGTAGCCGGTGTTGTTACACCTGTCGCAACCTTTGCCGTAGAAGAATTGTTTCTCGCCAAGATCGCGGCGCGAGATACCGACTTCAGCCACTAAAGAGTCATTCGGCCAGTACGGTGCGCGGCAATGACTACAGATGCTGCGCAACAACCGCTGACCGAGCACGGCTTCCAACGTTGACGAAATAAGGAACGGTTCCACGCCCATATCGATCAAGCGCGTGATCGCACCCGGAGCATCGTTGGTGTGCAGTGTCGTGAAGACCAGATGTCCCGTGAGCGACGCCTGAATGGCAATTTGCGCCGTCTCGAGATCGCGGGTCTCGCCAACCATAATGCGGTCGGGGTCCTGGCGTAGGAAGTGCCGCAACACGCGCGCAAAGGTTAAGCCGATTGCTTCGTTCACTGGCACCTGAACGATTCCTTCCAAGTCGTATTCTACTGGCTCCTCCGCTGTAATCAGCTTCGAATCGATTGTGTTGATCTTGCGCAAACAGGAGTAGAGCGTGGTGGTTTTTCCTGAGCCGGTCGGCCCGGTGGCGATGAAAATGCCGTTCGGTCGCTCGATCACTTCAAGCAGAAAATTGTAGATGTAGTCAGGCATCCCGAGCGCCTCGAGATCCAGATTGACGATGCTGCGATCCAGTACGCGCAGCACGAGGCTCTCGCCGAATTGCGTCGGTAACGTTGAAACTCGCAGATCAACGCTGCGCCCGGCGATCTGCTTTTGAATCCGACCATCTTGCGGCAGCCGTCTTTCGGCAATGTTCATGTTCGCCATGACTTTCACGCGCGAAATCACCGGCAGGGCGAGGTGGCGCGGCGGCGGCGACATCTCGTAAAGCGCGCCATCGACGCGATAGCGGATTTTAAATTCGTTTTCGAACGGCTCGAAGTGAATGTCGCTCGCGCGGTCTTGGATCGCCTGATAAAGAATTAAATCCACAAAACGGATGATCGGCGTTGCGTTCGCCTCCGCTTCAACTGCTGCTTCACCGTCAGTCTCGCGTAATTGCAGCGCTTCACCGGCTTCGCCGAGCTGCTTGAGCACTTCCTCCATGCTCGTGGTGTCAGTGCCGTAATACTGCTTGATCAGCTCCTCGATCTGCTCAGGCGGCGACACGACTACGTGAATGTCTTTGCCAAGCGCGAAGCGCAGGTCCTCGGCAACGTGCAGATCAAAGGGATCTACCAGCGCCACCCGCAGCGCGGTTTCGCTCATGCCAATCGGCAGGACCCCGTGCAATCGCGCAAGGCCGCTGGGGATGAGACGCAAAATCTCCGGCGCAATTTCTTGCTGGCTCAGATCGAGGAATTCAGTGCCAAGGCCATTGGCAATCGTTTCATAAAAGCTCGGCTCATCAATGAAGCCGCCATCGATCATGGCCTGCGCGACGGTTTTGCCGTTCAACTCTACTTCGCTCAACACGTCATCCGCCTGCGACCGTTGCAGGACCCGCTGCTCAACGAAAAATTCGGCGAGTTGTTTTTCAGTCATTTAAACGATGTAACAATTCACGATTTAACAACGTAATGGCCTCAGCTCAGGTCGCCGACAGTGACGGAGATGACCTCGTCGGCAGACGTGAGGCCGGCCAGGACCTTGCGCACGCCGTCTTCGCGTAATGTTCGCATCCCGAGTTCGCGTGCTCGTTGTCGAAGAACAAAGGTCGAGGTGCGCTTGTTGATCATGTGTCGCACTTCGTCGTCGATCACAAAAATTTCGAATATGCCCATTCGTCCTTTGTAGCCGATCTGACGGCACAGCTCGCAGCCGACTGGCCTCATAACCTGGGCTTCTGAGAGCTGAGCAGCCTCGATCCCGAGCGCGCGCAACTCAGTGTCCGTGAGTTCGCCCGGTTGTTTGCAGTTGCTACACAAACGACGAATCAGCCTTTGCGCCATCACCGCGCGGACAGAAGACGCGACGAGAAACGGTTGCACGCCGAGATCAATCAAACGCGGGACGGCAGAAGGCGCGTCATTCGTGTGCAGCGTACTGAAAACAAGATGGCCGGTGAGACTCGCGTTGGTGGCGATGGTTGCCGTCTCGAGATCGCGAATTTCGCCGATCATGATGATGTTCGGCGCCTGGCGCAGGATTGAACGCAACGCAGCTGGAAACGTCATCCCGATCTCCGTGTTCACCTGCACCTGATTGATGCCGGTCATCTGGTACTCGATCGGCTCTTCCACAGTGATGATCTTGCGGTCCGGTTTGTTGATGTAATTGAGGCAGGCGTAAAGCGTGGTCGTTTTTCCCGAGCCGGTGGGTCCGGTCACCAAGACAATTCCATCCGCGAGCCTCATCAGACGCTCGAACGTTTCCTGGTCGTCGGAGAAAAATCCAAGCTCTGGCAACCCGAGCTTCAGGCTCGACTTATCCAAAATTCGCAAAACCATGCTCTCTCCGTGATTAGAGGGCATCGTCGAGACGCGAAGGTCGATAGGTTTCTTTTTGATTCTTACCTGAATCCGTCCGTCCTGCGGCAGGCGTTTCTCCGCGATACTCATCGATCCGGTCATGATCTTGAGCCGGCTGATAATGGCTGATTGCAGACGCTTCGGCGGCGATTGCATTTCCTGCAGCACCCCGTCGACGCGAAATCGGACGCGAAACTTTTTATCCATCGGTTCCAGGTGAATGTCGCTCGCACCGGCCCGGTGCGCCTCGATAAGTAACATCGACACAAGCCGGACAATCGGTGCGTCCGCTTCATCGATTGCGCTCGCTTCCGTACCATCGCCAAGTTCCAGACCAAGGTCGATGTCCTCGCCAAGTTCCTTTTGCAGCACGTCCGCCGCTTCATCGGCCGTGCCGTAGTATTTGATCAGCGCTTCGCGAATTTTTTTCGGGCTCGTGCAAACCAGCTCCAGCTCGCGTTGGAGGAGAAACCCCAAACTGTCGATGGTATCGATGTCTAACGGGTTGCCGACTGCAACCACGAGCCCGCTCTCGCCAAAAGCGACCGGGATCACTTTGAACCGCCGCGCATCTTCGCCCCGGATCTCGTTAATGACCTGTGGCGGGATGATCATGGTGGAGATGTCGATCCAGTCCATGTGCGCCTGCGCAGCGAGCGTGCGCGAGACGTCCACCTCCGACAAAGCGCCCTCGTTAATCAAGACCTCGAGCACACTGGGCTCGCCGTTCAGACGCGAGAGTGCGCCATCGATTTGCTTGCGTGTGACAAGTCCTCCCTCTTGGAGAACTCCGAGCACATAATCTTCGTTGTTTTGCACCTGGGGAAAAACGCTGCGCCCAGTCTAGCGTAAACCGGCTTTATTTCCAGCGAGCTGAGAGACCGGAGCCTACGGGGCTCGAACCCGCAACCTCCGCCGTGACAGGGCGGCGCTCTAACCAATTGAGCTAAGGCTCCCGACGAGAAGCGAACGTTAACGGTCTGGCGGTTTACTGCAACTCACGCTAGCCGTCCAGCCTCGCAGAATTTGCGATTCGTCGGGGAGTTCCAAAATCCAAATTCCAAAGAATCTCGAATTCGCCGGCAGCGTGATCGCGGGTTTGGACGTTGAGTCTTTCAAGATTGGATTTTCCCTGATGATTGAAGCTTGGAATTTGGAATTTGTCGCGACGTTTCCCGTCGCGGTTGGTTGAACATTTTGGAGATGCGTAGCGTCGAACATTGCGAACACGCATGATGACGGTATACTTAACTCGGTTCGGCGGATTGACCCAAACCAAATGAGCGACGAGCGCAGTGAGGGATTGCAGGGAGGGGAAGGAGACCCCGGTCCGGAAACTCTCCTCGATTTATTCGATCGATTGATCGGATCACTGCCGCCGGGCGATCCACTTCGGCGTGAATTGTTGCAGCTGCGTCCGCAGATTCTCGACCAGCAGGAAACGATGGTCGAAGCGCGCCGGATGATTGAGAAACTTGAGGAAGTCGTAAAGAAAGTGACTTCTCCCGCCAACCGGATCGGCACCTTTCTCGGCGCCACTTCGAAGGAGACAGCGCATATTGTCGTGGGCGGCGCCGATTATTATTGCAACGTCGATCCGCGCATACCACTCGCGAGATTGAAAAAAGGCACACGCGTATTGGTCAACGAAGCGTTCGTCATTGTCGGTGATCTGGGATTCGAGACCGCAGGCCCCGTGACGAAAATCACCGAGATCATGGGCAAAGACAGATTGCGCGTGGGCTCGGAGCACGGGTTGCATTCGATGGTGCTGCAACGCTCCTCAGAACTTGTCCACTCTAACTTGAAATCGGGCGACGAAGTCCGCGTTGATTCCAATTACCGCATGGCGTTGGAGATGCTCTCGAGCACCAAATCGGACGAGTATTACCTCGACACCGTGCCGAATCTGCCGTGGGAAAAAGTCGGCGGCCAGGAAACCGCGCTGCAGGCGATCAAGGACGCGATCGAGCTGCCACTTTTGCATCCTGACCTTTTCAGCAAATTTCAACACGCTACGCCGAAAGGTTTCCTGCTTTACGGCCCGCCGGGCTGCGGCAAGACGCTCATCGGCAAGGCGACTGCATTCAATTTGACGAAACAACTCGGCGCAAAAACCGGGACTGAGATGCGCGAATATTTCATGCACGTGAAGGGTCCCGAGATCCTCAACATGTGGGTAGGCGAATCGGAACGAATGGTGCGCGAAATCTTTGCCACCGCGCGCGAGAAACGAAAAGAAGATTTCATGCCGTTCCTTTTTATCGATGAAGCCGAATCGATCCTCGGCACACGACGCGCATCGCGACATTCGAACATTCTTTCCACGCTGGTGCCGATGTTCTGCTCGGAGATGGACGGAATCGATTCGCTCAGTGACGTGGTGATCATTCTCGCTTCGAACCGCGCAGATCTGATCGATCCCGCAATTTTGCGTCCGGGCCGGATCGACCGAAAAATCAAAATCAATCGCCCTGACAAGGAAGGCACGCGCGAAATTTACCGCATCTATCTCACTGACAATCTGCCATACGACGGCGTGCTCGCGAAGGAGGCTGATGGAATCGGCGCCTCCATCGAACGGTTGGTCGAGCGGTTTGTTGACTGGCAATTTGTCCGCCGTGATGAAAATAAATTTTTGGAAGTGACCCTGCGCAGCGGTCGCAAAGAAACGCTTTACCGCAGCGATCTCATCAGCGGCGCGATCATCGCCTCCATCGTGGAGCGCGCGAAAGCGATCGCGATTAAACGAGCCATCGGAACCCAACAGGACGAAGGAATTCGGGAAACCGACCTGCAACTCGCCTTCAATGCGGAGTACGCAGAGAACGACATTTTCCCAGCTACCGACATTACCGAGGATTGGCTCAAACTGATCGATTACGATCCGGAAAACGTCGTGAAGATTTCACCGGTTAAGCCAGTGTCGGACGGCCGCGGGCGCGCAACGTCGGTGATCTAATGCGCGTGGAAACGGTGATTCCAGACTGTAGGGGAAGCTGACAGCTTCCCGTGCGTATGGCTGAACCTCCCCGCTTACCAGCAATGCTCCTAGCCTGGGAGAAATCGATCATTTATTTTGTCACCATCTGCGTGAAAGGTCGACACAACGTCTTAGCAACACCGGAAGTATTTGACGCGATCAAGTTTGTGATCCCGCAATTGCGAAAATGGAATGTGTTGGCCGGTGTGATTATGCCTGACCACACCCACTGGGTTATTTCACCAGTCAATGAGCGGCATGTGTCGGTAGGAGATTTCTCGCACGGATTCAAACGGCTATTGCGAAAACGCCTTGGTCCACAATCATGGGAATGGCAACGGGGATGCTTTGATCGGCTATTGCGCTCCGACGACAATCTATGGAGCAAGTGGATTTATGTGAGGGATAATCCAGTCCGACACGGATTGATTCAGAGGGCAGAGGATTGGCCTTACTATCTCGATTTCATCAACGAACCTGACGCAGGAAGCTGTCAGCTTCCCCTACAGAACCATCGAATACAGTTTTCGGGTGTTGGTGGACGATGATGAATATGGGGCGGCAATGAGACGCGTCTTTGGGCTGGAGACGGAGTACGGCATCACGCTGTCTGGTGCGGAGACGGTGGATGTCGTGGCCGAATCGATCGAGTTGGTGCGCCGTTACACCGATCACGGCGCGCTGATGAAATGGGATTATGACCTCGAAGATCCGCACCTCGACGCCCGCGGATTTCGCGCCCGGGAATTACTTCAGGACACAGACGAATCCGCTTACTACGAGATCGACAAACGTCGCCCACTTAGCTTCGAGGAAATAAAAAGCGACCTCGTGCTTTCAAACGGCGCGCGGTTCTACAACGATCACGCGCACCCGGAATATTCGACGCCAGAGTGCACTACTCTCCAGCAGATCGCCGCCCAGGATAAAGCCGGGGAGCGCATTCTCGCAGAATGCGCACGCCGCCGAAATCAGAAATTACCACCCGGCTACGAGGTCCGCCTTTACAAGAACAACACCGATTTTGCCGGACACAGCTACGGTTGCCATGACAATTACCTGATGACCCGCGATATCCCGTGGGATCGGATCGTCAGCGGCATCCTGCCGTTTCTTGTCACTCGCCAGATCTTCTCCGGCGCCGGGAAAATGGGGATTGAGGGCGAGAGCAGCCAGGGGGATCCGGGAATCTATCAAATTTCGCAACGCGCCGATTTTTTCAGCGTGGTGGTGAGCATCGACACGATGAATCGTCGTCCGCTGATCAACACGCGCGATGAGCCGCATGTGGATGCGAGTCGCTACCGCCGGTTTCACGTGATCCTGGGCGATTCCAACATGAGCGAATGGGCCACAGCGATGAAGATTGGGACCACCGCGCTGGTTCTGGATCTGATCGAGCGTGGGGAAGCGCCACAGCTGGAAATTGCGCAACCGGTTGACACCAACAAATCGATTAGTCGCGATCAAACCTACGATTGGATCATCGAATTGAAGGACGGCCGCAAAATTTCTGCGATCGATGTGCAACGAATTTATTTGCGCGCTGCCAGCAGGCTGTGGCGCAATCCGCCAGACGACGAGCACGCATGGATTTTGGGTGAATGGGAAAATGTGCTGAACGATCTCGAACGCGACCCGATGTCAACGCGAGATCGCATCGATTGGTCCGCCAAAAAATTCCTGCTCGATGCATTGCAGCAGGACGAGAAACTTTCCTGGAGCGATCCCTGGCTGCAATCGATCGACCTCGAGTATCACAATCTCGATCTCGACCGCGGGTTGTACTACGAATTGGTTCGCAAAGGTCTGATGCGCCGCGTCACCAGTGAAGACGAAATCAAGGCTGCAATCTTTAATCCGCCGGAAACCACGCGCGCATTTTTCCGCGGCCGCGCAGTCGCGCGTTTCAACGACGAGATCTCGTCCATTCAATGGGACGAAATCGTCTTTTCAAAGGGCGCCTACTCACACCGCGTCGCCCTTCCCGAAGCCGCGATGGACGCTCGCCTTGACGCGCTCAATCACGCCGCGCACAACGGCAAAGATTTTTCCCAATTCATGCGCGAGATCGCGCAGATTGGTTGATTCAAGCTTTTCTCAATCGAAAATCGAAAATCGGCAATCGAAAATAGGATTACTCCCACTCGATCGTGCTCGGCGGTTTACTCGAGACATCGTAAACCACGCGATTAACGCCTTTGACTTCGTTGCAGATGCGGTTGGAAATGCGCGCGAGCAATTCGTAAGGGATACGCACCCAGTCGGCAGTCATGCCGTCCTGACTCTCGACGATGCGCAACGCGATCGTGTCTTCGTACGTGCGCTGATCGCCCATCACGCCGACGGATTGCACCGGGAGCAAAACGGCAAATGATTGCCAGACTTTGTAGTACCAGTTGGCGGCTTCCATTTCGCTTTGCACAATCGTGTCTGCCTCGCGCAGGATCGACAGTCGCTCGGGCGTGACTTCTCCCAGAATCCGAACGGCGAGGCCCGGCCCGGGAAATGGCTGCCGATAAACGATCTCTTTCGGCAAACCAAGTTGCAGGCCCGCCTGGCGCACTTCGTCTTTGAATAATTGCCGCACCGGTTCCACCAGCTCGAAATGCATTTTCTCCGGCAACCCGCCGACGTTGTGATGCGATTTAATGACCTGCGCGGGGTTCCCCTCGATGGACACGCTCTCTATCACATCCGGGTACAGCGTTCCTTGTGCGAGAAAGCGGAACTTGTCATCGGAAACCGGCGATCCGTCGTCAGTTTTTGCAAGATCGACGATTGCGTCTTCAAACACGCGGATGAACTCGTTGCCGATGATTTTGCGTTTCTCCTCCGGATCAGTAACGCCGCGCAGTTTCGAAAGAAATCGCTCCGACGCGTCGACGTATTTGAGTTTGATGCGGAAATTTTCGCCGAAAACGCGCTGCACGATTTCTTCCTCGCGCGCGCGCAGCAAACCGTTGTTCACGAAAATGCACGTGAGCTGATCGCCGATAGCTTTGTGCAGAAGCGCGGCCGTCACTGACGAATCGACGCCGCCGCTCAGACCGAGCACGACCTTGTCATCGCCGACTTGCTTACGGACGCGCGTGCAAGCTTCTTCGATGAATGAGCCCATCGTCCAGTCCATCGCGCAGCGGCAAATGTGATAGACGAAATTTTGCAGGATTTCTTTGCCTCGAGGTGTGTGCGCGACTTCGGGATGAAATTGCAGGCCGTAAAGTTTGCGTTGCGGATCCTCAACGGCGGCGAAATCGCAACCATCGGTCGTTCCGACAACGCGAAATCCTTCCGGCAACGCCGTTACTTCGTCGCCGTGGCTGTTCCAAACATCGAGTTGATTACCCAAACCATCGAAGAGTTCCGATCGTTTCGCCATGTGCAGCACTCCCGCGCCGTACTCACGGCGCCCGGTGAAAACGACGCGGCCGTCAAGATGATGCGCCATCAGCATCAGCCCGTAACAAATTCCCAATATCGGAATACCTAACGAAAAGATTCCCGGATCGACTTGAGGCGCGCCTTTGTCATAAACACTGGCTGGCCCGCCCGAAAGGATCAGCCCTTTGGGTTGCATCGCCGCGATTTCAGCGGCCGGTGTGTCGAAGCCAATAATCTCCGAATACACCTGGCATTCCCGGATCCGGCGCGCGATGACTTGCGTGTACTGCGACCCGAAATCGAGAATTAGAATTTTCGAGTGCGTTGGGCGTTCTGAGGTCTTCACACTCTACGGATGCGTTTGCGGCACGCTATGCTCCGCCGCTGGGTCGTCGGGTGCCCGTTCCATTGGCCCAAGAGTTCCCTGACCGGTCACGCCGCGCCCCAACTGCTCTTCCACTTCCTGCCCGGAGCGTTGTTCGATTGGGTCCGCGCAGCCGCTCAAAGCCAACAATGCGATTGCCAGCGCAATTGAAACGGGCTTCATCTGTTCATTTTATGAAGCGCCGATTTCATTGCAAGAAGGTTGAACAGGTGAAGTGCAAGGTCATTGTCATCCTGAGCGAAGCGAAGAATCTCTGATCGGTCCTGCCGACGCCGCCGGCCTAAATAATCAGAGATGTTTCGCTTCGCTCAACATGACAGGATGAGGTCGCTTCGCGTAACGCTTCGACGATGATCGACCCCGAACTCTTACTCCAAGGCTATCGGCTCGGTGTTTTTCCGATGGCCATGAACGACGACTCGATTGAGTGGTTTTCGCCCGACCCGCGCGCCGTCCTGCCGCTGGAAGATTTTCATGTGCCACATGCATTACGCCGTCTCGCGCGCAGGAAACCTTTTGAAATTACTGTTAACAAGGCGTTTTCGGCAGTAATCCAAGCATGCGCTGAACGCGAAAATACCTGGATCAATCGCGACATCATCGACAGCTACACGCGATTGCATGAGCTTGGTCACGCTCATTCAGTCGAGGCTTGGAAAGAAAACACGCTCGCCGGTGGACTTTATGGTGTCGTGGTCGGCGGCGCGTTTTTTGGCGAATCAATGTTTCATCGCGTGACCGATGCGTCCAAGATTGCGCTCGTGGCGCTCGTAGAACATTTGCGCGTCTGCAAATTCGTCCTGCTCGACACGCAATGGCTCACGCCCCATCTGCAACAGTTTGGCGGGATCCAAATTTCACGGAGTCATTATCTGAGCCTCTTACGGAGGGCAGTCGATTTGCCACGGAGATTTCTGTAGAGAGTCATGTTGTGGCTACATGTCTGCTTGCCCCGCTAGGCGTGGCGAAGACGGCCGTCTCATCAATCGTCATTGTCATTCTGAGCGAAGCGAAGAATCTCTGATCGGTCCTGCCGATGCCGCCGGTCTAAAAAATCAGAGATGTTTCGCTTCGCTCAACATGACAGGCCGGGGCGTTGGATGTTCGGCGAACGACCTACCGCCAATTGATAGTGCCGGAATCTGACCGATATTATGGGTTCAAATGGTTGCTTGGATTTTAAAGAAAATTTTAGGATCGAAAAATCAGCGCGAGCTCAAGCGTCTGATGCCGACTGTTCACCGGATCAACGAGTTCGACGAGCAGTTCAAGAGCTTGTCGGACGACGAGTTGCGGGCAAAAACTACGAACTGGAAGGAAGAGTTCTCGAAAATTCCTGACCTGCAAGAGCAGTGGATAAAGCTCGATGAAATCTTGCCGGAAGCATTTGCAGTGGTGAAAAACGCTGCGCGCCGGCTCAAGGATCGGGGACACAGCTTCACGGTGTGCGATCAGCCGATGGTCTGGGACATGGTGCACTTCGACGTGCAATTGCTCGGCGGAGTTGTTTTGCACAGGGGTCGAATCGCGGAAATGGCAACCGGCGAAGGTAAAACTTTGGTTGCCACGTTGCCGCTTTACCTGAACGCGCTCACTGGCCGCGGCGCGCACCTCGTGACGGTAAACGATTACCTGGCCCGGCGCGACGCGGAATGGATGGGGCAACTTTACAATTTCCTCGGGCTAACGGTTGGCTGCATTCAACACGATGAGGAACCCGATCGGCGCCGCGAGCAGTACGCGATGGACATCACGTACGGCACGAACAGCGAGTTCGGTTTCGATTATCTGCGCGACAACGGCATGGCCACGACGCGCGAACAACAGGTGCAGCGCGGTTATCACTATGCCATTGTCGATGAAGTCGATTCCATTCTCATCGATGAAGCGCGGACGCCACTCATCATCAGCGGTCCGGCGACGATTTCCACTCACCAATACGACAAATGGAAACCGCTGATCGAGCAGTTGGTGCGGAAGCAAAACATGCTTTGCAACCGCGTAGCGAGCGAAGCGATCGAGAAATTTGAGCAGGGCGAGGTGGAGACGGGCGGTCGTCTCATGTTCAAGGTGAAACTTGGTCAACCGCGCAATAAGCAGCTTTTGCGCATGATGGAAGACCCTGACAAGCGTCGCGCCGTCGATAAAGCGGAGCTTTCTTTTTTCCAGGACACGCGCAAAGAAGAACTGTTTGCGCTCAAGGAAGAATTGTTCTTCACCATAGACGAGAAATCGAACGAATCCGATCTCTCGGAACAGGGCCGTGCCTTTCTCAATCCCGATGATCCAAACTCATTTGTTTTGCCCGATCTAATTAACGAATTCACTGAGATCGATCTAGACGAGACGCTTTCGCCCGAGGAGAAAGACAAGAGAAAAGCCGAGCGCCAGCAGCATTGTGACGCGCAGGCGGAGCGCATCCACAACATCTCGCAATTGCTACGCGCTTACTGCTTGTTCGAGAAGGACGTGCAGTATGTCATCGAAGACAACAAGGTCGTCATCGTCGACGAATTCACCGGACGCAAAATGCCCGGGCGCCGTTGGAGCGATGGGCTGCATCAGGCGGTGGAAGCGAAGGAAGGCGTGCAGATCGACCGCGAGACGCAAACCCTGGCGACCATCACAATTCAAAATTATTTCCGGCTTTATCAGAAGCTGGCGGGAATGACCGGCACGGCCGAAACCGAAGCGGCCGAGTTCCACGACATTTACAAACTCGACGTGAACATGATCCCGACGAACCGGCCGATACGGCGCACGGATAACAACGATCGCATCTACAAAACGCGTCGCGAAAAATACAACGCCGTCATTAAGGAAATCAAAGACGCTCACGCGAAAAGTCAGCCTGTCCTGGTCGGCAGTGTGAGCGTGGAAGCCTCCGAGTTGCTCAGCCGAATGCTGAAGCGCGAGAAAATTCCGCACAACGTGTTGAACGCAAAGTTCCACATGCAGGAAGCCGAAATCGTGGCGCGCGCGGGACAACCCGGCACGGTCACAATTTCGACCAACATGGCTGGACGCGGCACCGACATTAAGCTGGGTCCGGGGGTGATAGAATTGGGCGGACTAATGGTGGTCGGCACCGAGCGCCACGAGGCGCGCCGAATCGATCGGCAATTACGCGGACGCTGCGCGCGTCAGGGCGACCCCGGAGCATCGCGGTTTTATGTGAGTTTCGAAGACGATCTGATGCGGAACTTCGGCGCCGCCGATCGCATGACAAAAATCATGGAACGCTTCGGGCTTGAGGAAGGTCAGGAGCTTGAGCATCGGTGGCTGAACAAATCCGTTGAGACAGCGCAGAAACGGGTCGAGCAACGCAATTATCTCGTCCGAAAACGGACACTCGATTTCGACGACGTTATGAACATGCAGCGCGAAGTCGTTTACACCTGGCGCAACGAAGTCATCGATTCCGAAGAACCGCGCACGCACATCTACGAAGTTATCGATGAAGCCGTGCCACTGAGAGTGAAAGAATATTTCGGTGATGAACCGAATTACACGGGTCTCATCCACTGGGTAAATACGACGTTTCCACTGGGGCTGACCAAGGAGAAGGCGGAATTTGAAACCCGCAACGCCGAAGAGAACACGCAGTTCCTGATCGAAAGAATAAAGAACGCTTACGAGCGTAAATCGAGTCATGAAGAACCGACTGCCGTAAAAAGCCTGGAGCGTTACATCATTCTGAACGCGATCGATCGCCTCTGGCAGGAGCACCTTTACGCCATGGACGCATTGCGCGAGGGCGTTTATCTACGCGGCTACGCGCAAAAGGATCCGCTCATCGAATACAAGACTGAAGCATACGACATGTTCGTCGAATTGATGGCGAACATTAAGAATGAAGTCCTGAACAATCTGTTCCGCAGCACTTCCAATCTCCAAGCGTTCGAGAATTTCCTGGCAACGTTGCCGCAGTTCCTGCTCCGCGAAGAAGGGCCAACCGCGCCAACAGCAACAGCCGACGCGCGCATGCGCCATCCAGTTGGCGCGATGGCCGCAGTGGGTGGAGACGGCGACGGCGATGGGGATGGCGGAGTATCGCTCGATCTCCCGATTCGCCGTTCGTTGCCGAAAGTCGGTCGCAACGAACCCTGCCCCTGCGGCAGCGGGAAAAAATACAAGAACTGCTGCGGCCGCATGGCCTAACGAAGCGCTCGGAGTTGTAGGGCGTCTGCGTCAGACGCTGATCGATCTACAGCTTCAGCAGGTCGCTGAGTCGCTTTACGTCGGTTACCGGCGCTTTGCAGGCGAAATTCTCGCATACGTACGCGGCTGGTTTTCCTTCAACCAGCGACATCGCACGGATCGCCTCGTTTCTTTCGCCGAGATACTTCTGCCCTCCATTCGCATCAGCCAGAATCACAATTGTGTTTGGGAGAAAATGGCTATGAACTTCTTTGAGTAATGTTTTGGTTTCCGGCGAATCCTTCTTCCCCGCGATCACGATCTGGCGTGGCTTGCCTAACGAGTTCTCGACGGCGACCAGCATTTGCGGCATACCGCTGGGAAACTGCAAAAGTATCGTCGCAAACGCATCGATCGTCTTTTTCGCACGTTCAGCTAACTTCGGGTCGTCATAGATCTGCGATAACCGCAGAAGATTCAGCGCCGCGATAGAACTCGCAGCAGGCTCGGCACCATCATTATCGTCTTTCATCCGGACGAACACGCTCTCATCCCGGCCGCTACTGCTGAAGTAACCGCCGTTCTTCTCGTCGAAGAACAGGCGGTCCTGTATCTCCTGTAACTGCTTCGCGAACTTCAGCCATTCGACATCGAATGATGCCTCGTACAAGTCCAGAAGACCCTGGATCACCATCGCGTAGTCGTCAGCGAACCCTTCGACATTGCTTCGCCCCCCCCGATAACTGCGATACAAAATCTTGCGCGACGAATCGTACAACTTTGTCCGCACAAAATTCGCGGAACGCGTTGCGATCTCGAGATAACGCGGCTCGTCGATTACTTGCGCGGCCCGGGCGTAGGCGGAAATCATCAGGCCGTTCCAAGCGGAAATAACTTTGTCGTCCAGATGAGGGCGCGGCCGTTGCGCTCGAATCCCAAACAATTTCTCGCGCGATCGCTTCAAGAGCGTGCGAACTGCATCTTCTGGTTTCTGATCGGCAGGCGAGACGCCCGCCGGCCCCACAGGCAGGATGCCTGTGCTATGAAAATGCCGAGCGGTTTCAGCGATCGTGTGGCGCTCGATTAAAATGTTTTTCCCGCGGAATTCATCGTGCGGATCGCTTCCTTCTGGCGCGTTGCCGTGCGCTTGGACGCCGTAGTGGAAATCGAAAACCTCGGCCGACTCTCCGAGTGCATCATCGATCTCTTTTTTCGTCCACACATAGAATGCGCCTTCGGCGGTCTTCTTGTGGCTGGGATCATCGATTCCTACAACGGGGCTGTCGGCGTCCTCGGCTGAGAAGAAACCGCCTTCTTTCGACGTCATGTCGCGAGCGACGTAATCGAGGATGTCGCGCGCGACTGATTCGTATTGGTTATCTCTTGTGATTTGGAACGCGTCGAGGTAGGCGACGGCGAGCTGCGCCTGGTCGTAAAGCATTTTCTCGAAGTGCGGCACGTGCCAATAGCGATCAACCGAGTAACGGTGAAACCCACCGCCGATGTGATCGTGCATTCCGCCCGCAGCCATTTTGCGCAGCGTGAACAGCGCCATGTCAAGAGCGTGTTTACCAGAATCGCTCTTGGGATCGCGTGCGTAGAATCGGGTGAGGAAATTGAGTGTGACTGGCCGCGGAAATTTCGGCGCGTTGCCGAATCCGCCTTCCTTCGGGTCATAACTGCGATCGATCTGACGGTATGCTGCATCTGCAACTGAGCCGTCGATTTTCCCTTCAACCGGTGCAGCTGATTGAGACTCGCGGAGCGCTTCAACGATCTTACTCCCCTGCTCCACAATCTTGTCGTGATCTTCCTTCCAGGCAGTTGCGATCCGCTCCAACACTTTTTTGAAAGCCGGCTGACCATATCGTTCCTCCGGCGGAAAATACGTTCCGCCGACAAATGGCTTCAGATCCGGCGTCAACCAAACACTCATCGGCCAGCCGCCGCTGCCTGTCGTCGCTTGAACAAAGGTCATGTAAACACGGTCAACGTCCGGACGCTCTTCGCGATCCACTTTGATGTTCACGAACTCGCGATTCATGATCGCGGCTACTTCGTTGTTTTCGAATGATTCATGCGCCATGACGTGGCACCAGTGACACGTGGAATAACCGACCGAGAGAAAGATCGGCTTGTTTTCCCGGCGCGCCTTAGCGAACGCTTCTTCGCCCCACGGATACCAATCGACAGGATTATGTGCGTGCTGAAGAAGGTAGGGCGACTTCTCCTGGCCCAAACGGTTAGTGAAAACGGAATTGGTCGGTTGCTGCTCAGCCACGACTGACACACTCGACGCGAATAACAGTCCGCAAAAGGAAAACAGAGGAAGGTGGGATTTGCTTGTAAGCAGCATCAAATGGAACAGACTGCGGAATGTTTAGATTTCCAGGAACGATCTTCATCCTGGCGGCGACCCTGGCGTTGCACACTGCCAATGGTGCCGAGGTAAATGTTTATGCAGCCGCGAGTCTCACCGATGCGTTGAAAGAGATCGCGGCTAATTACGAAAAACAGAACAGCGACAAAATTGTCTTTAATTTTGCCGCGTCCAGCATGCTGGCGCGACAGATTACCGAACGCGCACCGGCGGATATCTTTTTCTCAGCCGACGAAGCAAAAATGGACGACCTGCAAAAGGCGGGACTGATCGCGAACAATTCGCGACGTGATATGCTTTCAAACTCGCTGGTGATCGTTGTGCCTAACGAGAGCAAGCTGGCGATTGCGTCACCGGACGACCTTATTACGAAGACACAAAAGATCGCAATCGCCGATCCGCGCGCTGTGCCGGCTGGAATCTATACAAAAGAGTATCTGAACGGACTTGGCCTGTGGGAAAAGCTTGAATCGAAAATAGTACCGACCGAAAACGTGCGGGCCGCCCTCGCAGCAGTGGAATCCGGCAATGTGGATGCCGGTTTTGTTTACAAGACGGATGCGGACATCTCGAAAAAAGTAAAGATCGCGTTCAGCGTTCCGCCTGAAAAAGGCCCGGCGATTCTCTATCCGATCGCACTCGTTAAAGAGGCAAAAAACAAGAGTGCGCCAGAGAACTTTCTTCGCTATTTGCAATCGGACAACGCACGAAAACTATTCGAGCGATACGGATTCATTGTGAAATTCTAGCGCATGTGGCTGACGCCGGCTGAGTGGCAAATCGTTCGGTTCACACTGGCCGCGTGCGCGCTGAGCACGGTGATCATATTGCCTCTGGGTCTGGCAGTGGCGTGGCCACTGGCGCGCCATCGATGGCCGGGGAAACTCTTAGTCGAAACATTGGTGACATTGCCACTCGTGCTTCCGCCCGTGGCAACCGGCTTGCTTCTTTTGAAACTGTTCAGTCGGCGCGGCGGACTGGGTCAGTTTTTGCAGGAACACCTGGGGATAGAAGTCGTTTTTACGTGGCGCGCTGTTGTTGCTGCGGCGGCGGTTATGTCGTTTCCGCTTTTGGTCCGTTCAGCGCGCGTTGGTTTCCAAAGCGTGAATCAACGACTGGAACAAATCGCGCAAACACTTGGCGCCAGCGACATGCGCGTGTTTTTTACCATTACGCTTCCGCTTGCTTCGCGTGGCATCGTTGCGGGGGTCGTACTGGCATTTGCCCGCGCAGTTGGAGAATTCGGCGCCACCATCGTTGTTGCGGGAAACATCCCCGGAAAAACGACGACACTTTCTCTGGAGATATTTGAAACTGTACAGCTCGGGCACGACGCCAGCGCTTATCGGCTTCTTATTGTCTCGGCCCTCATCGCCTTCGGCGCGGTTTGGTGCAGTGAAGCGCTGATGAAGCGGTCTGCCCTGCGATGAAGTTGGAGATTCGCCAACTCACACTACCCCTGAAGCAATTCACTCTCGAAGTGAATGCTGACCTTCACTGCGCGCGGACTGGAATTTTCGGGCCTTCCGGCGCGGGCAAAACATCGTTGCTCGAGACTATCGCTGGTTTGCGCAAGCCTGAAACGGCAACGATCACTCTGGATGGCCGGTTGTACCAAAACACAGAGCAAAATTATTCGTTGCCGGTGCGGCTGAGAAAGATCGGCTACGTTCCCCAGGACGATTCGCTATTTCCGCATCTTTCTGTTCGGCGAAATTTGATTTATGGCAGCAACAGCAAATCCGAGCACGTGACATTTTCTTTCGATCACGTGATCAGTTTCTTGCAAATTACTCCATTGCTGGATCGTGATGTTCGGTCTCTCTCCCGTGGCGAAAACCAACGCATCGTCATCGCGCGCGCTTTACTTTCAGCGCCTCGCCTCTTGCTTCTTGACGAGCCGTTGACTGCACTCGACGCAAAATTAAAGGACGCAATTCTCGATCAACTTCGTTCCTTGCATGACGAATTTGGTATTCCGATGCTGTACGTAACTCACGATCCCGCTGAAGCGGTCGAAATTTGTGAAGAGGTATTGATGCTCGAGTCGGGTAAGATCACCGCGCGGGGTCGTCCAGGAGAGCTTCTTGCTTAATCTGCAAACGAAGTTTTGGCGCGGTTTCGGTTGACCATGGGTTGTCCTTGTAATCCGACGCGACGATCTCATCGGCGTATCGGCTTAAAAGCTTGCAAAGCGCGGCAACATCCAGCGCGTGATGGCACGGCGCGAAGGTCGCCAGATTTTTCTGCGCTAGCCGGAACAGACGAACGGCGGGAGACAAGCGCCTGCCGTGCTTCGCATGCAACGGATATTCGAAGTGCTTTTGAAGATGAACGAAGGCCCCGGCGGCTTGAATCAATCCTTTGAAATAATCGGCATCCGGCGACTTGGTGTTGAGCCAAAGCTGTTCCAGAACATCGTGCGCTTCGTAGTACCGCTGTTCGTTCCAGCAACGAAAAAACGCGCGGTAATACGGATGTTTTTCGACGTCTGCCAGGTCCGGGTTCACATTTTCCCCAGTCGCTTCGGCCAACCGTTGTGAAATCCTCTCGCGTTTGTTCATCGGGAGCTTTAACTTGCTTGCGGCTCAGAGGATGAGCAAACCACGAACCACCAACTCTTCGGAGGGACCTCGTCCGCCCTCCCCTGTCGCTCGCGCCGGAAAGACCACGCAAGGCGCATGGGATCTGGTGCCTCGAAGATGAGTGCCCTTACTCTGGCCGTTGTGCTGGGCGCCATCGCCATTTTGATCTTCTGCTCCGCGCTGTTTTCCAGAGTGCAGACAGCACTCTCTCTGCTAAAACCGCATCAGCTGCGCCGCCTCGAAGAGAATCATGGGCTTACCAATTTCATACAGCTTTTCCGCGAAAATCCGCGCCGCGTTTTGAATGTGCTGGTGCTGGGAGACGGATTAGTCAACGTGCTCCTGGTAGTATTGTGTCTCTTCTTTCTGTGGGAAGGCCCCTTGGCAGGGCGCGTTCCGCAGTGGCTCGCTGGGATCCTGATCTTCGCCATCGTGGTGTTGCTCTGCGACCTGGTACCGAAACTGGTGGCGCTCGCGGCGCCCTCGAAGCTCTCAGTAATCAGCGCCTTCACCTTGCAAATCGCGATGCCGTTTCTCGATCGAATCGGCCGCGGACTCGAGACCATGAGCGATTACGTGATCGATGGTTTCACGCCAGCGCATCTCCGCAGTCGACAGCGCTTAAGCGACGAGGAACTGGGAACACTGCTTCAAATCGGCGAAGAGGAAGGCACGTTGTACCAAGGCGAAGCCGAGATGATCCAGGATATCATCAAATTGGGCGATAGAACGGCAAAGGATTGCATGACGCCGCGCGTGGACAGTTTCATGTTGCCGGATGATTTAACTAACGAGGAAGTAATCGCGCGATTGAAGGAAAAGCGACATCGGCGCGTCCCCGTTTATGCCGATACGCCTGATCAAATCCTCGGCATCGTCGACGTAAAAGTTTTCCTGCTCGATCCGTCGGAACATTACACCGAGAAACTGATCGCGCCGTCGTTTATCGCGGAGACGATGCGCGCGGTGGAATTGCTCAAGCTTTTTCTGACGCATCCCCAGGGGATGGGCGTCGTGGTTGACGAATTCGGCGGCATTGAAGGAATCATCACCATGGAGGATATCGTCGAGGAAATTCTCAGTGGCACCGTGCCGCGCGATGGTTCGGAGTTCTACATCGAGCCGCTCGGCAACGGCAAATTTCTCGTGAGCGGCAACGCGCGTCTGGACGATTTGGCGGAACATCTTGGCTTTCAAATTGACGCCGAAGGAATCGACACCATCGGCGGATTTGTTTTCACGCGGCTGGGTTATGTGCCGTCTTCCGGGACGAAACTCGAGATCCCAGGCCTTGCGATCACAGTCCGTCGCGCCGCGCGCAAGAGAATCGAAGAAGTCTTGCTGGAGAAAACCACAAACGCATTCGAGGAGGCGGCATGACGGCCGCGATCATCATCATTATGTGCTGCTGGATCATTTCGTTTTTCTTTAACGGAATCGAAAGCGGCCTGCTGTCGATCGATCCAGTGCGATTGCGTCAAAATGTGAAGCGCCGCGTGCCGGCGGCTTTGCAGTTGAATCGCCTGCTCAAACATCCCGAACGGTTACTCGCGACCGTTCTGCTCGTCACGAATGCGGCAGACATCGTCGCTCTGCTCTTGCTGACCAGCCAGCTGGTTCGGTGGTGCGGCTATGCCGGGTTCTTGTTCACCTTGGTCATTGCGCTTCCGGTTTATCTATTTGTGTTGTCGGTTCTCCCTAAATCGCTGTTCCGGCGATTTCCTTTTCGCGCACTGGCGCGGCTTGCAGGCGTGCTCGAATTCGCGTCGATTTTGTTTTCGCCGCTCCTCGAATTCGGCGCGCGAGCAGGCAAGCTACTTCTGCCAGGTCACGCCGGGAAACGAGGCCGCCTTTTTGCCGCGCGCGAGGAACTGAAACAGATCACAACCGAAAGCGAGCGTGAGGGCGCTCTTACAGCGACGGAGCGTGCGATGATTCATAGCGTCGTTGACTTTCGCGGTTCCAAAGTCCGCGACGTCATGTTGCCCGCGGCGAAAGTTGTTGCGCTACACGCCGGCGCGTCAACACAGGAAGCGCTCGAGCTTAGCGCTTCTACCGGGCTTGATCGTTTGCCTGTGCTTGCGCCCGACGGCCAACCTTCCGGGCTGGTCAATGTTCCGGACATCCTGCTCGAACGAGATGGAAACAAACCGCTGGGCGAATATGTACGGCGCATTATAACAACCACGGACGATGAGCCCGCCTATCGCGTCATGCAGCAACTGCGCGCTGCGCGGCTCGGTCTGGCGGCTGTCGTCGATCGAAAGAACAACTTTCGCGGGATCGTTGCCATCGAGGATTTAGTTCGTCACCTCGTTTCTGCGGGTAGCCCTTAGCGCAAAACCACAATTTCATCGGAACACTTGGTTTCGATAGGCGCGTAGCGCCAACGGCGCGGCAAATCATCTGAAGCCTGGGGCACCGCCCCGGGATCATGGAATTTAGAACGCCTCAACGCTGAAAGCGCGAATCACGTGCGCGTTGAGTTCAAGTGATTGAATCGCGCTTTCAGCGCTGCCCGACCCGGGGCAATCGAGTTCCTGGGGCGTTGCCCAAGGCTGGAATTGATGTGCGCCTTTGGCACTCAGTAAACCAGTTCGTGAACGCCGGCCTCAATCGGCTCGAGCCAGGAGCCTGTCTTCATCGCTTAGAATCCGAGCGCAAGTTACTAAGGCGACGTGCGAGAAGGCCTGAGGAAAATTTCCCAGCTGACGTTTCGCGCGCGGATCGTACTCTTCCGAGAGCAGTCCTAGATCGTTGCGCACATCGAGCAACCGCTCGAACAATTCGCGTGCTTCTTTTTTTCGGCCGAGCAAATGCCAGCAATCCGCCAGCCAAAAGGAGCATGGAAGAAATACTCCTTCGTCGCCAGGCAATCCATCCACGCCCGTTTCCTGTGGACGATAGCGCAGCACGAAACCATCATGCATCAGTTCGCGTTCAATTGCCTCAATCGTGCCGCGAAAACGTTCGTCAGTGACGGGCAGAAAACCGGTGAGCGGCATCATAAGCAGGCTCGCATCCAGCGCATCAGACCCATAAACTTGGGTGAAAGCTTTCTTCTTCGGGTTATAGCCGCGCTCGCAAACTTCGGCGTGAATTTGATCGCGAATTTTTTTCCAGCGATTGAAGTGCTCATAAGCTGCGCAACCGCAGTCCTCAACTAACTTGATCGCGCGATCGAATGCCAGCCAGGCCATCATTTTTGAGTGGGTAAACTGCTGGCGGCCGCCGCGGACTTCCCAGATTCCTTCGTCCGGCTCCTGCCAATGCGACTCCAGGAACCTCATTATCGCGACCATGAGCGCCCAGTCGGGCTCAGTCATTTTGATTCCGGCACGATGGCCCTGCCATGCCGCGGCTAATATTTCGCCATAAACGTCGAGCTGAAACTGGCTCGAAGCCGCGTTGCCTACCCGCACCGGCCGCGAATTTTCATATCCAGACAGCCACGGAATCTCATGTTCAATAAGTCGGCGTTCGCCGCTCACGCCGTAGATCGTTTGCATTTGCGCCGGGCTACCAGCGATGGCGCGTAGAAGCCATTCCCGCCAGGATTTCGCCTCCTCGCGATACCCTGCCCCGAGTAACACGAGTAAAATCAGCGCCGCATCTCGCAACCAGCAGAAGCGATAATCCCAGTTACGTACGCCTCCGATTTGCTCTGGTAACGAAGTGGTAAGCGCCGCAACCAGGCCGCCAGTCGGCGCATAGGTCAGTCCTTTCAGTGTTATGAGTGAGCGCACTATCGCATCGCGCCACTTGCCTTTAGTTTTAAATCGTTTGGCCCAATCTCCCCAAAATTCTTCGGTGTCGCGCAACGCGTGCTCAGGATTTATTTTTCTCGGCGGATCTGTGTGAGAGGCGAACCATGTAAGCACAAACGGGATCCGGTCACCTTTAGCCACGGTAAACTCGGCCACCGTGGTTAGATCTTTCCCGTGCGTTTCAACCGGCGTTCGTAAGATCAAGGCATCAGGACCGGCGACTGCTTCGAGTCCGTCGGAACGCTTACGCAGCCGCACCCACGGGACAATGTGCCCGTAATCGAACCGAATGATCAGTTCCATCCGCATCGAGACTTTTCCGCGCAAGCCTTCGATGATGCGGATGATGTCCGGGTTCTCGCCACGCGGCGGCATGAAATCGATCAGGCGCACCGCGCCATCTTTCGTTTCCAATTCTGTTTCCAGGATGAGCGTTTCGCCACGGTAACGGCGGCGCACTGTTGTTACCTCTTCGTCAGGAAAGAACAGCCAGTGCCCGTTTTCCTTTTTCCCGAGCAGCGATGCAAAACATGCCGGCGAATCGAACCTTGGAAAGCAAAGCCAATCGACACAGCCGTCGCGACTCACCAGCGCGCCAGTCTGCGTGTCGCTGAGAAACGCGTAGTCCTCAATTTTTGTATTTTCCTTCGCCACTATTCTTTCTCTTGCTCTTGCTCTTGCTTTGTCTTCTGCACCGTATTCGTATTGCTACCCCGTTCTTGCCTTACACCTCGCTAAAGCACGATGAGCCGCGCTTGTTCTGGGGAGCGCACGCGCCTCGCGTGCTAGCGAAGGCGCCTCGCCATCGCGGAGTTCTTCTGAATATCGGAGTCATGTGCATAGCCGTACTTGAGCCATTTCGGCGAGGCGCCGAAATGTGCACGCGAGGGCGCGTGCGCTCCCCGAAGTTAATCGTTCGCCAGTCTTGCGATCTCCTCCCGCGTTAATCGAAACACAGTCCATTCATTCATCGGCTTTGCACCAAGTGCCTGATAGAATTTGATCGCCGGCTCATTCCAATTGAGAACCGCCCATTCCATCCGGCCGCAGCCACGATCGCGCGCGATCTTTGCAAGCTCCACAAGCAAAGCGCGACCATAACCGTTCCCGCGCTTCTCCGGCTTCACGAACAAATCTTCTAGATAAAGGCCAGGTCGTCCGAGCCACGTGGAAAAATTGTAAAAGTAAACTGCAAACCCCACAGCCGATTCGCCTTCAAACGCGAGCAGCACCTCCGCCGCAGGTCGTTCACAGAACAAGACTTCGACAAGCTGATCTTCCGTCGCGGTGACTTCGTCCGGCGCGCGCTCATACGTAGCCAGATCACGGATCAGTTGCAGGATGATCGGCACATCTCCCACGTGTGCAGAACGAATCTGGAAATTTTCAGGCGTATTCACTCGGCCTTGATTGTCCCCAACAGGTGAACGTGCGCAACCGATACGATTGTCATGTTAGCAAAGCGAACAATTTTTGTAGGGCGTTTCTGTGAAACGCCTAGGGGAGGGCGGCGTTTGACACAGACGCCCTAGAATTTCCTCGAAATGACAGACTGAGCAAAGGCGGCGTCATTCCTCGAACCGAACGAAAAAAATCTCGACATCCTTTGCGCTTCATAGGCACAATCGGCGCGCCGCTTGCAAGTGAGGATTCTTTGAAAAAACAGATTAAGGCAAACATTAAAGCGCAGCTTCTTCGAAGTGCGTTTTTCCTGGCCCTTCCTGTCGCCGTCTGTGTCATCAATGCATTTGCGTTGGGACAACGGCTAATCGGTTCGCCATTGGCAAAAGAGGCCCCAACAGGCTTCGTTTGTTTTGGTTGCCCTTTCCCGGGAGGCTGGCGGCCGGGACCCGACATGCCAAGTACCGCAGTTCGCATGGTTGGCGTTCTCCTTGACAAGTTCTACGTCATGGGGGGACGTAGCGCGGATGGCGTCGGCAACGATTTGATCCATCCTTTTGCATTTGATACTTCCACCAGTACTTGGACGATCAAATCTGCTACCTATCCGGACAACCAAGTCAGCGACATGGCTTGCGGCGTGCTCACCGACTTAGGGACAAACTATATTTACTGTGTAGGCGGTTCGGCAGGTGGGCAGACCACTGCTACTGATCGGGTTTTCCGCTACAACCCGGTTACCGATACCATCGAAACGATTGCTTCTCCCTGGCCGGGAAACTCCGACGGGATAACTCTGCCCGGTGGCTTTACGGTGTTCAACAACAAGTTGTACATCCTGGGTGGCTTTAAGATTAACACGGCCATGACCAACCAGATTTGGGAGTTCACTCCTGGGACGAACACCTGGGTGCAGAAGAACGCTGTCTTACCTGTTCCGCTCGGCTACATACCCACAACCGTAATCTTCGATCTTATCTACACAGGTGGAGGCAGCACCTGGGACGGCAGCGCCATCCATGATAGTGACAATTCCTTTGTATATGACCCCGTAGCTGATTCTATCTCGACCATTGCCAGTATACCGAGGGCTACTGGCGAGACTCGAGCTCTTTCCTTCGCACTGCTCGGCAGCAACGATTACATGATGTGGGTCATGGGCGGCGGCACAGACGCGCCCAACCCATCGAGTCAGATTAACGTCTACGACCATTTTAGTAACTCTTGGACAACGAAGTTCTCTTTCGTCACCCCGCGACGTAATTTCGCAGTCGACGGCGTTGAATGTTACATCTGGTTGGCGGGCGGTTATGCCAGTGACGGCGTGACGCCGCTGAGTTCGATGGAGATCTTTTGCTTCCCCGCTCCCACCCCAACTGCAACGGCAACAGCCACCGCTACGGCGACAGCGACATTCACGCCGACGCCAACAGCTACAGCCACTTCCATGCCTTGCCATGTTACCAGCCCGGCCTGTGGCAACGTGATTACTGGAACTGCGCCGACTGATTTTATTGTTAACGTGAGTGACCCAGTGGATCCGGCCACTGTCCAGCCGACCGATTTCACAGTGAACGGCACACCTGCTAACGCCTTTGCCTTACAAAACGGGAACATGACCCTCGTGTTCCACTTCAATACCACGCCTGTGACGCAGGGCCTCAACACCATGCATATTCCCGCTGGCGCTTTTAACTGCGCCAATGGGCCGGTGGCTGAATTCACCTGCACGTTCACTTACGAGACATCTACGCCGACGCCTACACCGACAGCTCCAGCGAGACCTACACCGATTCCGCGACATCGGCCTTCGCCGGCACCGCGGCCGTAGCTTCGACCGTAAAGAAGAAACGCACTGCTCAATCTGGTAAAATTGTCTCGACAGCTTTGACGCGCTTCAAGTAAAAGATGTTTACGCACCGAAGCGCAAGCAAGGTGAAA
>JBARAJ010000084.1:0-3330 GCA_049791915.1 Candidatus Udaeobacter sp.
AAGAAATGCTCACCGCGCGTGGTCCAAGCCCGCGCAGGTTGCAACCCGCTTTGGCCGCGTGCCCCAAAATGGCTTCACTCGATTCCACTTCGATCCGAACCGTGTCGAAGAAATTCTCGTGCGTGACCATGCAGCCAAGGGTGCGCAGACCATCCGTAAGTCGACTGGTTAGCCGGTGAACACGCTCGGCGATCGCGCGCAATCCTTTGGGACCGTGATAGACCGCATACATCGACGCAATGACGGCTAGGAGAACTTCTGCCGTACAGATGTTACTGGTCGCTTTGTCGCGGCGGATGTGTTGCTCGCGCGTTTGCAAGGCGAGGCGATACGCGGGGCGACCTTCCGCGTCGTGTGAAACGCCCACCAGTCGGCCAGGCATGTGACGTTTGAAGTCGTCACGCGTGGCGAAGTACGCCGCGTGCGGCCCGCCAAATCCGAGCGGCACTCCAAAGCGCTGCGTATTACCGACGGCAACATCCGCGCCGAATTCGCCAGGCGGTTTGAGTAATGTTAGTGCAAGAATGTCTGCTGCCACCACTACCAGCGCACCGGCATCGTGCGCCTTCTGGACGAACTCGGCGTAATCGTAGATCGCCCCATCGGTGGCGGGATATTGAACGAGCGCGCCGAAAATTGTGCTGTCGAATTTGAATCGCGAGTAATCGCCGATCTTGATCTCGATTCCGAGCGGCTTTGCGCGGGTTTGAACAACTGCAATCGTTTGGGGATGACAATTATCGGCAACAAAGAACGTCTTCCGATTTGGAACGACAGCGTGACAAAGCGCCATCGCTTCAGCAGCAGCCGTTGCTTCGTCCAGCATGGATGCGTTCGCGATGTCGAGGGCAGTCAAATCTATGATCATTTGCTGGAAGTTCAGCAGCGCTTCGAGGCGCCCTTGCGCGATTTCCGCCTGGTAAGGCGTGTAAGCGGTGTACCAGCCAGGGTTTTCAAGAATGTTTCGCTGAATGACAGGCGGCGTGATGCAGTCGTAGTAGCCAGCCCCGACGAACGAGCGCGCGATTTTGTTCTTCTGTGCAATAGCACGTAGCTCAGCCAGTGCTTCGCCTTCCGATTTCGCTTCCGGCAAATTCAATTGCCGTTTGAGACGAATGTCCTTCGGAACTGTGGCGTCGATAAGGGCACCGACGCTATCGAAACCCACATCGCGCAACATCGCGCGGACTTCTTCCTCGTTTGGACCGATGTGTCTGCGCGCAAACGAATCAATATCGAAAGTTTCTTCGCGCGGATGCATTGGATGACGGTATGGAATCGAAAATTTGGCGCAAGCGCTGCCAGTCCAGTCGCCCGGCTGTTTCATCTCTAGGCCGCCTGCGGCACAGTCAAGCTCCATGAGGAGCGCAACGTTTATAGTGTCATTGCGTGAATACAGACGAAGCTCCGGAGGAGCGGCATGTTCAACATTCCGGACCTACTCTGGTCGGTTTGAAGATGTAACGCTGGTCGTACGGAACGTGATTCCGTTCTAAAAACTCAACGTATTCCTGTTGGAAAGACTTTCGGCGATGATGCGTGGGCTGATTACGAATATATTTGATGACGCGATCCAGATGCGAATGGGACACGGAAAACGCCCCGTAGCCTTCCTGCCAGGAAAAATGACACCTGATCCATCTCCGCTCGTTGATGTGATTCGTCGACCCGGTCTTGATATCGCCAATCAATTCTGACGGTGCGATGTTTGGTTTCAAACCAAGAAGCACATGGGTGTGATCGGGCATAGAATAGACCGCAATCAGTTTCTGCCCTTTTCGTGTGACAATTCCGGTGATGTACTTTTGCAACTCCTCGCGACGGGCCTCGGCGATCACACAAGCGCGGCCAGACACCGCGAACACAACATGCAAATAGATTTGCGTGTAGGTGTTGGCCATTTCTCAGAGCTTTACATGGCGCTCCTAGCGGAACTTGTGAGACGTTGTTTTGGCGGCTATAAACATGCCGCGCCTACGGCGCTTCGAGCGCTGCTTGCGCCGCGGCTAATCGTGCGATCGGAATTCGGAAAGGACTGCAGCTGACGTACTCGAGACCGAGCCGGTGACAGAATTTTACGCTGTTTGGTTCGCCGCCGTGCTCGCCGCAAATTCCAAGTTTGATGTCCGGCCGCGTTTTCCGGCCGAGGTCACGGGTAATTTCCATTAAACGTCCAACACCCTTCTGATCGATCGTTGCGAATGGATTTGAACCGACGATGTCGAGTTCCACGTACGCGGGAAGGAAACTACCCGAGTCATCGCGACTCATTCCCAGTGTGGTCTGTGTCAGATCGTTCGTGCCGAAGCTGAAGAACTCGGCGTCGCGTGCGATCTGGTCGGCTAGCAGCGCGGCGCGCGGGATCTCGATCATCGTCCCGACCAAATACCTAAGCTTTGTTCCTCTCTCTCTGGCGACTTCACCAGCGACGCGCCGCACAATGTCGATTTGCAGCTTTAGCTCGCGCGGGAATCCCACCAGCGGAATCATGATTTCAGGGTGGACCTTTATGCCTTTGGCTTGCACCTCTGCAGCGGCTTCAAAGATCGCGCGGGCCTGCATTTCGGAAATCTCGGGAAACGTAATCCCAAGCCTGCACCCGCGATGACCGAGCATCGGGTTGAACTCGTGCAATTCGTGAACGCGCCGTGAAATTTGTTCAACCGGCACGCCAAGTTTGTTCGCCAGTTCGTTTTGCTGCGCGTGATCGGCCGGCAGAAACTCGTGCAGCGGCGGGTCCAGGAAGCGGATCGTGGCCGGCAATCCGTTTAGCGCCGTAAAGATGCCGATAAAATCTCCGCGCTGGTATGGGAGCAGTTTCGCCAGAGCTCGTGCTCGCTCGTCTTTTGTGCCCGCCAGAATCATTTCCCGCATCGCGTCGATCCGATCGCCTTCGAAAAACATGTGTTCCGTGCGGCAGAGCCCAATTCCTTCCGCGCCGAACGCGACAGCGTTTTCGACCTGCTCAGGCGTATCGGCATTTGCACGCACGCCGAGGTTGCGGAATTCATCTGCCCACGTCATCAATTTCGCGTATTCCTGAAACGTGACGCTTTTCTTCGGATCGAGCGAGCCGTCCACGAGCACCTGAATAATCTCCGACGCAGCGGTGGCGACTTCGCCGGCAAAGACTTCGCCAGCGGTTCCATCGATGGAAATGTAGTCGCCTCGATTCAAGGTCGTGCCGCTCGCGCTGAGTGTGCCTTTGTGGTAGTCGATTTGGATCCCGGTGGCGCCACACACGCACACTTTGCCCATTTGCCGCGCAACCAGGGCCGCGTGCGAAGAAACGCCGCCGCGGGAGGTGAGAATCCCTTCAGCCGCGATCAT
>JBARAJ010000085.1:0-4392 GCA_049791915.1 Candidatus Udaeobacter sp.
GGGAAACAAATCAATGATTTTGATGAGATCGATTCGGATATCCGCGTCGTGTTAACGCCGCGATTCAAACTTGGCGTGCTGCGACTAGGCGCGGCATGGGAGCGGTTCTCATTTGGCCTTCCAAATGGTGCTGCCCTGCCCAATACATTGCAGTCCTTCAGCACGATCATCGGGCTCGATACGCAATTGTCCGATTCCATTCTCATCAGAGCAGAAACTCAGCCTGGCCTGTACAATTCAGGCCTCGGTCATTTGTTTTGGGATGATTTCGACATGCCTTTTGTCGTCGGCGGTACGTACATCTTCAGTCCTAACCTGCAGCTTATTCTCGGGGTGAGCGTCGATGTGGAACGAAAGTACCCAGTCATTCCTGCAGTAGGTGTTCGCTGGAAAATAGGCCCACAATGGTTGCTGGATGCCGTCATGCCAACGCCGCGCCTGCAGTATGAGATGACTCGCAATGTGTCACTCTACGCGGGAGCAACCATCACCGAGGCGACTTTCCGGACCGACGACGAGTTTGGCGACTCGCATGGAATTCCGCGCCTCAACCACGCAGTCGTGACGTATAGCGAGATTCGAACGGGCGCCGGTTTTGATTGGAAGATTTCGCCGATTGTGACGTTCACGGGTGAGGTCGGCTACCAGCCATACCGGGATTTCGATTTCTACCGCGCCGAAGTGCGCTATAGCCAAGACGGCGGCGCCCCGTACGGGACGATTTCGTTGCACGGCACATTCTGATTGTAGCGAGCGACGGCTGGGAGGCCGTCGTTCCTTGATGTTCAGCTAAGAGTCCGATCCAGCGCGCCGATCCTTCGCGTCTCCGGCCACCGCAATCCAACGCCCATTACGACAAGGATCGTTCCGATCCCTCCGGCAACGACCGAAATGACCGGCCCAAATAGCGCCGCGGTCAATCCCGATTCCAGCGCACCGAACTCGTTCGATGTGCCGATGAAGATATTGTTCACGGATGAGACGCGTCCGCGCATTTCATCCGGCGTAACTAGTTGCACAATCGAGCCGCGGATGATCACGCTCACGCTGTCGAACGCTCCGATGAGAAAAAGCACGCCGAGCGATAACCAGAATATTTTTGACAACCCGAACAGGATTGTCGAGATGCCGAACCCAATCACACACCAGAGCAACGTTTTGCCGGCGTGTTTCATCGGTGGCAGATGCGCAATGAGCAACGCCATCATAAAAGCCCCGACTGCCGGCATCGCGCGCATCCAGCCGAGACCCACCGGGCCGCAGTGAAGAATTTGATCAGCAAAGATCGGCATCAACGCCGTCGCACCACCCAGCAGAACGGCAAACAAATCCAGAGTGATCGTGGCGAGGATTACGTTTCTGCTAAACACAAATCGCAGCCCGGCCATGAGACTTTTCCAGGTGCTCGCCCCGCTCTGCTCTCTTTTCTGCGTGCTGCGACGGATGAGTACGACCAGGAGGAAGAACGAAAACGAGCAGAGCGCATCGAGCAGATAAACGAACGAAAACCCGATATACGCGACTAAGAACCCGCTCAGAGCCGGACCAACGACAGATCCGATTTGGAAAACACTATTGTTCCAGGTGACGGCGTTGGCGAATGCGTCACGCGGAACCAGGGTCGGAAAAAACGAGCTGCGCGCAGCCCAATTGAATGTGCGCGCCGACGCTCCGATGAAAAGAAGCAGGTAAATCAGTGGGACTGATGGGTCATCGAAATGAAACATTGGGTGATGGCGCTCGAATATCGCGGTAACAGCCGCCAGGGCGCGATTGCCCTCGCGCAACGGCGCGATTTGGGGAATGGAAAGATGTTTCCAGGAAACCAGAGCGAGGGCCAGCGACATAAGCGCGCTAAAGACCTGCGACCAAAGGATGATGTGCTTGCGGCTGAACCGATCCGCCAAATGGCCGGCTGGCAGCGAAAGCGTAACCACTGGCACAGCGATCGCTAAGCCAACAAGCCCGAGTGCAGTGGCTGAGTGGGTCCGGGCATAAATCTCCCATTCCACCGCCACGGCGAGCATCAGTCGCCCGGTGATCGACAGTAAATTGCCGGCTGTAAACAGAGCGAAATCTCCGAAGCGGAATGCAGCGTATGGATCGTGGGTTTTGGGCTCGGTTTCGATCGGCAGCGGGACGGCGGATCGTTGCCGGTCGGGTGATCGAAACGAACCAGGATCGATAGAATGAGGCATTGTTGACGGCGCAGGATCAAACGCGCACCAGAGTCTAGGTTGAGCGGGCAGCACAGCAACCCTCCGCCCATGGCCAAGAACGCTCTGGAGGCGTCAATCACCGAGGTTTGCCCTGCAGCGACCCGGTAAGAAATTCCCTAACGGGCGCGGATTTTTCTTCCATTTCAGAGTCCCACTGCCTAAACTCGGTGCCCTTAAGGCAAAATGGACAACATCATCGAGGCGAAAGAACTGCAGATTGAGCGCAAGCATTTCTATGTCGAGCTCCGGGAGAATGAGCGCGGCAGGTTCTTGCGTATCACCGAGGAAGCTCATGGCCGCCGCAACAGCATTATCGTGCCGAGCACGGGCGTTGATGACTTTACGGCGACAATTGCTGAAGTTCTTACCAACGGCGAGACCGCGCCAGCTTAACCGCTGCAAAGGTGAAACGCGTTGTCCTCAACGCGATGGCACCAGGGGCTGCGGTTCGCAGCCCTGATATCTGCTCCTTCGGCGATCCAACTGCCATCGTCTTGAGGACAAGACGATCCACCTCTGCCGCATCGTTGACATCGGGACGCCCGAATTTAGTTTGGCGCTTCGTCATTCCAGCGGCCGCCGCCGCTGCAAATTATGGCCACAAAACGAAAATCTAAGCTTCGAAAACGACTTCAACATGGGCGGAAGCCGGAGGGATTCAAATCGCGCAAAGCCGCCGCTGGGAAGAAAACGCGCGCGCCGCGTTACGTTTATTACTTCGGGGATGGCCACGCGGACGGAAGAGGCATGATGAAAGCTTTGTTGGGCGGCAAAGGCGCGAACCTCCATGAGATGACGAGGATTGGGCTGCCAGTGCCGCCAGGATTCACCATCACCACTGAGGTTTGCAGTTATTTCTACGATCACAATCGCTCGTATCCGCCGCAATTGCAGGCGCAAGTCGGGACGGCCATGGCCAAGATCGAAAAATCCACCGGCAAAAGGTTCAGCGATCAGGAGCGGCCTCTGCTAGTGTCCGTGCGCTCTGGCGCTCGCGATTCCATGCCGGGAATGATGGATACGATTCTCAACCTCGGCATGAACGATGAAGTGGTCGAGATCGTCGCGACGAAATCGAACAACGGGCGGTTTGCCTGGGATTCCTATCGTCGATTCCTTCAGATGTATGGCGACGTGGTGATGGGCGTGCAAAAACGGCCGGGCGAAGACCACGAGCCGTTCGAAGCAGCAATTGAGGGCTTGAAGGACGAGCGCTACGGGAAGCACGACTTCCCCGATGTGCGATTGACCGTTGCCGATCTCAAAGAGCTTGTGCAGCGATTCAAGGCTTTGATTAACGAGCGCACCGGAAAATCTTTTCCTCAAGGTCCGAACGAACAACTTTGGGGCGCGATCGGCGCCGTGTTCGGCTCGTGGATGAATGACCGCGCCAGTGTTTATCGCCGGAAGTACGGCATCCCACACGAGTGGGGGACGGCGGTGAACGTTCAGACGATGGTGTTTGGAAATATGGGCGACACCAGCGCCACGGGAGTGGCATTCACGCGTGACCCGGCCACTGGCGAAAAGGTTTTCTACGGCGAATATCTCATCAACGCGCAGGGCGAGGACGTCGTCGCTGGCGTACGCACGCCGCATCCGATCGCCGATCTGGCAAAAGAAATGCCCGCCGCTCATAAGGGACTAATGAACGTTCGTAGCACCCTTGAACGTCACTTCAAGGATATGCAGGACCTCGAATTCACGGTCGAGGACAATCGCCTCTACATTTTGCAAACGCGAAACGGCAAACGCACCGGCCATGCAGCGCTGCGTATCGCCGTGGACATGGTCGGCGAAAAATTGATAACCAGAAAGGACGCGGTGCGCCGTGTCCCTGCCGATTCACTCTCGCATCTCCTCGCGCCAGTTTTTGATCGCGAGGCAGTCCGGAACGCGAAGAAAATTGGCACCGGACTCGCTGCGGGACCGGGCGCCGCATGCGGCCATGTCGTGTTTAGCGCAGAAGAGGCTGTCGCGCGTGCGGATCGCGGAGAAAAGGTCGTACTCGCCCGCATCGAAACGTCACCGGAAGATCTGCGCGGCATGATCGCGGCTGAAGGGATTCTCACCTCCCGCGGCGGCGTTTCTTCGCACGCGGCCCTGGTTGCGCGGCAAATGGGCAAAGTGTGCGTGTGTGGCGCCACCGGGATCCAAATCGACTACCACAAAG
>JBARAJ010000086.1:0-5003 GCA_049791915.1 Candidatus Udaeobacter sp.
GCGTTTTTTCTCACGATGGTGCTGGGATTAACCGAAAGCGTCAGCATGCAAACGATGAGCGTTACGATTCATGCGTTGCGCTCAGTCAGCGTGACCCGGGATTGGCTCGCGTCTGCGTTCCGTCGCGAACTGGCAACGGCAGTGCTTCTCGGCGTTTCTTGCGGGTTCGTTGTCTGCGTCATCGCCTGGCTGTGGCGCGACGATCTGCGCGCGGCCATTGTTATCGGCGGAAGCATTGCTTTCTCGCTGGTGACGGCATGCGCGTTTGGTTTGGCTGTGCCCTCGCTTCTGCATCGATTGAAGCTCGACCCAAAAATTGCCGCGGGCCCTGTCACGCTCGTGTTAGCCGACTTCATAGCGCTGGCGATTTACTTCACAAGCGCGTGGCTCGTTCTGAAATGAGCAAGGTGTCCGTTGTTATCCCCGCGTTAAACGAGGAAGAACCGATCGCCGGCGTGGTTCGCGAATGCCTCGCGACTGGCGTGCCCTGCGAAGTGATTGTGGTTGATAACGGCAGCATCGATCGCACGGCCGATCAGGCGCGTGAAGCCGGCGCGCGCGTCACAACTGCGCCGCGTGGTTACGGGCGAGCGTGCGCGGCAGGCGCTCGCGCGGTTTCGGGGGAATGTGACATCGTAGTGTTTCTCGATGGCGATGGCAGCGACATTCCAGCGTTCATACCGCGGCTCGTCGAGCCGATCACAAGAGGGACGCGCGATTTCGTTATCGGCTCGCGCACGCGCGGGCACCGCGAAACCGGCAGCATGAATTTCCAGCAGATTTCATCCGGGCGAATCGCCGGACGCATAACGCAACTACTTTACGGCGTTCGTTACACTGACATGTGCCCGTTCCGCGCCATCCGACGTGATGCGCTCGCAAAGCTTGATATGCGCGAGGAAACCTACGGCTGGAATTTGGAGATGCAGATGAAGGCCGCGCGAGCTGGGCTGCGCATCCTCGAAATCCCGGTAAACCACCGCTGCCGCACGGGTGGCGAATCGAAAGTTTCAGGCACGTTGCGTGGCACGTTTCTCGCCGGCACTCGCATCATCGCGACGCTCTTCCGCGTTGCGCTCCAGTAGCACATCCAATGGAGCCGGTGCGCCGCCGGACCGCGCAACAGAGCAGCCGAAACGGCCCGAGGGCGGGCCGTCTTCATTGCGAAATCCATCTGGCGATGCCGGCGTTCGCAATGTAGCGTCGCCCATGGTTTCAATGCTCGATTTGGAAAGGTTCCGCGCTACGCCTCTTACCCGCGAGCCGTTCGAATTCTTGATTGTTCCGGAGTTTGTGAAGGCCGATGCGCGCTCGGCGATACACAACGATTATCCCGAAGTAGACCGGCCCGGCAGTTTTCCTCTGGGTGAAGTCAGTTACGGATCAGCCTTTGCAAAGCTCGTCGAGCAAATGCGAAGCGAAGAGTTTCGTAACGCGTTTGAGGAAAAGTTCGGCATCGACCTGGCGAATCGCCCCGACATGGTCACCGTGCGCGGCCGTTGCAGCGAAAAAGACGGCAAAATCCACACTGACTCGGAGACGAAAATCATCACGATCCTGATCTATATGAATGCGGGGTGGGAGTCCGCTGGTGGCCGGCTTCGGCTGCTGCGATCCGGAAACAATCTTGACGACATGATTCTCGAAGTCCCGCCGACGGAAGGGACGCTGCTGGCGTTCCGTCGCAGCGATAATTCGTGGCACGGGCACAAGCCATTCTCGGGTCCGCGTCGCGTGATTCAGTTTAACTGGGTCACCAGCGAGGCTGTGGTGCGGCGCGAGCAAAACCGCCATCGATTTTCGGCGTGGATGAAAAAAATCCGCAGCGCGTTGTCAGGCGAGAAAAAGGCGGCGTAGGCACTAAGCTCGGGTCGCTTCTCACGAAGAGAGATGGAGACGCGACGCCCCCGTCGGTATGAAACCAGCGTGGGTTCGTTCCGGAGGTGGAAGCGGCCCGAGGGCGAGCCGTCTCCAGGAGATGTTCCCTCTTTACCGAAAGCAGAGAGCCCCAGGCGAACAGGAAGAAATGGCCGCTTCTTGTGGCGCTCCGCAATTTTAGCGGCAGCGATACTTGTGTTGATTTATCTTCCGCAAAATTGAATCACCAGATCAAAACAACAGAAGCACGGCCTTCGCACACCTCGGATCTGCAAACTGCCGAGTTCTCGCGGATTTTGCTGATCAAACCGTCAGCGCTCGGCGACGTGGTGCATACGATCCCCGTGCTGGTGAAACTGCGTGCGCGTTATCCGCGTGCCCGAATTGACTGGCTGATCACACCCGAGAACGCGGAGGTCGTCCGTCATCATCCGGCGCTCTCGAATGTTGTTCTCTTCGCGCGACGCGATTTCTCGAAGCCCGGCCAGAAATGGCGCGCGACCTTGGGCTTCTTCGATCTTCTCAAACAAATCCGGCGCGCGAAATACGATCTGGTGGTCGACATGCATGGCCAGGTGCGTTCGGCGTTGTTCGCGCTCGTCAGCGGCGCGCGAGTGCGAATCGGGTTTGATCGGCCGATCGAATTCTCGCGCACAATTTCTGCCGAGCACGATCTCAAGAACGTCCCGAACCGCGGCTGGCGCGGCGCTCGTGAAGGTTCCTGGATCGCGTACACTCACCGCATTCCCATTCCGACGCTCGATGTTCACGCGATAGATCGTTACCTGTGGGTCGGATCGTTGCTTGGTTTCGATGATGAACCGCCGGACCTGGCAATCCATCTCTCACCGGAAACAATCCACAACGTCGACCGATTACTCGATGAGCACGGTGTGCCTGCTGGCAAACGGCTTGTTGTTCTTGTGCCTGGGACGATTTGGGAAACAAAGCACTGGACCATCGAAGGATTTGCAGGCGTGGCGCGAGAGTTTCTTCGTCAAGGATTTGCGGTCGCTCTTGCGGGTACGAAACGCGATGAGGCGCGCTGCCAGCAAATCGGCGCCGCAGCGCCGGGGACGATTAATCTTTGCGGGAAAACTTCTCCAGCAGATCTAGCAGGATTGATCCAACGCGCCGAAGTGGCGGTCACGAACGACTCAGGGTCGATGCACGTCGCCGCGTCGTTGAATAAACCGATGGTGAGCGTATTTGGACCGACGAATCCGGTTCACATCGGCCCGTACCAAAGGCCGGAAGCGGTTGTGCGCGTGGACCTGCCGTGTTCGCCCTGCAATTACCGTCGCCTGAGCCAATGCCCTTTCGATCACGCCTGCATGAAGCAGGTCACCTCCGAGATGGTCGTGGAGCGCGCCCGGAAGATTCTCGCGGCGGCAAAACTGTAGCGTGGGCTGTCCTCAGCGCAGGACAGCTTGGCGCCGCAACAAAATCCGCTGAGGACAGCGGACACTACACCGCTTGTGGCTCAGAAACGCCGCGGTAAGATCAACAACATCGTGACCAGAACAAAAGCGATCTCCGCCGGGTTGCTCGCCGGATTCGTGGCCGCAGTTGTGATGACGACGGCGATGTTTTTCCTCGCTACGCTCGGCGTCGCCACACCGCTCGTGATTATCGGCGATCGCCTTTCCGTGTTCATTCCGCCGGGTCCGTTTCTTGCGCTCATGGGCAAGGTTGGGGGCTACAATCATCTCAAGCAACTTGGTGTTGGATCGACAATTGCCGGCCAACTGCTCGTTGGCGCGATCGGTGGAGCAATTTTCGCGTTGTTCGTGCGGCGCACTCCCGGTCGTATCCCGGCGATTTGGACAATGTCGATCTTTGTTGTGTTGCCGATTGTTATATTTGCGATCGCACTGTGGCCGGTGCTGGGCACAAGCTACATCGGTCTGCCGATTCAGGTCGCGCGGCTCGTCACGCTCATCTGCTTCGCACTGTGTGTCCTGTTGTTCGAACGAACGCTAGTGACAGGCTTCCGATTTCTGACCGCAGAAACAACAGGCAAGCAGGATTATGAGTTCACTCCAGCAATCGGACGCCGTGCCTTCGTGCTGGGTACTATTGGTCTCGCGGCGGCTGGTGGCGGAGCTGCGTTGGCGCGCAAACTGTATCGCGCGGCGACGTTCAGCTACGACGGCACCCAATACAAAGGCAGCATCGTTCAGCCCATAACACCTAACGAGTTGTTCTACTGCGTCACTAAGAACGTCATCGATCCCAAGGTGAACATCGACCTGTGGCATCTTGAAATCGGCGGGCGCGTGCAGAATCCGGCGACGTGGCGATTCCAGGATCTTGTAGGATTCAAACCGACGACGCAGGAGACAACGCTCATGTGCATCAGCAACGGTTTGGACGCGGGCCTGATCAGCAATGCCGTGTGGAAAGGTCTTCCGCTGCGCGATTTACTCGATCAGGCTGTCGTGCTTTCCGGCGCCGCGCGGGTGCGTCTGCACGGCGTCGACAATTACACCGACACGATCCCGCTGGAGAAAGCGATGGAGCCGACCACGTTGCTCGCTTACGAAATGAACGGCGCGCCCCTGCCGGATCGACACGGTTTTCCCTTGCGCGTGATCGTCCCCGGCTACTTCGGCGAAAAAAACGTGAAATGGCTCACGAGAGTTGAAGTGACCGACGCGAACGCGAAAGGATTTTATGAGGCGCAAGGATGGGGACCCGATTTCGTAGTGCCCATACGGTCGAGAATCGATGTGCCGGATGATTGGGTATTTGTGTCGTTAAGCAAACTAACTGCTCCGATCGAAGTGAAAGGCATCGCATTCGGCGGAACCCGCGGCATCTCCCGCGTGGAGCTCAGTTTCGATGATGGTCAGGCTTGGAGCGACGCGGAGATTTATTACTCTGGCGGCAATCTGGCGTGGTCACTCTGGAAGGCGCAGTGGACCCCCGTCGCGGCGCGTGATTACAGTCTGGTCGTCCGTGCCACGGATGGCGAAGGCGACGTCCAGGTATGGGAAGAAGATCGCGGGCCGTTCTCCGGCACGAGTGGGCTTCACAGGATCAACGTGCGCGTCACGGCGTAGCACAGACATCTTGTTTGCGTGTGATCAATCAACAGGCGGGACGCCTGTTAGCCTCACAGG
>JBARAJ010000087.1:0-57863 GCA_049791915.1 Candidatus Udaeobacter sp.
GAGTTCTCACCGATGGTGACGCCTTTCAAAATCACTGCGTTCATTCCGATCCAGACGTTGTCGCAGATTTTGACTGGCACGGTTTTAAGTTTGGGGCGCGCCGGGCGGTTCTTGAAGTACGGCGCCAGCGCTTCCGCGTCGATCAGGCGTTGCGCCGGTTCGATCGGGTGAAAATCGGAATCGGCGATGCCGACGTTCCATGAAACAAGGCAATACGAGCCGATCTCGATCTTTTCCTCCGCCATGATCAGTGCGCCATTGAGCAGGGTGAAATCCCCGATCGTGCATTGGCCATTAACTCCGATGGCAAATGAGCACCCTGCGTAACAGGAAACATGTTTGCCGATGACCACTACGCGCGGTTTTTTGTTTCGGAGAAATCGGAAAATTTGCGCGGTCTCGCAATAAAAGCCTTCGCCGAACTCCACGTTCGGCGGGATCGGCTCCCGCCACCAATCGTGTTCCACGTGTCGATCTTCTCTAACGTTGCTCATGGGTGCCTTAAAATTCCAGTCTTCGTGCCGGAGCCGGGCCGTCCTCGGCCCGCAACAAATGTTGAAGTTTGGCAGTGCTCATGTCGGAAAGTTTCCCGATGCATAAAGTTTCGCGTAAACGCCGCCGCGGGTGAGGAGTTCCGGGCCGCGGCCTTGTTCGATGATGCGTCCGTGTTCTAGCACGATGATTTGGTCGAGATTGTGAATGGTCGCCAGCCGATGTGTGGCAATCAAAGTTGTTCGGCCGCGCATTAGTTCCTTGATGGTTTCCATGATGGCAGCTTCGGTGGTGGGGTCGAGCGCCGAAGTCGGTTCGTCCAGCAACAGAATCGGCGCGTTCTTCAGAAAGGCTCGCGCGATTCCGATGCGCTGCCGCTGACCGACGCTCAAATGCCCGCCCCGTTCGCCGACGAGGTTGTTGTATCCCTGAGGCATTTGCCGAATAAACTCGTCAGCCTGCGCCCGACGTGCCGCTTCAATAATCTCTTCCTCCGTCGCATCGGGGCGGCCATAGGCGATGTTTTCCCGCACGGTGGTGGAGAAAAGTAGCGTGTCTTGCAGGACGATAGCGATCTGGGCGCGCAAAGATTTCTTCGTAATCTCGTGGACATCGCGACCATCGAGCATCACGAGGCCCGTAGTCGGATCGTAAAAGCGCGGCACCAGACTGAGCAGTGTGCTTTTACCCGCGCCCGTGCCGCCGACGAGTCCGACAATTTGATTCGGTGCGATGGAAAGATTGATGTCGCGCAAAACGATTCGGCTTTCGGCGTAACCAAAATCGACCGAGCGAAACTCGATCGCGCCCGTAGCCGATGAAATGTCGACGGCATTTGGCGAGTCGCGCACGTCGTCCTGACTATCCAACACTTCGAAGCAGCGTTTCGCGCCAGCTGTAGCGCCTTCCATTGCCCAGGCCGTGTACGTCAGAGATTCCAATGGTTGATACAACATCAGGAGATAAGCGCTGAAAACCAGTAACGAACCGAGGCTCAGGGTGCCGGCGAGCACATGCAGAGTTCCTACATAATACATCGCCGACGTGCCGATAACCATCAGCGTGCTGATCACCAGCGCGCTGTTCACATTCGTTAACGTCAGCCGCAGATTTGCCTGCAAACTCTGCTCCGCCTGCAGATGAAATTGCCGGACCTCGAAGTCTTCGCGCCCGAAAGCGTGCACCATCCGAATCGAGCTCAGTCCCTCCTGCGCTTGCGCAAGGACAGCGCTTTCGTGTTCCTGAATCGACGTCGATTCACTACGAATCCGGCGCGCGAAGAAATAAATCGCGCCCACGATCAGAGGCACAATCGACAAAGAAAGCAGCGTCAATACCCAGTCGAGCCTCAGCATTACGATGAATGTGCCGATCAGCGCGATCATCGAAGCAAAGATGTTGGTGAAACCTTTGTTGTAGATCGTTTGGATCGACTGCGAATCGTACGCGACGCGAAAACTGGAATCGGCAGACCGCCGCGCGTCATGAAATTTAAGAGAGAGGCGCTGCAGATGAGCGTACAGATCGGTTCGTAGCTTCAGTAGCGCCTGGAGGCCGATCTTCACGAATAGATAGTTCGTAATCCAATTGATGATTCCCCAAAGGACTTGGATCACGACGAGGGCAAGACAGAGCAGGGGAACCCAAGTGCGCCAATCGCCGTGCGCAGCAGGCGTTGGTCGCAGGAAATCGTCAACGATGATTTTGAATGGCCACGGCTTGAGCAGATTCAGGCCGATGCCGACTAGCGACAGAAACAGGCCGATTGTTGTTTTTCCCCAGAATGGCTGGTAGTAGCGAAGGACGCGCCTGTAAATCGACATCTGAATTTTGAATTGCGGATTTTAGTTTTTGGACTGAACTAGGGCGAATTCATTCGACTAGAGATCGGAAGATTTCTCGGCGGAGCTTGCCCTGAGGGTAGTCGAAGGGTTCGGAGTGACAATATGCATCATCTGGTTCAAATATGGTTTCAGTGGGTCGAGCAGTGGGGCTATCTGGGAATCATTTTGCTGATGGCGATGGAAAGCTCGATTTTTCCGGTGCCCAGCGAGATCGTTATTCCTCCTGCTGCATTTCTCGCTACGGAGGGAAAATTAAACACTTTCGGTGTCATAGCGGCGGGCACATTCGGCTCGTGGCTTGGGGCCATGGCGACCTATTGGGCTGCATTGTGGCTTGGACGCATCTTCATAGCTCGGTGGGGACGCTATTTTTTGCTCAGCGAGCATAAACTAGAGCGGGCTGAAAACTGGGTTCGTCGTTACGAAGCAGGAGGCATTTTCTTTGCGCGCCTTTTGCCAGTGATTCGCCATGTCATTTCTATTCCCGCTGGAATCATTCGGATGAATTTCACCACATTCAGCGTAATGACCCTGGCCGGGTCGGCGCTGTGGTGTTCTGTCCTGGCGTGGTTTGGGCAAAAAGTGCTGACGCGTGAAATGATCGAGTCGAAAGATGCCACCGCTTTGGTCAAAGCCGTAAAGGAGAGCGGTCATTTTCACACGATCGTGATCGCTTGCGTCGTACTCACCGTTCTTTATCTGCTGGTGGTTAGCCTGACGGATAAAAAGCGAAGAAACTGAGGTCGCGCTAAAGCGGCTAAGCGGCACAGGGAATCGCGACTTCGCAGCCGTCGCAATCCAGAAATTGTACGATTGGCAGCCGCCGCTCGTTGAGGCGTTTACATTTTATTCGTGTTTTAAAATTGAACAAAAGTGTCACTCCGCGGTCAGTTCTAAAGTGCATAAAAAGTGAATAACGCACTCACAACCATGGAAGACATATTCACAATGAACGCTGGCATTAGACCTGCTCAGACCAGAAATGGCCAACATATGAAAAGAAATCGTCAATTTCGCCAAATCATGAGACCGCGCGCTCGACTGTCGCTCGGTGATCTCATCCTGGCAGTCAGTTCCTGCACGCGAAGCAGCAAAGAAACGGTGGCAGCGGTCGCAGACCTTTTAGCAAGCGGCCGGGTACGCGTGCAAGATAACGGGCGCTTCCTGCGCGCCCGTGTTTGCTGACAAAGCCACGGCAGAGTTCGCTCTTATAAGAGGGTAATGCTGTAGTGTCCGCTGTCCTCAGCGGACTTTCTTTTTCACGCAAACGCGCTGGACCCGCTGACGCGACAGCCGAATTCTGGGCTAACGTGGACGAAAACGCTTTTCGCTCACCGCGGTCGCTTTTATGTTCCCAACGTGATCGACCGTTATTCCCGGCCGGAGATGAGCAAGATCTGGTCGGACCAACGAAAGTTTGAGATCTGGCTGGAAATTGAAGTGCTCGCCTGCGAGGCAATGGCAGAGCTTTGCCAGATTCCGAAAGAGGACGCTGCTGAGATTCGAAAACGGGCGCGGTTCTCAATACCGAAGGTCCTCGAAATCGAAAAGCGAACGAACCACGACGTCATCGCCTTTCTCGAAAATGTAGCCGAATCGGTGGGCCCGGCATCGCGCTGGATTCATCAAGGGCTGACTTCATCGGATATTCTGGACACGACGCTCGCGGTGCAACTGAACGAGTCGTGCCAAATCCTTCTCGATGATCTCGAAGCACTTCGAAGCGTAATCGCAGACCAGGCGCGCCGGTACAAAATGACGCCGATGATCGGCCGCAGCCACGGCGTGCACGCTGAGCCGATCACGTTTGGACTAAAGCTGGCGCTCATGTATGACGAATTCGGTCGCGCTATCGAGCGGCTGGCCCAAACCCGAGAGCGTATTCGCGTGGGCAAAATCAGTGGCGCAGTCGGTACGCACGCGCACATCGATCCAAAAATCGAGCGTTCGGTGTGTGAGAGGCTCGCATTAAAACCCGCGACGCTTTCGACGCAAATCGTGCAACGGGACCGTCACGCAGAATTTATGACGACTCTCGCCGTCATCGCATCGAGCATCGATCGCTGGGCCACGGAATTTCGCCATCTGCAGCGGACTGAAGTGCTCGAAGTAGAAGAATTTTTCGGCGAAGGCCAGAAAGGCAGCTCTGCCATGCCGCACAAACGCAACCCGATCACAAACGAGCGGTTGAGCGGATTAGCCCGCGTAATTCGTGGGAACGCCGTCGTTGCGCTAGAGAACGTGGCGCTTTGGCACGAGCGGGACATCAGCCACTCGAGCGCCGAGCGCATCATTTTGCCCGATTCATGTATCCTGCTGGATTACATGCTCGCGAAATTGGAGGACGTCGTTGAAAAATTGCAGGTCTATCCGGATCGAATGGCGGAAAATCTCGCGTTAACCAAAGGCCTGTATTTCAGTCAATCAATCCTGCTGGCGCTTACGCGCGCCGGGACCGACCGCAAGAACGCATATGAAGCGGTGCAACGCGCCGCCATGAAAACATGGAAAGGCGAGGGGACATTTGCCGAGAACGCAAAGCTCGAGCCCGAAATCACCGCCCGTCTTTCACCAGAAGAAATCGATCGTCTCTGCTCACTCGACATTCACTTCAAACACGTCGAAGCGACATTCAAGGCGCTCAGTCTGGAATAACATAGGGATGTTGGCTGCAGCGTTGGCTCAGCGGACCCTGGACAATATTCGTTACGCGCTGCGGTCGTTTATTCGTAACGCAACGCCTCGATAGGATCGAGGTTGGCTGCGCGATACGCCGGGTAGAGTCCGAAGCCAATGCCGATGGCGGAGCAAACAAGAAGGCCGGCGATTGCCCAGCCGTAGGGGAAGATGATATCTACCTTGAGCCAAGCTGCGAGCAAGTCGCCCGCGATGATTCCAAGAACGATTCCCAGAATTCCGCCGGCTTCCGAAATAAATACGGCTTCGGTGAGGAATTGACGTAGAACGTCCTGACTGCGCGCGCCGATCGATTTACGAACGCCGATTTCCTTCGTTCGTTCGGTAACGCTCACAAGCATGATGTTCATGATCCCGATCCCTGCAGCCAGAAGCGCGATGAAGCTGACTACAAACGCACCGATGCGCACGATGCCGGCGACTGAAGTGAACGCGCTTTTCAGTGAGTCGTTTGAATAAATCTCGAAATCGTTTTCCTGATCGGCGCGCAGTCCGCGCGCGATCCGCATGGCACTTATGCCTTTGTCCAGCGTTTGATTGTAAGTCTCAGTAGAGAACGCCTGTGTGGCGATGTTCACAGTGCGTTTCGCTTCACCGTAATCCTCGAAGAACCGCGTGATTGGCATGAAGCAAAGGTCATCCTGGCTCTGGCCGAAGGACGTTCCTTTCTCGGCGAGCACACCGACGATTGTGTAGGTGTGGCCGCTGACTCTCACCACTTTGCCGATCGGCGTTTCGTGCGGGAACAAACGCTTCTCGATCATTTTGCCGACGACGATTACCCGGCGCGAAAGTTCGACATCTTCGTCGCTCAAGTTCCGGCCGTAACCGAGCGTGTAAGCGTTCGCGGTGAGGAAACTCCGGTTTGTCCCAACGATGAGAAGGCTCGGGGTGGTCTTCACTCCGTTGTAAACGGCCTGGCCTTTGACCTCATAACCAAAACTTTTGAGACAGACTTCGCGTGCGTTGCCTTCCATCAACTTCGCGTAATGCAGCGCCTCGCGATACGTGACGTTGCGGCGGTTCTGATATTTTTTCTTGATCTCGCCGCCGACGTTCACGTTCGCCGGGTACTTGGCGAACTGAAAAATGTTCGACCCCAGAAAACTAATCCCACTCTCAATGGAGGACTGCAGCGCCCCGATGGCGGTCATCACCGAGATCACCGAGAAAACGCCGATGGTGATGCCGATCATTGTCAGCGCAGCGCGCAGTTTATTAGCGCCTAGAGACGCTAGCGCCATCTTGATGATTTCGCTAAATAGCATCGTCAAATTCGAAATCCGAAGTTCCAAACAAATGGAAAAATTCCAAATTCAAATGCGCCCCTCGGACTTGCGGACAATTGCGCCGAAGATCTTCATCAGTTCTCGAGCTTCGGCTAACAGTTTTGCTCTCGCCGGGTCGAGTTCGCGGTCACAATCGAGCAATCCGGGTTTCGGATTTCATTCATATCTAAGCGCTGCGACCGGATCGAGACGCGAGGCTGACCAAGCGGGAGCGAAACCGGAGAACAAACCCGTGAGAATTGAGACGGCCATACTCACAAGGACCAGGCCGAGCGAAAACTGGATCGGAAAAGAGGGAAACGCCTGCCCGATACCGGTGCACATTACGTACGCGAAGCCCAATCCGATGAATCCGCCGAGCAGACACAGCGAAGTGGATTCGATCAGGAATTGAAGAAGGATCGTGCGTCTCCGCGCGCCCAGAGCTTTGCGCGTTCCGATTTCGCGCGTGCGCTCTTTCACGCTCACAAACGTGATATTCATTATCCCGATTGCGCCGACAAAAAGCGAGAGGCCAGTAATGAAAAGCCCCGCGATGGCGATGGAGTTCTTGATTGGATCGAGCGTGCTTTTCAGTGCTTGTTGTTCGTTGATGCTAAAGTCGTCTTTTTTCTCCGGCGGCAATCCGCGGACACGCCGCATGACTCCGGTTAGCTCGTCCCTCGCGTCGGCGAGCCGCGTTTTGTCCTTAATTTTTACGAGAATGTCGGAATCGCTTTTGGCGCTGAAGTATTTTTGAAACGCTGGCAACGGCATCACGACAATCGAATCCAGACTAAATAATCCCAAAAATGTGCCCTGCCGTGAGATGACCCCGACTACTCTGAAAGGCTGCCCATTGATCAGCACCGATTTCTCGATCGGGGTCTCGGAAGGAAACAGCGCGTCAGCCACATCGTAGCCGATCACGCACACATTGGCGCCGCTTCGGGATTCGACGTCGTTGAAAAATCGGCCCTCCTTAAAGTCGAAAGTCGAAGTGATGAGATAATCCGAGACGGTTCCTCTGATCAGAACGTTGCTGACTTCGCTTTGGCCATTTTTAACGCTGCGCAGCAGACTCGAAGTGGGTACCGCGATCACGAGATTCGAATTCGGCGTCGCAGCGATGATGCGGTTGATCGGCTCGGCGTACTCGGTTTTGATCTTTTTACGGTCGCGGAAGTTCCACCAATCATCCACGGGCTTCCACGGCCATTGCGAGACGTAGAGCACATCGTCGCCGAAAATGGCCATGCTTTTGTCGAATCCAACCTGGATTCCCCCGATCGCCGTGCCCATGAGCGTCACGGCGACAATCCCGATGACGACGCCGAGCGCGGTGAGTGTTGAACGCGTTTTGTTCGAACGCATCTGCGCCACGGCGATTTTCCAACTTTCGCTCAGCTCGTACAGAAAGCGCTTCATTGGTAAACCGCAGCATCGGCTGGCAGCGGGTCCTCCACCGGCAAGTTCTCGATGCCACCGAACCCGCCGTCGTCACTTTCGATTAGCCCATCGCGCAAGCGGACAGTGCGCCGCGCATGATCGGCGATATCGGCTTCGTGCGTAACGAGAATAATTGTGTGTCCGCGTTGATACAGATTTTCGAAAAGCGTCATGATTTCGTCGCCGGTTTTCGAATCGAGATTGCCGGTCGGCTCGTCGGCCAGAATGATGGATGGATCGTTTACCAAGGCCCGCGCGATCGCGACACGCTGGCGTTGACCGCCGGATAGCTCGTTAGGCTTATGGTGCAAACGATCACCGAGCCCCACCTCCCGCAACACGTGCGCGGCGCGCTCCCGGCGCGTTTCGGAATCGATCCCGGCGTAGACAAGCGGAAGCTCCACATTCCGTAGGCTGTCGGCGCGCGGAAGAAGGTTGAAAGTTTGAAAAACAAATCCGATCTCGCGATTCCGGATCGCAGCCAGTTCATCGTCGCTCATCGCTGAAACGTCTCGGGCGTTGAATTCGTAACGCCCGGAGCTGGGCGTGTCGAGACAGCCGAGCATGTTCATAAGCGTCGATTTGCCGGAGCCACTGGGACCCATGATTGCGAGGTACTCGTTGCTATGAATTTGCAACGACACACCGCGCAACGCGTGAACGATTTCTTCGCCCATCACGTAGTCTTTCGTGATGTTCTCGATGTCGATGATTACCGGGTCCGATGATCGAGTGTCACTCGTCACTTCGCGACTTCCTTGTCGTACGCGACCTTCGCGCTTTCCTTTAATTTCCGGCTGATTGCGCTGTAGCTGCCTGAGATGACTTCGTCACCGGGTTTGATGCCGCTTTTGATTTCCATGTAGGAATCATCGGCAATTCCTGTGGTCACCTTCACCATGTGCGCTTTGTTACCGTTCTTCACGAAGACAACCTTGACCAGCTTTTCGCGTTCTTCTTTCTGAGCCTGTTTCTCGAGACGGTCATTGCTGAGTTCTGCCTTGTTGTCGTCCTTGTCGCGCGCGGCGACTTTTTGCTTTTGTTTTTCGATTTCCTCCGGGCTGAAGTTTGTGTCACCCGTGCGAATCGTCACGCTTTGCATCGGCACTGCAACGGCATCCTTAACCACGTTCGTCTCGATATCCGCGGTGCAACTCAGTCCCGGGCGCAACGCTACATCGTGATCGTCGACGCGAATTTTTACTTCGAAATTCGTGACTTCCTCCTGTGTGCCGGTCCCGGTTGTTTTTCCGGTGTTCGCGATTTGCTGAACGACGCCTTTGAATTTGCGGTCACCGTACGCGTCGATTTTGATGTTTGCCTTATCCCCAAGTTTCACGTTTACGACATCATTTTCATTCACGTCCACGACGGCTTGCATGTGGCTGAGATCGGCGACTCGCATCACGTCGGTCCCGGCAAATTGATTGGTCGCGACGAGGCGTTCGCCCAGTTTGCTGTTTAGAATGGTGACTGTTCCGTCCATCGGCGAATAAATCGTTGTTTTTGAAAGCTGATCGCGCGCCTGGCTCGAGCTAGCCTGTGCCCGTTCGATTTCGTGCTGTGAGCTCTCGTAAGTATTTTTCGCTACGTCGTTCGCTGCTTCCGCGGCATTGTATTCCTGCTCTGAAATCAGCTTTTTCTCGAACAACTCCTTTGATCGCCGGAAGTCGTGCTCGGTCTTAAGCATCGTCGCTTTTTGCTGAAGGTTTGTCGCTTTCGCGGAGCTAATCGCTGCTTCCTGTTGTTCGAGTAATGCTTTGTAGGAATCAGGTTTAATTTTCAAAAGCAGGTCGCCTTTCTTGACTTGCATGCCATCCTCGACCGGCAGCTCGGTAATCTCCCCGGCGACTTCCGGCGAAATTTTCACTTCGGTTTCGGGCTGGACCTTGCCCGTGGCGGAGACGGTCTGCAGAATGGTGCGGCGAACCGCCTTTTCTGTCGTCACTGGGATTGGCTTCTCGCGTTTGCCTACGACGATCAGCGCGATAATCAGGAGGAGCACTGCGCCGGTGGAGCCAAAAAGAATCTTGCGCCTGCGACCCTGCCGGCGCTTCTTCACAGCGTCACGGGCAAGCGGGGGAGTGGTCAATGCTTGATGCATGGCATGATCAGCTTATGCGGCTGAAGCTATCTCTCTTTAGACTTTCGCCAATAGCGCACGTTCATGGCCCTCAATCGGTGGGATGCAGTCTGCCGCCGGTTTGGATTCAAACAATTTGCCGCTGCGCCTGCTTCTGCCGATCGCGGATCTGTTGAATTGCCCACGCGGCGTGCTCGGCGATCAATGGCTCCCGGTCGGCCGCCGCGCGTTCGAGCGCTGGAAGGTCGGATGGGTCGCCCACATTGCCGAGGGCGACACACACATTGCGTAGAAACCCGTGCCGCTTTATTCGCTCAATCGGCGACTTTTTGAAAAACGCCCGGAACTCTGCATCGGTTAAGTCCAAATATTCTCGAAGCGACATGCCAGCCGTTGATCGGCGCGCCGAGAAGGCAGTTTCGCGCGACGTCCGGGCGAATCGGTTCCAAGGGCAGGCGTCCAGACAATCGTCGCACCCAAAGATCCGATCGCCCATGAGCGGACGAAGCTCCACAGGGATGGCGGTTTTCAATTCGATCGTTAGGTAAGAAATGCACCGACGCGCGTCCAACCGATGCGCAGCGGTAATAGCGCCTGTTGGACAGGCTGTGATGCAACGGTCGCACGTTCCGCAGCGATCGGGGACTGGCTCGTCCGGCGGCAATTCAAGCGTCGTCAAAATTTCCGCGAGAAAAAACCAGGTCCCGAGTCGCTCATCGATAAGCATGGTGCTTTTGCCGTGCCAGCCAACGCCAGCCTGCGCTGCATGATCCCGTTCCAGCATCGGCCCGGTGTCGACATAACATTTCTGCTGTCCGCCAAAACTGCGAAGAAACGCGTCGACCCTGTTCAGCTTCGCCCCGATTACGTCATGATAGTCCTCGCCCCAGGCGTAGCGTGCGATCCGGCCAGATCTTTCTGTAGCCGCGGCCCTGTGGGCCGCGTCTCCCTGAAAATAATTCAACGCCAAGACAACAATCGATCGCGCGCCGGGCAAAATGATTTGCGGATCGCAACGTTTTTCCTCGCCGCGTTGCATGTAATTCATTTCGCCGTGCGCGCCATCGCGCAGCCATTCCCGAAAGTCATTTGCGTGCGCCGGCGCGTTGCAGGCGGCTACGCGACAAGAGTCAAACCCGATCTCTCCCGCAAAAGAGACAAGCCGCGCCTTCAGTTCTGTTGTCGAAATCTGCGTCATGACGTTGTAGTCGGGATGGGATTCATTCTCCTAAGTTTCGCTAGGATCGCCACAGCGACTTCTTCATCCGTGAGTACCGACGTATCGACCGGGATATCTGCGATGTTTGCGTAAAGAGGCCTGCGGGAACCAAGGATTTGCGAGAAGGTCCTTCTCGGGTTTTTCGTTTGCAGCAATGGTCTATTCCGTTTCCGGGAGGCCCTCGCAAAAAGCGTTTCCTCATCCCCGTCTAGCCACACGATCACACCCAACCGCTTTAGAATCTCGACATTTTCTTTGCGCAACACGATGCCGCCACCGGTAATGATTATCGTTTGTCCTTCAGTTCGCATTCGGCGAAGCGCTTCTGTTTCCGCTTCTCGGAATGTTTTTTCACCGTATTCGGCAAAAATTTCTGGAATCGACATCCCGAACTTCGAAGCAACGATTTCGTCCGTGTCGTGCAAAGCCAAACCTGTTCGGCGATGCAGGCACCGTCCCACGGACGATTTACCCGCGCCCATCATCCCGATGAGGACGATCGATCGGCGGAGTTGATTCACGGTCGAATATCTCACCGACAGTTGGCATCAGCCAAATGATCGGAGATTCCTCGGCGTTGCTCGGAATGACAGGAGGGGTTGGCGTTTAACGGAATCGCCCTACAATGTGCCCATGCCTGAATCGAAGCCTTTGGTTGCCGTGATCATGGGAAGCAAATCGGACTGGGACACGATGCGAAATGCGGTGGAAACACTGGATGAACTCGGCGTGCCGAACGAAGCGCGTGTGTTGTCCGCTCATCGGACGCCCGATGCGACGGCAGAGTTCGCGCGAGGCGCAGCAGATCGCGGCCTGCGAGTGATCATCGCCGGCGCCGGCGGTGCGGCACATTTGGCCGGAGTCATTGCGGCGCACACATGGCTGCCGGTTCTCGGTGTGCCAATTCAATCGAAGCTCCAGGGACTCGATTCGCTGTTGTCCACGGCGCAAATGCCGGGTGGCATTCCCGTCGGAACGCTGGCGATAGGAGAGGCGGGCGCAAAAAATGCCGCGCTTTTGGCGGCTGCGATTCTCGCCACGTCCGACGATACGCTTCGTCAAAAGCTAGAAGCGTTTCGCAGAAAACAGTCGGAAGCGGTCTTGGCCGTGAAATTGCCAAGGTGAAAACAGTGATTTCAACCGACCGCGTCGCGGTGGTTGAACTGCTGCGGAAAGGCGACCTTGTCGCGCTGCCGACGGAAACTGTTTACGGACTCGCTGCTGACGCGCTCAACTCGATCGCAGTCGCGAAAATCTTTGAAGCAAAGGAACGGCCGCGCTTCGATCCGCTGATTGTTCATCTGCCGAATCGCGAGTGGCTCGAGAAAATTGTGCATGTGCCAGCAGGCGATCGACAACTGATCGGCAAGTTGGCCGACAAATTTTGGCCCGGCCCGCTCACGATAGTTTTGCCAAGGCGCGAAATTGTTCCTGACATTGTTACGGCGGGGCTGGAGACGGTGGCGGTGCGACTCAGTGCGCATCCTGTGTTTGCTGAAATAGTCGGTGAATTGGATAAGCCGCTCGCTGCGCCGAGTGCAAATCGATTCGGACGCGTCAGTCCGACAACAGCGCAGCACGTGTTGGATGAACTCGACGGACGGATCCCGTTCATCGTCGATGCCGGACCGACAGAGCACGGTATTGAGTCGACAATTGTCACTGTTCGGGACGACAGAATCGCGATCTTGCGACGCGGTCCGATTACAGACGAACAGCTATCCGAGTTTGCAGACATCGTAAGCGTTACCGGGACAACAATTTCCGCTCCAGGGCAATTGCCGACGCATTATACGCCTGTAACGCCATTGCGTTTGATTGATAATGCCGAAGCATTTCCTCCGCAGAAGAATCGGCGCGTTGGATTGCTGGCCTGGCATGCCATGCCAAGGAAGGGCGATCTCCAGATCGCCCAGCGGCGGACTGGAGACCGCCGGTCCTTGAAGTTCGCCGCCATTCGAAATCTAAGCGACCGCGGAGACCTGCGGGAAGCGGCCGCAAATTTATTTCGTTACCTGCACGAGCTCGATGCACTTGGCCTCGACCTCATCGTTGCGGAACGAGTTCCGACCCGGGGACTCGGCGCGGCGATAATGGATCGACTTGAACGAGCGTCGCACCGATAGCGGTGTGCACTGCAATTGAAAAGGCGCAGCAGCGCCGCAGTTCAACACATGACCGAAAAAAACTTAGCGTTGCAGAACAAGGTCGTCGTCTGACACGCTCATCGGCGTCTGTTCAATGGTGGTCATTCGCTTCTTGCCGCCCGCCTGATAGGCCAGAGCAGCTGCAATGAATCCCTTGAAGAGGGGATGCGGCTTATTGGGTTTGCTTTGAAACTCGGGGTGATATTGGCAACCAACAAAATAGGGGTGATCGCGCAGCTCGATCAATTCAGCGAGTGTGCCGTCGGGTGATGTTCCTGAAATGACGAAACCTTTAGCATTCATCCGATCTCGATATTTCATGTTGAACTCGTAGCGGTGACGATGCCGCTCCGTTACCTCGGTGTCGCCGTAGATTTTTTCCGCGAGCGTGCCCGGTACAATTTTTGTCGGCCAGGTTCCCAGCCGCATACTTGCGCCTTTGTTACGTACGCCTCGCTGTTCTTCCAGCAACGAGATGACCGGGTGCGGGCTGTCCTTGTCGAACTCGGTGCTGTTGGCGTCTTTGATTCCACATACATTTCGGGCGAATTCAATGGTCCCCACTTGCATGCCCAGGCAGAGGCCAAGAAAAGGGATTCGGTGCTCGCGAGCGTAACGCGCGGCGTTGATTTTTCCTTCCGCTCCGCGAACGCCAAATCCACCGGGAATGAGAACGCCGGCTACATCTTCCAGTTGGTCATCGACGTTATCCACGAGAGATTCAGCATCGATAAGTTTAAGATCGATTCCACAGTCTTCGCTCGCGGCAGCGTGGGTCAATGATTCATAGATGCTCTTGTAAGCATCGCGAACGTCCATGTATTTGCCGACCACCGCGATCTTGACGCGTTTACTTGGACTAACGACGCGGTCGACGAATTTTCGCCAGTCTTTCAGATCGGGTTTGGGCGTTTCAAGGTGCAAAAGATTACAGACGAGCTGGTCAAGTCCCTCGGCGTGCAGGGTCAAAGGGACCTCATAAATCGTGTGCTCGACGTCGCGCTCCTCGATCACCGCCTTTTCCACGACGCTGCAAAACATCGACAACTTACGACGGACATCGAGGTCGAGTGGTTTTTCCGAGCGGCAAATCAACACCTGTGGCTGCAATCCGATTTCGCGCAACTTCGCCACGCTTTGTTGCGTCGGCTTGGTTTTCAATTCGTGCGCAGCCTTGATGTAGGGAACAAGCGTGACATGCATGTTCACGACATTTTCGGGCCCGACTTCGAGAATGAATTGGCGAATTGCCTCGATAAACGGAAGTCCTTCGATGTCTCCAGTCGTGCCTCCGATTTCCGTGATCACCACGTCGTATTTGGTCTCGTCTGAAAGTTTGCGGATGCGATCCTTAATCTCGTCGGTGACGTGAGGAATCACCTGTACGGTCTTGCCCAGGTAATCACCGCGGCGTTCCTTGAGAATAACTGTCTCGTAAACCTGGCCGCTAGTGAGATTGTTGTGTCGCGTGAGCAGGCAATTAGTGAATCGCTCGTAATGGCCAAGATCGAGATCAGTCTCCGCGCCGTCATTGAGTACGTAGACTTCGCCGTGCTGAAACGGATTCATCGTTCCGGGATCGACGTTGAGATACGGATCAAACTTTTGGATTACAACGCGCAACGAGCGAGCTTCGAGCAATGTTCCCAATGAGGCAGCAGTCAGCCCCTTGCCTAACGAACTAACGACGCCACCGGTGACAAAAATGTATTTCATCAAGACATTTTCCGTTCCGCGCGAGCAAGCTTTTGCTCCAGCGTTTTTGCGTCGGCTGGCGTGTCTATGCCGGGAGATCCCTTGGCGGTGATAAGCACATGAACATTTACACCATTTTCTAATGCGCGCAATTGCTCGAGCGACTCAGCGCGCTCCAGCGGAGTGGGTTTCCACTTCACGAATTGCAGGAGGGCACTCCGGCAAAAACCGTAGATACCCTGATGACGAAGGGACGAGCAGCGGACCTTCTCCTGTTCGGCGGACTGACCACCGCGGCGCATTGAAGGTTGGAATGGAATCGGCGCGCGCGAGAAATAGAGGGCGTTTCCAGCAAGATCGACAACCACTTTGACCTGGTGAGGGGACAGCGCGTCCTCTGGATTTTCAAACCGATGCGCGGCAGTGACGATCTGGATCGTGCGGTCCGAGCGAAGTTTCTCGACGATCTTGTCGATTAACAGCGGATCAACCAACGGTTCATCCCCCTGAATGTTGACGATGAATGCGAACTGTTTCGCGTTGCGTGCGACTTCGGCTATCCGATCGGTTCCGCTGCAGTGGTTTGTGGAAGTCAGCGCGACTTCGGCTCCCCAATTAAAAGCAGCCTCAACGACCCGCATATCGTCTGTGGCAACGATTACCGAATCGAGATTTCTCGCTCGTTTGCATCGTTCCCATACACGCTGCAAAAGAGCTTTGCCAGCAACTAGATGCAATGGTTTTCCCGGAAAACGTGTAGACTTCCAGCGCGCTGGAATAATGCCTACCGCCTTATTCATCGCGATCATCCTGACCGAAGCGAAGCGATGTCGAAGGATCCCGCGAGATTAATCTCCGGTAAGGCTGCGGGATTGAAAGCCTGGCCTCGCGGGCTTCGTCCGCTGCGTTGCAGCCTCGACTTTGCTCGGAATGAAGGAGGATCATGATTTTGCGCTCAAGATGATTTGGACTGCTGCGGGAATGTCGTCGGCCACCCAGTCTGCGTTGCTTCCTGTCACGTCGCGTTGAATTCCGGTACGCACGCGAATCGCAAGTACACCCGCATTGTGGGCGCATTCGACGTCGACCTCCTTGTCGCCAATCAAAAACGAACGGGAAAGGTCGATCTGATGGTCTCGCGTGGCTTTGACAACCATTCCCGGCGCGGGCTTGCGGCACGTCGAATGTTGTCCGGGAGCATCCGGGCAGTAATAAGTGGCGTCAACCAACCCGTCGCCAAGCTGCCGCAGTACCTCCGATTCGACCGCGCGATATTGATCGAGCGAGAAGAGTCCGCGCCCGATCCCGCTTTGATTTGTGATGATGATTAGTTTGAATCCTCGCGATTTCAAACGCCGCAGCGCCTCAAGCACACCAGCAAAAATCCGCACATCCTTCGGATGCGAACAATAATCGGTATCTTCCATGATCGTGCCGTCGCGATCGATGAAGACGGCCGACGACAGCGCGTCAGGCATTTTTGCTGTCCTCTCGAAAACTGGCGATCAGTTCATCTCGCGTCACAGTCGCCGTTCCAAGTTTGCTCACGACTACAGCGCTCCCGTGATTGGCAATCTCCGCCGCTTCAATCGGAGTCGCGCCGCAAACGAGCCCAAGCGTGAAGAGCGCAATCGCGGTGTCGCCTGCACCCGAGACATCGAAAACCTGGCGAGCCTTCGTGCGGATGTAGTGCGGCGCTTTGTTCTGGCGGAAAAGCACCATTCCGTGTTCGCCCAGCGTAATCAGCACGTATTGAGTTTCCCATTTCTTAAGAAGCGCTTTACCGGCGTGCTCAAGATCGGTGTCTTTTGTTGGAGGTTCCTCGCCGTCACGCCAGGGAATCCCTGCTGCAAGAAATGCTTCAGCGCGATTTGGTTTGACAACTGTAACGCCGCTCCAGTCGACGGCGTTTCGCGGATTGGGATCGGCTGCCACTATCTTACCAGCCGCGGCCGCCTCGCGAGCAATTTCGTCTACTAGTTCGGTTGTCACAAAGCCCTTGCCGTAATCTTCGAAAATAATTGCATCGGTTTCTTTAAGACTGTCTCGAACCGCCGCGACCGCCATCGCTATGTGTGCGCTCGATGGGGTAAGGATTTTTTCGCGATCGACGCGAACCACCTGTTGATTCAGCGCGATGATACGGGTCTTAACGATCGTGCGGAAACTTTCGTCCTCGATCGCGTTGGACGTGTCGATCTTTTGCTCCGCCAAGAGCTTTCGGAGTTGGCGGCCACTGCGGTCTTTACCAAGCATTCCGATTACAGCCACGTGATCGACAAATTCGCGCAGGTTCCGGGCAACGTTGGCGGCGCCTCCAGGGTAGAACGATTCTCCAGTCACCTCCACGACTGGGACCGGCGCCTCCGGCGAGATGCGGCCGACCTTTCCCCAGACAAATTCGTCAAGCATTAGATCGCCGATAACGGTGATTCGCCTCGAAGCCGCGCGCTCAAGGATCTGCTCTAACCTGTCTAATTTGATGGCCATTTGAGACTTGGACCGTGATGGCTCAAATCGCTTTCGGATTTGCGACTTGAACGGATGAATGAGATCGATGGTGGCATTAGTTGTGTACAGCTGAAGTTCCGGTTAAGATTCGCTCCATTAAATCCTGAATACGAATCCGAAATCAACAGTCGAAAGTGCCAATGATGCCGTTTATAAGATATTTTAAAACAGTGGGTGTTCTCTGCGGTTTTGCCCTTTGCGCGAGCGGCGCCCAGGCGCCGCAACAGATCAACATTAGCCAACTGTCCACAAAAGTGGAAGACGTTGTGGTGCCATTGCCTAACGAAATTTTTGGTGCGCTGAACAAATTAGGCACGGTGAACTGGAGGGCACATGTCCGCAGCGACAAGGGACCGAACTTTACCGAGCGTCCACGTATTGCCCTCTTGCTTGGGACAGTGATTGCCGACGGTTTCATCGCCGTGCAGGCGGAAGACGCAGAAACCGTGAAGGACATTGGGCAGCGTGTCACAACGCTGGCGAAAGGTATTGGTGTGGGAAATTCGATTACGCCGCATGCGAAGGCGATCATTGAGGCAGCAGACAAGCGAAATTGGAACAATGTGCGCCGGGAACTGGATCGCACCCAGAACAGCGTACAACAAGCGATGAACGAGGTGCACGATGAAAAGTTGTCGCAACTCGTGAGCCTGGGCGGCTGGCTGCGCGGAACCGAAGTATTGACATCAGTGGTTAACGAACATTTTTCCGCGGACGGCGCAGAGCTGCTACACCAGCCTGACCTGCTCTCTTATTTTCAGAAAAGACTGCAGGGAATGCCGGAGTTTGATCTTCCAATTCTCCACCAAATTCAGGATGCTCTGGTCGAGGTGAAACCCTTGATCGATGTCGGTGATCGCCGGATTCCTCCTGAGACAGTGAAGAAGGTTAACGAGATCACTACGCGAATTGGCCAGGGGATCGTTACCAAGAATTAGACCTCCGATGAACCGCTTCGTGAAGATTTTCGTCCGCGCAAGCTCTCTGCTACTGATCCTTACGGCATTGCAGCCTGGGCTTTTCGCTTCAGTGGACGACGCGCAGTCGTTCGCGCTTCAGGCCGCCGAACCTTATGTCAAACAAGGCTTCCAAGTACGCGAGGATTATTGGGGAGGAGACCTCGGTTCTGGCGAGAAGAAAGCTGTGCGGCAGCAGTTGTTCAAAGGAAACGAATACTGGTTCTGGCTGGGAACAGAAGTCGATAAGGCAAAGGTATCCGTTCACGTTTACGATTCCGACGGCAAGCTCGCCGAAGAACCCGACAGCTGGGAGAAAGGCCATTTCGCGGCTGCACACGTAATCCCAAAAGCGACAGGCAGTTATTTTATCATCGTGAGCGTGGAGCAATCGCCAGAGGAACGCACGCACTGGGCGTTGGTGTATGGTTTCCGCTAGCTCTAGAATTCGTGGCAGCCGCCACGATTATGACTGAATCGCGGACTTTGCAGTTCGAGAGCCCACGCGCTCTACAGTCGCTTTACGCGAATGACATCAAGCTTTTGAAGCATCTCGAGGACTCGTTAGGCGTCAAAGTGACGACGCGCGAAGGCTGGATGAAACTGGAAGGCGACCCGAGTCGGATCGACAAGGCTCAGCAGGTATTTCAACAGCTTGAGCAAGCCCGGCAACAAGGCGTTGACATTCAGAAACACGAATTCAACTACACGCTCAAGGCCGTGACTGAAGAACGCGATGAGAGTCTCGGCGACATTGTTTCGATCAAAATCGCAACCTCTTCCCGCAAGCCTCCCGTCGTGGCACGCAGTGCCAATCAGCGAGCGTACGTGGAGGCAATTCAGAAGCATGACGTTGTTTTTGGAATTGGACCGGCTGGTACAGGCAAAACTTATCTTGCAGTTGCGATGGCAGTGGCGGCATTGAAGAAGGAACAAGTGGCCCGCATTATTCTGACCCGGCCTGCGGTGGAAGCGGGGGAAGCACTGGGTTTTCTGCCGGGCGACTTGGAACAAAAGGTCCTCCCGTATCTGCGCCCACTTTATGATGCATTACGTGAGATGGTTGAGCCGGAGGAAATGGAGCGGGCGATCGCGCGGCAAACGATCGAAGTGGCCCCGCTTGCGTATATGCGTGGGCGCACTTTGAGCAACGCCTTTGTCATTCTTGATGAGGCCCAAAACACAACCACTGAGCAGATGTTCATGTTGCTCACGCGCATCGGTTTGAATTCCAAGTGCGTCGTGACCGGCGACGTTACGCAGATTGATTTGCCGGCAAACAAGCGCTCGGGTGTGCTCGAGGCCTTGCAGGCTTTGAAAAACGTGCCGGGAATCGCGACGGTATACTTCACCGAGCGCGACGTTGTGCGGCATGAATTAGTGCGCGCCATCATCGGCGCGTATCAAGCCTACCGCGGGCCCGCCTCCGAATCTCGGAAATAACGTTGCTATGTTCGATTTCCTGAAACGCGGTCGGCTCATTAAACGCGGCCTCGCATCGCGCAAACGGCGGCGTCGGCGGTCACGCAGCGAGCTGATGCGCAGTGTGGAATACTCGTCGTATGTAAAGGTATTCATCTTTGCGCTGTTTGCTGGTGGTCTGGCGTTTCTCGTCTTTAGCGGTCAACAAGCGGAGCCGACGAAGAATTACATCATTGCGCTCCTGGTCCTGGCCACTGCGATCACGCAGCTTTGGATCAATCAGCCAAAAAGCTTCGAGCAGAGCTCGCGAATTCTTCTCGTTTTTAGCGTTATTTTTGTGCAGCTGGCGGTCATCAAATTGCTGCTGGTCCTTTGCAACAGCGGCAATTACCGCTTCTTGAGACCAGAAACGGCCGGATTGATTACGCCATATGCTTTTGCGCCGCTGGTGTTGAGTGTCTTGCTCGGTCGGCAGCACGGGCTTTACGCAGCGTTTTTCGTTGGCCTGTGGAGCAGCATGTTATTTGGTCCTATCGATGCGCCTCTTTTGATCACCAGTCTGATCAGCGGATTTACAGCTGTCTCTCTCACGCTGCAGGTGCGACGTCGCGGTCGTTTGATCCGCGCCGGTTTCTTCGTCGGGCTCGCTATCTGGTTGTTGTCGCTGACGTTCGGTTTGATCGGGCCAATTAACTGGTTTTATCCCACGGCTAATGACTGGGGCATGGTTGGAGTGCAAAGCGCTCTCGCCATTGGCAACGGGATTGTTACTGCGATGATCGTGGGCGGCGCGTTGCCGATGCTCGAGAATCTTTTTGGAATCACGACCGACATTTCCTGGTTGGAAGCATCAGATCTCAATCACCCGTTGTTGCGTCGAATGACAATCGAAGCCCCGGGCACGTATCACCATAGCCTTGTCGTGGCCAATCTCGCCGAAGCCGCGGCGGAAGCCGTCGGCGCGAATGCAACGCTCTGCCGCGTTTGCTCTTATTTTCATGACGTTGGCAAACTGGTGAAACCGGAATACTTCACGGAGAATATGAGCTTCGAGCGAAATCCCCATGACGATCTCGCGCCAACGATGAGCGCATTGATCATCATCGCGCATGTCAAAGAGGGCGTCGATCTCGCTCTCAAGCATCGGCTAAACCGGCGCATCATCGACATTATTCAGGAGCATCACGGCACATCGCTCGTTCGGTATTTTTACCAACGCGCTTTGCAGCAGCATGAGGACGCGCTCGCAGGTGGCAAGATCATGAGATTGCGCGAGGACGACGTTCCTGAGGTGCACGAAGAAAGCTTTCGTTACAGCGGACCGAAACCGCAAACGAAGGAAAGCGCCATTGTCAGCCTTGCCGATGCAATCGAAAGCGCTTCGCGCAGTGTGGAAAAACCCACGCCGCAAAAAATCGAAACGCTCGTAAACGAGATCGTCGAAGAACGCATCAGCGACCAGCAATTGGACGAATGCGATCTTACCCTCGGCGAACTGACAACGATCGCCGACCGATTCCGGTTCACCCTCGTATCGATGTTGCACACCCGCATCGCCTATCCGAAATCCGGACAAAAGCACGCAGCGCCGCGCGATGAAACTCTGCGGCCAGACGTAATGGTCGCCACGCGCAAACCGGAAACAGCGCCGCCGGTCTCAGCCGCTTGATGTGATTGAGAAACCAGACGTCTGGCAGAGACGCCTAGAGTTCCCGCGGGCGTGCGCGCGGCTCGCGATCTTTTGAACCGGCCGTGCTTGGAACTGTGACGAAGGGGCCGCCTTCCAGCGGCGTCACTTTAGTGAAGGCGACGTCGGGCATGTCACTCGGCAATCCTGCGAGCGGAAAATCCTTTCGCAACGGGAAGAACGGATAGCCGTCCCACATTAAAATACGACGGAGATCGGGATGCCCGTTAAACTTGATGCCCATCATGTCGTAAATCTCGCGCTCGTGCCAGTCGGCCGTCGGCCAGATGTCTGAAACGGTATCGACGGCGCCGATTTCTTCCGAGACTCTCAGTCTTAATCGAAGGTGCGCACCATGTGGCATGGAGTACAGATGATAAACAATTTCAAAACGCGGCTCTTCGCCAAAACGGTCGATGCTTGTGATGTCGAGCAAATAATCGAACGAAAGTTCGGCACAGCAGAACTTCGCGATTTCGCGGAGATCGCTTGCGGCGATTGCGTACGTCGTTTCGCCACGAAATTCAATTCTGTCTTGAAGCTTTTCTTCAAACGATTTGTTCAGCGACTCGATTGCTTCCTGGCTTGTCATCTGCTTATGACGTTGTAGGGCAGGCGCTCCGCCTGCCGCCAATATGAGATGAGACAAGCGATGCGCTTGCCCTACAATTCGAATCTGCAGAGCTTGCAATCATCCCAGCGCTTCTTCGAGTTTTTCTGCCAATTGCGGTGTCTGATCTTTGAAGGCGCGTTCACCTGAAATTTTTTCCTGCAATTTCATCAAGCCGGCAAGCAACGCTTCCGGACGCGGCGGACAGCCAGAGATGTAAACGTCCACCGGCAACAGCTGATCAATGCCCTGCAGCACAGCGTAGGAACGATACATTCCGCCGGTGGACGCGCACGCGCCCATGGCGATTACCCATTTTGGTTCCGGCATTTGCTCGTAAATTCTTTTCACCGCCAACGCCATCTTGTACGTGACGGTGCCGGCAACAATCATCACGTCACATTGACGCGGCGAGAAGCGCATCACTTCCGCGCCGAACCGCGAAATATCGAATCGTGACGCAGCCGTGGCCATCAATTCGATGGCGCAACAGGCCAACCCCATCGGCATCGGCCAAAGCGAATTCTTCCGGACCCAATTCAGCGCCGCATCGAAACGGGTGAAAATAACGTTCCCTTCGATCTTCGAATCGTAGGCCGTTGCGTGTGTTTCTGCCATACGAGACGTTAAAATACCAGTTTGGACACGCAACTGTCGTTGTGGATGTTGGTTCTTGCTCACTTGGTCGGTCCTGATTGCGACGACCCACTCTCAATAGTATAGAAGCGCTCTTCCTAATGAATATGGACACTGCAAAATCTCACGGCCATCTTGTTGCCCCGCATGGCGGTGAACTGGTGGACCTTAAACTCGGCCAGGAGAACGCGGCCGAACTCAAAGCGCGCTCTAAAGATTTTCCCTCCTGGGACCTGACCAGCCGGCAGATTCGCGATCTCGAGCTTCTGCTGACCGGCGGCTTCTCACCGCTGCGCGGTTTCATGAGTCGCGCCGAATACGAGCGCGTCTGCCATGAAATGAGATTGAGCAACGGCTTGGTTTGGCCGATCCCGATTACGCTGGATGTACCGGACGCGTTTGCGAAATCGCTGAAACCCGGGAGCAGCAAGATCGCCCTGCGAGACTCCGAGGGCGTGATGCTTGCGGTATTATATGTTGAGGAGGTATGGCAACCGGACCGCCAGGCCGAAGCGCAAGCTGTTTTTGGAACCACTAGTACACTGCATCCCGGTGTCGATTATCTCCTGAACAAGGGACATGGGTGGTACGTAGGCGGGCGCGTGGAAGGTTTGCAATTGCCCACGCATTACGATTTCCGGACTCTTCGGCTTACACCATCGGACTTGCGTGCGGAGTTCGTCCGTCAGGGGTGGCGCAAGATCATCGGGTTCCAGACGCGCAATCCGATGCATCGCGCGCACGTGGAATTGACTTTTCGCGCCGCGAGCCAGGTCGAAGCCAGCCTTCTGATTCATCCCTCCGTCGGTATGACCCGACCTGGTGATGTGGATTACTTCACGCGCGTGCGTTGCTATCAGTTGCTTGTCTCCAAATATCCACGCGACACGGCCAAGCTGGCCTTATTGCCGTTAGCCATGCGGATGGGTGGACCGCGGGAAGCGCTCTGGCACGCGATCATTCGGAAAAATCACGGCTGCTCGCATTTCATCGTCGGCCGCGATCACGCGGGGCCAGGCAACGATGCCGATGGCAAACCATTCTATGGTCCGTACGAAGCGCAGGACTTGTTCCGCAAACATGAAGCGGAGATTGGCGTCGAGATGGTGCCCTTCCAAATGATGGTCTATGTGGAAGACCGGGATAAATATTTCCCCGAAAACGAAGTGCCCCCTGGCTCGCGCGTGCTCAATCTATCGGGCACGCAATTGCGGCGACGCTTAAACGACGGCCGGGAGATTCCGGCCTGGTTCACCTTTCCCGAAATCTCCCAAGAACTGAGGCGTACCTTCGCGCCGCGGCACAAACAGGGGTTGACTGTGTTTTTTACCGGTCTTTCTGGCGCAGGTAAATCGACGATCGCCAACGTGCTCCTGATTAAGTTCCTCGAAATGGGTGGCCGGCCAGTGACACTGCTCGACGGCGATCTTGTGCGGAAACATCTCTCTTCAGAACTCGGTTTTTCGAAGGAACACCGCGACATCAATATTCGCCGCATTGGTTATGTTGCCTCCGAAATCACTAAGAACGGCGGTATCGCTATTTGCGCACCGATTGCGCCCTACGATTCCACGCGCAAAGACGTGCGGTCGATGATTGAGCCGTTTGGCGGATTTCTCCTGGTGCACCTTTCCACGTCGGTAGAAGTTTGCGAACAGCGCGATCGAAAAGGCCTGTACGCGAAGGCCCGTGCCGGGACCTTGAAGGAATTTACCGGAATATCCGACCCATACGAAGAGCCGACCGACGCCGAAGTCATAGTGGACACAGCAGAGCTGTCACCCAAGGAAGCTGCCCAAGAGATCATTTTGCATTTGGAACGCGAAGGCTTTGTCGGAATCAACGGCGCCACCGGCTGACTCGATGTTCACATGGCTGCTGGCGGGGTGATGGGGAGGCGCTCTCAGCACGCCTTGGTAAAGAATGGCGACGGAGTCCGTAATATTTTAACATCGTCCTTGGGCCGGTCTGCGTCGCGATGCGAAGCACTGCGGGCAGAGAGGTCGATCCACTAATGCCGCTGGAAGACGTCGATCTTATGATTCGCCACGCGCAGCCTGGCGATGCCGCGGCGCTGGCGCAACTAATGTGCGAGCTTGGCTACGAAACGACGAAATCGGAGATGCAGATGCGGGTACAGCGGATCGCGACTGATGAGCGCTATCGCACTTTTGTGGCGGTCTGTGATGGCAATGTGTGCGGGATGATCGGCACACTCACGTACCCAAGTATTGAGCATAACGATCCCTCAGGGCGAATTGTTGCCCTGGTGATATTAAGGACAATGCGCCGCCGCGGAATTGGTCGCGCGCTGATTGCAACTGTAGAGAAAGATTTTGCCCAAAGAGGAATCAGCCGCATCGCTTTGAACACACAGCTTGCCCGGGAAGATGCCCACAAGTTTTACGAATCACTGGGTTACGGGCGAAACGGATGGCGGTTTGTGAAGCAACTTTCGGTGCGCGATTGATCGGACTCGACATGGCGAGGTTGAGCATTCTTGCCATCACAGCAGTCGCGGTCATTGCAATTCCAGAGGCGCAGGCTGTCGACACTTCGGGCAACGCGGCGGAGACGGAGGAAGTGACGGTCACAGGAGAGCTACACTTGGTAAACTCCTTTTGCGCTATGCTGCATTGTGTGGGACTCGATATCTGCCTATGAAAATTGATTGCCAGCCGCCCGCGCTGGCGGCGATTCTTTTCAGCGCGATTCTTTTGGCGGGCAATCCGGGGCGCGCCGATGACGGTAGCTACCAGATTTTTGTCTCCAACGAAAAATCCGGCGACCTCACCGTTATCAGCGGTGCGGATTTCAAAGTCACCGCCACCATTCCTGTCGGCAAACGGCCCCGAGGCATCCACGCCAGCCCGGACGGCAGGACGGTTTATGTCGCCTTGAGTGGCACGCCGATTGAGGCCCCTCCGCAGCTCGACGCCAACGGCAATCCTATCCTGAGGAAGCACGAGCCGAACGTGGAGGCTAAGGCCGACAAATCCGCCGACGGCATTGGGCTGGTGGACGCTGTGCAGAAAAAATTCCTACGCAAAATCCCCGCCGGCTCCGACCCGGAGCAGTTTGCCTTAAGCCCCGATGGCGCGAAGATCTATATTGCCAACGAGGACGTCGGCGCGGCGACCGTCCTCGAAGCCGCCACGGGCAAGGTCGTGACCTTTGTGCCCGTCAGCCGCGAGCCGGAAGGCGTGGGCGTCAGCCCAGACGGAAAATTTTTCTACGTCACGTGCGAGACGGCTGGCGACGTTTTTGCGATTGATGCCCAGACAAGCAAAGTCATCGGCCACATCACTGTCCACCCGCGCCCGCGCAGCGTGGCGTTTCTGCCGGACGGCTCGCGGTCATTCATCCCGTCGGAATCCGTGGGAGAATTGAACGTGATTGACACGGACAAACAGACGCTTTTGAAAGTAATTGCGCTGCCGAAAGGTTCGCGCCCAATGACGGTGAAAGTTTCGCCGGACGGGAAAAAACTTTATGCAAGCACCGGTCGCGGCGGCACGGTGGTCGTCGTGGATGCGAACACATACGAGGTGCTGAACACGATTCCCGTCGGCAAGCGTCCGTGGGGCATTACGTTTTCGCCCGATGGAAAGTATCTGTTCACCGCCAATGGCCCGTCGGACGACGTCTCGGTGGTTGACGTGGCGACGGAAAAGGAAATCGCCCGCGTCAAATCGCGCGGCAGCCCCTGGGGCATCGTCGCCGTGCCGGACGCGAAATAAATTTATTCCATTATCATTTCATTCGCCGACAAGGAAAATTTCCTGCGCCGTGATGCTATCAGTGAAGCCGGGCTTGAACGCCTTCGCGCGCAGGATTGTCGGGCCAGTCAACCAGACTGGTTTTTCGTAAAGCAAATCCGAGGCTGTTGGCACCGTTCCGTCCACAGTGTAGCGGATTGTTGCGCCGGGCTCGCTTTTCAAGATCACTTCCACCGGCAATTTGAGATTTCCACCGCGCGGTGAAATTTCCGGCGGCGGCAGTACTTTCGGCCCGGGCAAACTTTCAATCCACTGCCGCAACAAGGCCACTCCCTGCTTGTCAATCGTGTTGCGCGCTAGCATCGGCATCTTGAAAGCCTCGGTCGTGTTCATCCGCATGAATAAAATGGAGCGCCATGTGTCGTTCGGCGCGATGACCCGCGCGCCGTCAATGCGCTCGTTAATCAGCACGCGCCCATCAATCAGATTTTGCTGCGCCAGCGGCGTGTCGTAGCGGGCATCAAAGAAGGCGACCGTGCCGCCCGGGCGATGGCAGTTCGCGCAGTTCGCGTCGAGATACGAACGCGCGCGATCGGCGAGGCTACACGTCGTGTCGGCGGCGCTCGCGAGCGCGGGAAGTTTTTTCAAATTCGCCCCGGCCAGATTTGAATCAAACAGGCCGAGGTGATTCCACGTGTGCAGTTCGTTGTCCGTCACGCCGGACGGGTAGGTAAAATCACGATTCAACTGCCGCGTCTTCACGCCCAGCACAAAACCGGCGTTGGCCGTGTGGCAGGTAAGGCAATCCGCGCGGCTCGGATAATACCACTGCTGCGTTCGCACGCCGGTCGCGGTCTGGATGGCAATCGGTTCGGTCAGATTGGTCTCGAGCAAGTCCGCGTCACTATTGTCCGCCCGCCATTTGTAGGTGACACCATAAACGCCGCCGTCCGCGTCACGGACGAGCAGGCGCGTTTCGAGCCGGCGCTGCGACTTGGGACTCAATTCATTCGTCGCCAGCATGAATGTTTTCACGAAGACGGTGCCGCGGGGAAAAGCCCATTCACCGGTTGGTGCGAATTTTATTTTTTGACCATCCGGGACGGAAATCCAGCGCGTTTTGGCCGCACCGTCCGACCAAAATGGAACGATGAGGTCGTAGGGAATCAGCGCGGCGTTCGGTGTGAAGCTGCGCGTGTCCGCAAACGCGCCGGTCTGCGAAACCAGCCGTGGCATTACGCCATCGGCGCATTCGGGCATTTGCAAAAAAGCCCGGGCTTTGGGACGGGACTGCCAACCACTACCCTCGAAGATTTCACCAATGGCTAGCGGGACAAACCAGTGCGCAAAAAAAATCGCTGACCCTAGTGCGATGACGCAGCGCGGAAAAACTCTTTCGCTGAATCGACTTGGAAACTTCGCCAAAAACACTAGAACTCATCAACTCGATAAAGGGTTGGATCAAACAACGGGCTCCGAAGCCGTCACAATCGCACTGGATTCCTCACTTGGCATTTCACTGTGGAGGATGATTCCATTTACCGAAGCCTTCCGACTTACGAATTACCGTGGCCAAAATCATGGAAGGGAACTTTTAAAGTTTGTCTTCGCTAATCATTGCTGATTTTGCAATGATCGAGGCTTCACCTTGCGCTTCCCGCAGGTATGCACATTAGGACAACGGGGCTTTTCTGCTGTATTTTGGCGCTTGCGTCGCTGACCGTTTTTGCCCAAACCTCCGACCGCGACACCTCTTCCATTTCCCCCGAAGCCACGCCGGCAACGTCGCTAGCTGCCGCCAGTAGCGCCAGTGTGGAGTCAGTCGTAGTAACGGGAAGCGAGCTCGAGGACAACCGGCTGCAAATCAGCCTGGAAGCAGGGACGAGCACCTATACGATCACCGATCAGCAGATCGACACCATCGCGCAGGGCGAGAATACCTCTTTTAATAAGGTTCTCACTCGCGTGCCCGGCGTCTCCGACGACACCTACGGCGCGATACATTTTCGCAACGAAGATCCTTATTATCGTTACTATATTAACGGGACACTCCTGCCTTCGGGCATAAACGGATTTAGCCAGGACATCTTCACTCGTTCTGTTGCGAGCCTGACGACGAAGGTAGGCGCACTGTCAGCCGAATACCCGGAAGGCAACTACGGCCTTGTGGATATTCGCACCAAGACTGGCGCGAGCTTAAGTGGCGGCACGGCCACTTTCTACGGCGGGAGTTACACTACTCTTCAACCCAGCTTTTCCTTCGGAGCTTCCTCACAAGGGACTGATGTTTATTTTAGCGGGAGCTACTTGCACGACGCGCTTGGCCTGGAAAATCCTACTCCCCACACAACGGCGGTTCATGACGATACCGATCAATACCGCGGGGTGGCTTATCTTTCCCATCAATTTGAAAATTCGGGACGGCTGAGTCTGATTTTCAGCGGAGCATCGGCAGATTACGAAATCCCCAATACACCGGGGCAGGTGCCGGGGTTTGATTTTTCGCAAACGAACCTGGCCGGTGTGCGGATAAACTCGAGCAAGTTAAACGAAACACAGAACGAACAGACCTACTGGGGAATTATCGCCTATCAGCAAACAGTCGGCGATTTCTCATTTCAGCTCTCGCAGGTCAATCGCTGGAGCACGGTCTCGTTCGAACCCGATATCAAGGGCGATCTGTTTTTTAACGGGGTGGCGGCGCTGGTTCGGGAGTTCATCCTCACCAATGGGATTCAAGCCGATCTGACCTATCAATGGGACACCGCGCATGTTGTTCGCGCCGGAGTGGTGGCCGACACCCAAAGAGCCGGAGCCAATAATAACAGCTTCGTCTACGTCATTGATCCGATTACCGGTAATCCCGTAGGTAACCCAATTGAAATTGACGACGAACACTCCAAACGTGCCTACGACTATAGCGTTTACTTACAGGACCAGTGGCAACTTACAGAAAAACTAACCCTCAACTACGGCCTGCGCTTTGAGGGTGTCCAGGCTTATACCCATGACAATGCGCTCTGCCCTCGTCTCAACGTCGTCTACCAGTTGGACAAAGATACCACCTTTCATGCCGGCTACGCCCGTTACTTCGATCCACCGCAGCTGCTTACGGTCACTCCCGGAACGGTCCGCCGCTTTAATGGCACTACCAACGCTCCCGATCAGGATACGAACGACCCGGTAAAGGTAGAAAAATCACATTACTTCGACGCCGGGATCGACCGGGAGATTACGCAAGGTTTCAAGGTCGGCCTCGATGCTTACTACAAGATCGCGAAAGATCAGATTGACGACGGCCAGTTCGGCGCGGCCAACATCAGCGCGCCATACAACTATCGCGAAGCCTCCATGTATGGCGCCGAATTATCCGCGAACTACGTCAGAGGGCCACTTTCCGCTTTTCTTAATTTCTCTGTTTCCGATTCCTGGGGGAAAGGAATCGTGTCGAGTCAGTTTGAGTTTGATTCTGATGAGTTGGCCGCGATAAACAAGGAAAGTGTCCGCTTCGACCAGCAACAGTTTTACACCGCCTCCGCCGGCGTTGCGTATCGTTGGATGGACTCTGTTTTCCATCTTGACGCCCTGTACGGCGACGGCATTCGCGCCGGTTTCATTAATAAGAGCAAACTTCAGCCTTATTATCCTGTGAATCTGGGGGTGGAACATCACTTCAAGGTTCACTCCAACGGCGATCTCGCAATCCGCTTCGATGTTACCAACCTGTTTGATCAGGTATACATCCTAAACGACGGCACTGGCATTGGCGAAGGCGCGGTGAAGTTTGGTCGTCGACGTGCGCTCTACGGCGGAATCAGCTATTCTTTTTAGTTAGACCAGCCCAGCATGAACACTTGCACGCCCTTCGTAATCGATTGCCTGTTCCTGTGTGTTCAGAACGCTAGCTGACGGCGCCAGATTTTTCGGCTACGATAAGTTTGGCGCGGGCTAACACTGAGTAATGCCGGTGTCACGATTTTGTTTGAATCGGCGGATGGATTCTCGCACTGGCTGCACCAAGCCAGTGCAATCCGCTAGAGTAACTTCATGCTTCCTTCGATTTCGGCTTTCGGATCGCCGGATGCGACTGCACTGCGTCGGGACTGTCCCCACGCGGCATGCTCGCGCGTTTCAATCGGAAACGTGAATCATGGTATCATATGTCCAACTGCGAAACTTTGCGTAGCCGGTCGCGTTCCTGATCGCACTAGGCTCGCCGTACCAAAGCGGACTGGACGGCGTTGGTGAACCTTCCGATCCCAATTCTCAGGAAATCCAAATCGTTTTCGTATTTGTGAATTCGCGAACGCCTGCTGCGCCGAGTTCGCGTCCAAAACCGGAACGCTTTACGCCGCCAAACGGCAAACGCGGATCGGACGCGACCATGGCGTTGATGAAAACCATTCCGCTGTCTAACTCCGACACGAAAAGTTTTTGCTCCTTGCGATCTTTAGTCCACGCGCTCGAACCCAGGCCGAATGTGGTATCGTTCGCGAGCTCGACGGCCGCGTTGGCATCGCTCACGCGGAAAAAAGCTGCGACCGGGCCGAAGATTTCCTCGCGGTACGCTGGCGACTCTTTCGGCACGTCGACGAGAACCGTGGGTTCGTAAAAAAATCCCGGACCGTGAATACGGTTTCCACCCGTTAATAATTTTGCGCCACCAGCGATTGTTTTCTGAACCTGATCGTCCACGCCTCGCAGGATTTGTTCCGTCGTAAGTGGACCGAGCTCAGTCTCCGGATCCATTGGGTCGCCAACCTTGAGCGCGCGCATGCGCTCAACGAATTTTTGAAGGAACCGCTCATAAATTTCGTCCGCGATAATGAATCGCTTCGCTGCGATACAGGACTGACCAGTGTTAATCGTGCGCGCTTTGATCGCAGTGCTCAACGCCGATTCGAAGTCTGCGCTAGGCATCACGATGAATGCATCGCTGCCGCCCAGCTCGAGTACACTTTTTTTGATTTCACGCGCGGCCGCGCTCGCGACAGCCGCTCCGGCTCTTTCGCTGCCTGTTAGCGTTACGGCCTTCACGCGCGCATCGACGATCAGTTTTTCCACCTGCTCCGGCTCGATCAGCAGCGTTTGGAAAACGCCGTCTTCAAATCCGGCGCGGCAAAAGATTTCTTCAATTGCAAGCGCGCACTGCGACACATTCGATGCGTGCTTAAGCAAGCCGACGTTGCCGGCAATCAAAGCCGGCGCCGCAAATCGAAACACCTGCCAGAAAGGAAAATTCCACGGCATCACCGCCAGCACAGCTCCGAGCGGTTGATACTCGACGTAACTTTCAGCAGCATCGGTTTGCGCCGGTTCCTCTTCGAGAAATCGCGCGCCGTTCTCCGCGTAAAATCGGCAACCGCGCGCGCACTTCTCGATTTCTGCGACTGAATCGCGGAACAGTTTTCCCATCTCAAGCGTGATGACCTCGGCAAACGTTTTCGTTTCCTGGAAGAGCAACTCCGCTACGGCGTGCAACAAATCTGCGCGTTCAGTTAAGGTGGTGCGGCGATAGCTCTTGAACGCTTTCTCCGCGCGGCTCAACCGTTTCTCAATTTCCGCATCGTCGAAGGGAGAGAACTCCTTCAGCTTTTCGCCGGTAGCGGGATTAATCGAAGCAATTGCCATTGATTGAATGTAGCGCAAGCTTCCCAGCTTGCGATACAGCCGTTACGCAAGAGCGGACGCTCGCGCTATTCTAAATTCGCAATCCTTTCGGAATCAAAACGCGATCGAACAAATCAAAAGACCATTGCACGAGCAGCGCGAGCACCGCCGCGGGAATCGCGCCCTCGAGAATGGTCACGTGATCGTTCAAGTTAAGGCCGCTAATGATCGGTTCGCCTAAGCCGCCAGCGCCGATCAACGCGGCGAGCGTGGCAGTTCCAATATTAATTACGGCGCTGGTTTTGATTCCCGAGAGAATCGAGCGCGACGCGATTGGCAGATAAATTTTCCACAGGCGCGCGATCGGGCTGAGTCCCAGCGCGACCGCGGATTCGCGCAATGATCGTGGAATGTCCTGTAAACCGGTCGCGGCGTTGCGCACAATTGGCAGCAAACCGTACAGAAAAAGCGCGGCCACGGCGGTACGAACGCTAATTCCAAAAAAGGGGAGGGGTACAAGCAAAGCGAGTAACGCGAGCGAGGGGATGGTTTGCACAATGCCGGCGAAACCAAGAATAACATGGCCAATCACTCCGCCGCGACTCGCGACAATGCCAAGCGGAATCCCGACGATGATTGAAAGCAGCAACGAAAATCCAGCCAACTGGAGATGCCGAAGTGTCCAGCGAGCCAGCTTGTGCGGAAACGAATCATTCAGGCTGTTGGGCGAACGTGCGCTCCGTTCAAAATACAAATCTGCTGCTCTTGTGTAATTCTTCGTCCGCTCAGCTTCCGCGTTCAGACGAATCATTCGCGTCTCATCCAGGGTGCCTTCCAGGCGCTTCAACGCTGCGATTGCGTCCGCGCGAGTGGACGATCGGAACAGGAAGACCGCCTCATATTTGGGAAAGAAGTGAAGGTCGTCTTCGAGAACGACCAGATCATTTTGTTCGATTTTTGCATCCGTCGAGTAGGCGTCCTTTACGGCAATCGATCCGTTCACAAGCGCGCTGTAACCAAGGGCGTGATCGATGCCGACGATATTTTGCTGTGGCAGCCCGTAGCGCTGGCGCAATGGCCGCCAGCCATCCTGCCGTTCAAGAAATTCGTGTGTGAGCCCGAATTTAAGCTCGGGATATCTTTGTAGATCGCTGATTGTGCGGATACCAAGCCGTTGCGCTTGGCTGCGTCGCATTACCAGCGCGTATGTATTGTTGAAACCCAGCGGAGCCGTCATGCCGACACCAAGTTTTTCGAGCGAATCCCGAATTTGATCCAACGATAGGGTGGAATCGCTCTTTAAAATCTCCGTCGCGATAGTTCCCGTATATTCGGGATAAGCTTCGATCTGTCCGCCCCGCAGCGCTTCCCAAAGAATAATTGTTCCGCCCATGCCCTGGCGGTGTTCCACTGGAATTCCCGCATCGGTCAGGGTGCGTTTCGCGATTTCGCCGAGCACATAGGATTCCGTGAATTTCTTGGAACCAATGACGACATCGGCAGCAGAAGAAGAATTAATCAGGAAAGCAGGAACGCAGGAAAAGATCAGGAGAAAATCTGGCAGCCAGGAAACCAGGAAACGGCGGAATTGTTTTGATCTCCTGGATTCATGGTTTCCAGATTCGAACCTCTCCTGCTTTCCTGCTTTCCTGATTCGATTCATAGACTCGCGATCGCGCGCTGCGCGGTGATGAACTCGGACACGAAAGGGTCGGCTGGTCTTTCGCGAAGATCTGTAATCGAGCCTTGTTGAACGATCCGCCCTTCATTCAGGAGCACGATCGCGTCGGCAAAATAAACCGCTTCCGCCAGGTCGTGAGTGACAAAAAGCACCGTTTGACCCAGGCGCCTGAAGATTTCCTTGAGATCTTTTTGCAACGAAGCGCGCACCAACGGGTCGAGCGCGCCGAGCGGCTCATCGAGCAAAAGCAACTCTGGCGAAAGCATTAGCGCACGCATCAAACTGACGCGCTGACGTTGGCCACCGGAGAGTTCCACCGGATAACGCGGGAGCAGTTTTTCTGAAAATCTTGTCAGCTCGGACAATTCCAGAAGCCGGTTGTGCGTTTCTTCTTGGGATTTTCCGATGTGACGCGCCATCAAAAGAACGTTGGCGCGAGCGGTTAGATGAGGAAACAAGCCGCCCTCCTGGATTACATAACCAATCCGGCGCCGCAAAGTATTGATGTTATCGGGAGTAACCGGTTTGCCATCGAACTCGATCGAGCCGGAATCCGGTTCGATTAAGCGAATGATTAATCGCAGCAAAGTGGATTTGCCGCAGCCACTTGGTCCGATGAGCACCGTGGTTTTGCCCGACTCAACTGAGAGGTTCGTCGGGTATAATGCGATTGCGTCACCGTAGCGTTTGCTAACGTCTTCGAACTTCACCAACGCGCTCATTTAGAATAGTGCACGCCTCCTGCTTGCATATTACGCGGTCGGCAAGCGCGAGGCACGCGCTACTCTGCAGCTGCCACAAAGTAGAAAACGCCAAACAAACCCGCCTCGTCCGCCCACATTCGAACAAAGTTGAATCCGGCTTTGGCAGCGAACGCCGCAAACTCGTCTGGCGTATATTTATAAGAATACTCGGTGATGATTTTTTCGCCGCGACGGAAATGGAACTTGTGTTCGTTGAAATGCACGAACTGGTCGATTTCACTGATGAGATGCATTTCAATCCTGCCGGCGTTGGAATTGTAGATTGCGCGGTGCCGCCATTGATCCAGATCGAAGTCTGCGCCCAATTCGCGGTTGATGCGTTGCAGCAAATTTAAATTGAATTGCGCAGTCACGCCGGCGCTGTCGTTGTAAGCAGCTTCCAGCACCTGCCGGTCCTTTTTTAAATCGACGCCGATAAGCAGTCCGCCGCCTCCGCGGCAAACATTCGCGATGCGACGCAAAAACTGCACGGCTTCATCCGGCGCAAAGTTGCCGATGGTCGATCCCGGGAAATACACGATGTTCCGCGCAGGTTTGCGACAGGGAGAAGGCAACACGACAGATTGTAGGTAGTCCGCACATACCGGCAGAATTTCCAAATCTCGAAAAACTTTCTGGAAGAGAGCAGTCGATTGACGCAGTTGTGGTTCCGAGATATCGACGGGGATATAAACCGCAGGATTCTCGAGCGCCTCGATCAGAATCCGCGTTTTCGTGCCGGCACCGGTGCCCAGTCCGATTAGTTCGACGTTAGGTCCGAGCTGTGAGGCGATGTCGGCGCGACTTCGATCCAGAATATCGATCTCGGTGCGGGTAACATAATATTCAGGCAGCTCACAGATCTTCTGAAACAACGCCGCGCCTCGCTCATCGTAGAAGTATTTGCACGGGATCGTTCGCGGGTTCGACGACAGACCAGCAATAACATCCGCCAGAAAATCCGCCGATTCTGGCGCAGATAGTTGCGGCGGAGCTGTGATTGAATCTCCGGTCATTGTGGGGTTGAAATGGCGCGCACAGAGTGACGCACGCTATCGATTTACTGTGCGTCGCGTGCGAGTCTGATTCCGGTGAACTGCCAGCGCTTTTCCGGTTGAAAGAAATTGCGATAGGTGCGGCGGATATGGGTGCGGGATGTCGCGCAAGAACCACCGCGCAGCACGTATTGGTTGCACATGAATTTGCCGTTGTACTCGCCAAGCGCGCCGGGACCAGCGCTGTAGCCGGGGTAGGGGGAGTAGGCGCTGCGCGTCCATTCCCAAACGTCGCCGAACATTTGGTGAAGACTCTGATCTTTTCCCGGTTTGTCCGCTAATACAGCGGACGCTACAGCCACCGGGTGGAAGAGTTCGGTCTCGACGAAATTGCCTTCGATTGGACAACTCAACGCCGCGCGCTCCCATTCGAACTCAGTCGGGAGGCGCGCCTTGGCCCAATTGGCATACGCGTTAGCTTCGAAATAACTGATGTGCGTGACAGGCTCGGATTGATCGAGGGGACGTAGACCGGAGAGTGTGAAATTCCACCATGCGCCGTCGCGTTTTGTCCAGTAAAGCGGCGCGTTCCAGCGTTGTTCGTTCACGGTCATCCAGCCGAGCGATAACCAGAATTCCGGCCGGCTATAGCCGTTGTCCTCGACGAACGCGATGAATTCGCCATTTGTGACCGGCCGCGTTGCCAGCGAAAACGCGGGAACGAGTGCCCGATGCCGCGGCCCTTCGTTGTCATAGGCGAATCCGTCGCCATCATGGCCTATCGCAGTCACGGTTTCCTCGAAATCGATAAAACGGATCGGGGTAATGGTTTTTGCCGCGACATCGCGGTTTCGCTGACGAAACACAGGATAGAGCGGGTTTTGCGCGAAGACATGCTTGATGTCCGTGATGAGCAATTCCTGATGTTGCTGTTCGTGATGGAAGCCGAGGACGAGGATCGCTTCCATTTCATCGAGTAGACTTTCGTCGGGATTTGAGAGCAGATCGTCGATGTGTGAATCGACCGACGCGCGATAACGCTGCGCTTGGCTCACAGTCGGGCGCGAGATTAACCCTCGTAGGTCCCGCCGGTGCATGTCGCCCGCAGCGTTATAATAAGAATTGAAAAGGTAAGCGTACTCTGGAATTTCTGCGCGATATCCTGGGACGAATTTCTTCAGGATAAAAGTTTCGAAAAACCACGTGGTATGCGCGAGGTGCCATTTGGTCGGACTGACGTCCGGCATGGATTGCACGACGCAATCTTCGGGTTCGAGACCGGCACACAGCGCATTCGTGAAATTTCTGATTTGATTGAAGCGATCGCGCAAGCTTTCGACCCGGGATTGGCTCGCGGGGAAAAGAAATCGATCCGCCGTCGGCGTGGAGGCGGTTTCAACGGAGGGCGGGCTCAAGGATTTTCTCCCTCTTGGTCGCGCTCTTCCCGGCGTGCTTCGAGCATTTGATCGTGAGTTGCTTCCTCTATCCCTTCAATCACGAGATGCTCACCAACAGTTTCCTCTTCCTGAGTGCCGGGACGTGGCATGCGATGGCCCTTGGAGCTGGCGATGACGCTCCATTCCTCGGTCATCTCGGCGTTATCTGGAGTTTCCTCAGGAGGCCCATTATTTTCTTGGCCCATCAGTTCGTGGCGCGCCTGCCCCCAATCCGCCTCGGTAAACTCATCAGGATTGCGCTCATCGATCATGGCAATTTCTCTGGCACGTCGTTCCACTGCCTCTGGCGATGGCGCGCCGATTCCGTTGCCATGTTCCGAGATTTTCCCAGGCGGAAGTTGCGAATAGTTTTCCATAACCAAAGCTGCCAATAACAGAATCGCTTTTCGAACTATAATTTGGTCTACACATTAACGCCTTGCAATACAAGTGGCCAAAAGAGGGTGCCGGCTCGATGAACGGGCAAAATATCGTTCAGCTTCATGACAGCGCACTTCTTGCGTTCGAAGAATACGGCGATCCAAGTGGAGTGCCGGTGATATTCTGCCACGGCTGGCCGAGTTCACGCACCATGGCGCAACTTGCAGATGGACCAGGGCGCGCTCTCGGTGTTCGCATTATTTCACCGGACCGGCCGGGCATCAGCGGCTCGAGCATGCAACTTGATCGAAAGTTGAGCGACTGGCCGTCCCTTGTTCAACAGCTCGTTGATAGTCTTGAGATTGGCGAATTCCGAATTCTCGCAATCTCTGGCGGCGCGCCCTACGCATATGCGACAGCGGTCGCGATGCCCGAACGAGTGCGCGCGATCGCTATCGTAGGCGGAGTGATTCCATTTGCCGAGCTGAAGGACTTCAACGGATTACTGCCGTTCTATCGCTACATGCTGGCATTTTATCGCAATCGACCGTGGCTGTTGCGGCAATTGTTTTTCCTGGCGCGACCGTTTTTGTCGTTCCGCGCGCCGATCCGGCTTCGTCCGCTGCTTTTAAAGATGCTGCTATTGCGCTCGTGCGACGCAGCCAGTTTGCGCGACGACGCAGCTTTTGAAGCGATTTTCGAGAGTCAACGGCGTGCCTGGCGCGGCTCGGTGGAAGGCGTGTTGGTCGACGCGCGGATTTATGCGGAGCCGTGGGGATTTGCGCTCGAAGATGTGCGCGTGCCTGTGCGACTCTGGCATGGAATAGAAGATCGCGCCTTCGCCGTTCGGCTGGCCGAAGCAATCGCGAACCGTTTCCCGAATTGCAAAGCGCGATTCATTCAAAACGAAGGACATTATTCGCTGCCGATCCGCCATATGCGCGAGATTCTTAAGGATTTGATTTCCATTTAACCCGAAATTTCCATCGCGTGAAATCAGGCCCAGAACGAGCAATTGACCGGGTGCAAGGCAGAGCAAGTAGAAGACGTTGGAGCGTCGGTCCACCGTTTGATGCGCGAATCAGAAAACTGGTTCGGGATTGGGGTACCCAAAAATCTCCGGCGCTTATCGAGGAAATGATTGCGACCGCCCTGAAGATTGCCCGCGACGAAATGACCGTAGCAGACCTCAAGCTGATCAATCGTTCTGCTAAAGAGATGCGCTCTGCAGCGAAGATTTTCGCGCCATTCAAGCATTTGCGAAAGGTGGCCGTTTTCGGATCGGCGCGAAGCGCGGACGATTCACTCGACTACAAAATGGCGACAGATTTTGCCTGTGAAATGGTCAGACAAGGCTTCATGCTGATCGCCGGCGGCAGCGACGGAATCATGGGTGCCGTGCAGCGGGGGGCTGGGCGCGCGCACAGCTTTGCGCTTAGTATTCGTTTGCCCTCGGAGAAGCGAGTAAACGAACTCATCGAGGGCGATCCCAAGCTCGTGACGCTGAATTACTTTTTTACTCGCAAATTGAGTTTCGTGAAAGAGGCGCACGCGTTCGCGCTGTTGCCCGGCGGTTTTGGGACGATGGATGAAGCGTTCGAGGTGCTCACGCTAATGCAAACCGGCAAAGCGCGCATTGTCCCGGTCGCGCTATTGGACCGGCCGCGCGGAAAATATTGGGAGACGTGGACGCGATTTCTTACCGAGCGCCTGCTTAAGTTTGGCTTCATTTCGGAGGAAGACTTCGCGTTTTTCAAAATCAAACACAGCGCGCAGGACGCCGCCGCGGAGATCACGCAATTCTACAAGGTCTTTCACTCGGCGCGCTGGGTGGGCGAGCGCTTCGTCATCCGCCTTAATCGTTCGTTATCGAACGAGGCGCTTGTCGATCTGAACCATCACTTCACGGACATCCTGCGCACGGGCGAGATTGTCCAGCGCGTTGCACTTCCGAAAGAACACGATGAGCTTGAAACTCTTGACTTGCCCCGGCTGATTTTCACGCCGATTCGTAGCAGATTTGGCCGCTTCCGTCAGTTGATTGATGCGATCAATTGTTCCCCGACGAAGTAATATCTTGCGAAGAGCCGGAAGCAGATTCGCGGCGTTGTTTCTTTCGCAGTACAGCAAGATCGGCGCGCAGCTTCGCGTCCATCATTTTGTCGAACGAGAAATTTTCGGTCGCGTAGAGCAGGCCGTTCGCTGCGCAATGCGCCGCGAGTTCCGGATCGGAAATGAATTCCAGGATCGCCGAGGCCAATGCCTGAGGATTGCCAGGTTCAATGAGCAGACCGTTCTCGCGATGGCGAACAATTTCTGGAATATCGCCCACTTTCGTAGCGATCACGGGGCGACCGCTGGCGAAAGCCTCACGCAAAACAATTGGAGAGGCTTCGGTGCGCAGTGACGCAATCACAATTATGTCGCAAGCCGCGTAAACGTTCGGCGTGTCCCAGCGATAGCCAGCCATGATGATTTTGTCGGCAAGTCCGGCGCGATCGATCGCGTTCCTTACATTGATGCCGCGCTTCAAGATCCCGGTGCCCTGGCCGACGATGACGAAGCGAGCATCGGGACTTTTCTCCAAGACCAGAGGGGCCGATTTGACCAGCTCGAGTTGACCTTTGTCCGGACGAATCATCCCGACGTTGCCGATCAGCGTGGTCTCGTCGCCGAGACCAATTTCACGGCGGAATTTTGTCCGGTCGCGCGGAGGCTTGAACTTTTCCAGATCGACAGCTGAACCGATGATTTCAATTTTTGCTGGATCAATTCCGTGTTTTTCCACCAACTGGCGTTTGATCACAGAAGCGTCGGCAACGATTTGCGAACAACCGTATTTGAAAACAAATGCGCGACTTTGGCTGCCGATTGGATCGGTGATGCAGCGCGCGCGGCTCAACGGAATTCCACAAACGAAAAGTGGCAGGCAAATCCAGTGATCCTTTGAGCTGTACGTTTTGAGCAGATCGATTCTATTCTTCCGGCAAAACTTCCAAAGACGGAATGAACAGAGCGGATCAACCCGGCTCCGGAGCGGCATTGTGACCAGCCGTGTGCCTAGTTCCGACGCCTTCGAATGGACCTGGCTGTCTGGATTGCAGATCAACCATGCTTGATGCCCATGTGAGTTGAGCCAGTTAATTTCCAGACAGGTGCGATATTCCTGTCCGCCCCAACTGCGGCTGCTCTCTACGTAGAGAATGTTCACGTGGAAAAGCCACGGCGGGGCACGGTTAGCACATCTACGCAGCCGCCGCGCGCTTTTCGAGAATGTAATCGTGAATCGTGTTTACAGTCCGAAGCGCTTTTCCGGCTACGTCGGAATTTGGAACGCCCACGCCGAACGTCTTTTCCATACTCACAACCAGCTCCAATGCGTCGATGGAATCGAGGCCTAGTCCATCCGGACCGAAAAGCGGCAGCTCATCGCCGATTTGTTCGGGAGTAACTTGCAGCATCAGGTTTTTGACCAGCATCTCCTTGATTTGGGCACGCAAATTCGGCTCAGACATAAACGAGCGGGGATTTTGCCGTAAATTGCGTGTTCGGTCAAACGTGCAGAACGCTAAAACTTCTAACTTCGACCAAAGCGACGCGAGGACGCATCGCACTCCAAAGCACTTCGTGCGAAATCCACGCGGAACGCTGCCTTTGTTTCGCGTAAGCTTTAGGAGTGCGCACGCGCCCTCGCGTCGCTTTCGAAAAGCTAAACCTGGTCGGCTTTGTCGCCGGGAGTGACTGCGGCAGTCGGTTGCGGCGCAGTGATGTTAGAAGCACCTTGGCTGTCGGTTCGCGCGATGGTCGACTCAGCCGGTTTTACGTCAGGCTTGGCAATTTGCGTATCAGACTTTCCAGCCTTGTGCAGTTCGTCGTTGAACTCGTCCTTTGCTTTCTGAAACTCCTTGACCGCCTGACCCATTCCGCGGGCGAGTTCGGGCAATTTCTTTGCTCCAAATAGAACAAGGACGATCAGCAGGATGACGATCAAGTCCGGCCCGGCCAAGTTCATGAAGCTCGCGAGAAGGCTCATTTCAACTTCCAACATCAGACCGTTTCTCCGAGTTGCAAGGAATTTCAGCGAGGCAGAAGAGCTGCCGGCGGAGGACCGGTTAAGGTTGACAGGCAGAGCGCCATGGGAAAGCATTCCCCGTATGCGTCCCATCTGGAAAGGCAGCATCAGCTTTGGGCTGGTTTACATTCCAGTGGCGGTTTATCCCGCCACGCGAGAAGAGAAGCTTAGTTTCCGGCAGCTTCGTTCCAGCGATCTCAGTCCGATCAAATACAAAAAGGTGGCGGAAGCGGACTCGAAGGAAGTTCCAGCCGACCAGATCGTAAAGGGCTTCGAATTCGAGCGCGGTCATTATGTTGTGATGAAGGATGAGGACTTCGAGAAGGTGCGCATCGAGTCCACCCATTCGATCGACATTACCGATTTCGTTGATTTGGAGCAGGTTGATCCGAAGTTTTTCTACAAGCCGTATTTCCTTGAGCCGCAAAAAGGCGGAGAGAAAGCTTACGCAGTCTTGCACAAGGCACTCACCGGAACGGGCAAAATTGGTGTTGCCAAGGTGGTGATCAGCAATCGCGAACACCTCGCAGCTGTAAAACCGGACGGCTTGTTCCTAATTTTGGAGCTGATGCACTTTGCCAGCGAAATATTGAGTGCCGACGTCTTGCAAAACGGCTCGAGTACCGCGGTAAGTGACAAGGAACTGAAAATGGCGCAAGCGCTCATCGAAAGCATGGCTGTTGCCTGGGAGCCGGAGAAATATCAGGATGAATACCGGACGGCGTTAATGGAAATCATCGAACAAAAGGCACAGCACAAGGAGATCACGGCAAAACCGGCGGCTGCTCCTACGCCAACCAACGTTGTTGATCTAGTGAAGGTGCTACAAGATAGCTTGAACCGGACACAGGCGGTAAAGCAGAAGCGCTCATCTACCCGAGACGGCGCTCGCCGGTCCACTAGTACGCTGGTCAAACAGCGGCGGCGCGCAGGCGCTCTCGGCTAGCATTCTTCGGCTCGCGGTTGCAAATCAGGAGGCTGGCGTTATAGTCAGCGCTCTTTATGGCTAAGACAGCTTGGATCAACCGCAATGAACGCAAACGCGCAACAGTGAAAAAGTACGCTGCGTTGCGCGCCGAGCTAAAAGCGAAAAAGGACTACGCCGGCCTGGCGCAACTGCCGCGGGACGCTAGTCCTACGCGCGTGGTGAACCGCTGCGAAGTCACCGGCCGCCGGCGCGCTTTCATTCGCCGGTTCAAGATGTCGCGTCTGACCTTTCGCGAACTGGCTTCGCAGGGGTTGATCCCTGGCGTAACCAAGTCCAGCTGGTAAACTACCAGCGATCCGGTTCCGGATGCCAGGATGCGCATCCGACTAATGAACACACCCGTACTATTTTTATTGGCAGGAGCCTCGCTCGCCGAAAACGTTCCGCCGCATTGGGATCCACCGATGTTGATTGTCGGAAAACTGGCAGCGATTGCCGCGCTTGTGGCGCTGAACGCTTTTTTTGTGGCATGCGAATTTTCCGTTGTGAAGGTTCGCTCGACTCAGCTCGACGCGCTTCTGGAAGAGGGCAACGTGCGCGCCCACTTTGTTAAGCATGTCCGCGGGCATCTGGATGCGTACCTTTCGGCGACGCAACTTGGTATCACGCTTGCGAGCCTCGCGCTGGGCTGGATCGGCGAGCAATCGCTGGCATCGATAATCCGGCCGGCCCTCGCTTTCTTCCACATCTACTCGCAGGCGGTGACAACATCGATTGCTGTTACTCTCGCTTTTGCCGGCATCACGTTTTTGCACATTGTCTTCGGAGAGCTCGCGCCCAAATACATCGCCATTTCAGATCCGCTGCCTGTCGCACTTCGTCTGATGCGACTGCTCGGCGCTTTTTATGTTTTGTTTAAGCCCGCCATCTGGCTCCTGAACAAATCATCCAATTTCCTTTTGCGCAGAGTGCTGAGGCTTCAACCTGTTCGTAAGAGCGAGCTTGCTCACAGCGAGGAGGAACTGCGATTGATTCTCGAGCAAAGCGAAAAATCCGCTGACGTTAGTCCGCTAGGCCGTGAACTCGTTTTCAATGTACTCGATCTGCGCGACCGTGTCGTGCGTGACATCATGACGCCGCGCGGCGACATTGTTTATCTCGCTGTCGAGGACGATTTCGATACGAATATAAAAAAGGCGATCGAATCCCAGCACACGCGCTTCCCGCTGTGTCGTGAAAATTTGGATAACACGATCGGCCTCATTCATATCAAGGAACTGCTTCCCATGATGCGCGATCCGCATCCCGATTTGATGAACATCAAACGCGAATTGCTTCCCATCCCGGAAATGATGCTGCTCGAAAATCTGCTTAGATTATTCCTTAGCAAGCACGCGCACGTGGCAATCGTAGTAGATGAATTTGGGGGGACTGTGGGGCTTGTGACTCTGGAAGATGTGTTGGAGGAACTCGTTGGCGACATTCAGGACGAGTTCGATTTCGAAAAGGAAGAGTTTCGCAAGATCAGCGCAAACGAATTCAGTGTGGACGGGTCGCTCGGCCTGTACGAGCTAAACGATCTCGCGAAGCTTGATTTGGAAAGCCCCGACGTAAGTACGATCGGCGGTTACGTAACTCATCTGCTGGGGCATCTACCGAAGACCGGCGAACAAGTTAAGATCGATGGTTTTTTGGTTACCGTTTCCGAAGCCGATAACCGCCGCGTGAAGCAGCTGAATTTCAAGAAGTCGAGCGACGTCATCGCCACTGCCACGAGCTCTAGGAACCCGTAGAGGTGGAGTTTTCCGGGCAGTTGCTAAGCCGCGCCGGCTTGCAATTGGGCGCGTAGGGCGGGTCTACGCTGCAATTGCTGCGTGAGCGCCGCAATTGCGCGCAACGTGGAGGGACTGATGTGGTGCTCCATGCCCTCGACATCATTATGAATCACTCGGTCGTCTACACCGAGCAGTCTGAGGAACTCAGTGAGTAGCTTGTGTCGTTGGGCGATTCCGCGGGCCAGTTTTTTACCTGCCGCGGTTAAAATAAGCCCGCGGTACTTCTCATATTTGAGAAGCCCTTCGGCATCGAGGCGTTGAACCATGTTAGTGACGCTCGCTTGCGAAATCTTTAAGGCAGTCGCGATATCGATCACCCTGGCGTATCCCTTGGAATTGATGAGTTCAAGGATACGCTCGAGGTAATCCTCCACAGCCGTGGAAGTGCCGGCCGGCGATTGAGACGCCTTTTTGTTTCGCATGCCTGCGAACATAAAAACATCACGACAACAGTCAACAGCCAAAAATTGTCTCTTGACATAATAATATACGACAATAAAGAAATTAGCTTCCACTAATAATCGTTTTAGCAGCAATTATGGCGCAGCCGGAAATAGCAACCAGGGCAAAACCTCGAACGGCTTGGAGACGGACCGGCGGTCAGGTTTCCTTGCCGGAGGTCCATCGCACCATCGTTGTGCCGCAGACGGCATCCTTTTGGAGGAAGCTCATGGCATTTTCCGGTCCGGGATTCCTGGTGGCTGTGGGGTATATGGATCCGGGCAACTGGGCGACCGATTTGGCCGGAGGCGCACGGTTCGGCTACTCGCTTTTATGCGTCATCATGATTTCCAACCTGATGGCGATTCTGCTTCAGTATTTGTGCATCAAACTGGGCGTCGCCACAGGCCGCGACCTCGCCCAGGCCTGCCGCGACCATTACCCGCGACCGCTCGTCTGGTTTCTCTGGATTCTGTGCGAGATTGCTATCGCTGCATGCGATCTGGCCGAAGTAGTTGGCTCGGCGATTGCGCTGCAGTTGCTGTTCGGCATTCCGCTGGTGTGGGGCTGCGTCATCACCACGTTAGATGTGCTCGCTGTTCTTTATCTCCAAAACAAAGGCTTTCGTTATGTTGAAGCGCTTGTCGTCACGTTAATCGTGACTATCGGCACGTGTTTCGGGCTGGAGCTAATTTTTTCCAAACCAAACATTGTAGGGGTTGCGCTTGGGTTTATCCCTGGTCCACACGTCGTCACAAACCAGGAAATGCTTTACGTCAGCATCGGTATCCTTGGAGCCACCGTAATGCCGCACAACCTCTATTTGCACTCGTCCATTGTGCAGACGCGAAAATTCGACCAGACGCCGGAAGGCAGGCGCGAAGCTATCAAGTTTGCAACTATCGATTCGAGCGCGGCGCTCATGTTCGCGTTGTTCATTAATGCTGCGATCCTGATTCTTTCGGCGGCCGCTTTCCATTGGTCCGGACATCAGGATGTAGCCGAGATTCAAGATGCGTACAAGTTACTCAGCCCGTTACTTGGTGTTGGCGTAGCGAGCATACTGTTTGCCGTCGCGTTGCTAGCGTCCGGCCAAAACTCGACTCTTACCGGCACGCTTGCCGGCCAGATAGTGATGGAAGGTTTTCTCAACATCCGAATTACGCCGTGGTTGCGTCGGCTGATCACGCGGCTTATTGCGATCGTACCCGCAATCGTGGTGATCGGTGTGTTCGGAGAAGGCAAAACGACGGAATTGCTGATTGCCAGCCAGGTTTGCTTAAGCATGCAACTCGGCTTCGCCGTGTGGCCGCTAATGAGATTTACCAGCGAAAAGGCCAAAATGGGTGACTTTGCGAACGCCGTCTGGATAAAAATTCTGGGCTGGACGACTGCCGGCATTATCATTGTGCTAAATGTGAAGCTGCTCTTGGACACGTTTCTGCCGGCCTCGGTGCTCAAGGTGTTTTATAGTTCTCTCGGGTTTCCGGTTCCCGAATAGATGGATGTCAAAATCTCAATGACCAGCGTGATTTAACGATTTAACTGCGGCAACCATTCGGCATTCGGATTCGTAGTGTCATGTACAACCACATATTGATCCCACTCGAGAACAGTCCGGCCGACTCGACTGTACTTACTCATATCAAGCCGCTGGCGCGCATGACTGGCGCAAAGCTGCTGCTTGTTCACGTGGCTGATGGGTGGGTGGCACGGAATTTTAATCAACTCCAACTTGCCGAGAGCGAGGAGATGAAAGAAGACCGGGTGTATTTGGAAAAACGGCAGCGCGAACTAACTAACGAAGGCTTTTCTTGCGACGCGATGCTGGCGTTGGGCGAGCCGTCTGATGAAATCATCAAGCTCGCCCGCGAGAAAGATATCGACCTGATCGCCATGACTACACATGGGCATCGCTTCATTAGCGACGTTCTGTACGGGGCGACTGCCGACAAGGTGCGTCATGCGGTCGATATCCCAGTACTTCTCGTGCGAGCGAAATAAATCTAGCGGCAGTGGTGGCAAACGCCCCGTCCGCTGATTCTGCGCTTGACACAAGCGCCGCTCCAACGAGGTAAAACGCGCGTGAAGGTCCTGTTCCTGACTAACGAGTATCCGCCGAATATCTATGGCGGCGCGGGCGTGCACGTTGACTATTTGTCGCGAGAGTTGGCAAAAACGATCCCCGTCGAAGTGCGTTGCTTTGGCAACCAGCGTCTCGAGGAAGGCAATCTGAAGGTCATCGGCTTCGAACTGGACAAGAGCAATTTCACCTGCCCAAAGCCGTTGCGTTCTGCTTTCGGCGCGGTGCGGCGTTGCACGGATTTCAACACAATGAACATCGATGCCGACCTCGTGCATTGTCACACGTGGTACAGCCACTTCGGCGGAATACTGGCCAAAAAGAATTACGGTTTACCACTCGTGATTACTGTTCATTCGCTCGAGCCGCTTCGGCCTTGGAAGCGTGAACAGCTCGCAGGCGCGTACGACTTCTCACTTTGGGTCGAGAGAACTGCGCTCGAAATGGCGGATGCGATTATCGCAGTTTCCGGCGCGACAAAACATGACATCGACCGTTTGTTTAATGTCGACCCTGCGCGAGTGCGCGTCATCCACAACGGAATCGATTTGAACCAATATCGTAAGGTGGATTCAACTGGCGCCCTCAAGCGTTACGGCATCGATCTGGTCAAGCCGTATCTGCTTTTTGTGGGACGGATCACGCGCCAGAAAGGGTTTCAGCATCTGGTGCGCGCAATCCAATTCATGGATCGCGATTTCCAGATCGTGCTGTGTGCAGCTGCGCCAGACACGCCGCAACTGGGCGAGGAAATGCGGATTGCTGTCGAACGCGCAGAAGTGCAGCGGCCGGGAATCATCTGGATCAAGGAAATGGTCGATCAACAGACCGCCTGTGAACTTTACTCGAACGCAGCGGTGTTCGTTTGTCCGTCGATCTATGAACCGTTTGGCATCATCAATCTGGAAGCAATGGCCTGCGAAACCGCGGTAGTTGCCAGTGCTGTTGGCGGAATCAAGGAAGTCGTCGTTGACGGCGAAACCGGTTTCCTCGTCCCGCTTGAGCAAATGAAGGAGAGCCCGTTCGAAGCAATAGATCCCGAAAAATTCGCGCTCGATCTCGCGCAGCGCGTGAATGAGTTGATGAGAGATCGACAGCTACGCAAACGATTTGGAAAAGCTGGTCGCAAACGCGTCGAAGAGAACTTTGGTTGGGCTGCAATTGCAGAGAAGACAAAGGCGCTTTACGCCTCGTTGTTGTCATCCTGAGCGAAGCGGAACGGCGTCGAAGGGATCCCGCAGAACTGCGTGAAGTCGTGCAACGGGATCCCTCGACTTCGCTAGGGATGACACGTGTTCATGGTGATGGCAACTTGAACCCGCCATGTTCGTCGATCGGGTAAAAGTTTTTGCGCACGCGGGAAACGGCGGGCGCGGGTCCGTAAGTTTTCGCCGAGAAAAATTTGTGCCGAAAGGCGGGCCGGACGGCGGCGATGGCGGGCGTGGTGGTAACGTGATTCTGCAGGCGGAACGGCACGTCGATAATCTAGCCAACCTTTTCTACGAGCCCCTGATCAAGGCAAAGAACGGCGGCCACGGAATGGGAAAAAAAATGAGCGGCCGCGCGGGCGCGGACAAAATCGTAAAGGTTCCGGTGGGGACGGTTGTTTGGCCGGCGGAAGAAGAAAAACGTCCAACGTCGAGTTCGGAGCAATCGGCAATTGGCAATCGGCAATCGGCAATTCCAGTTACCGATCTCGCACGTGACGGGCAGGAATTCGTGCTGTGTCGCGGCGGAGTCGGGGGAAAGGGGAACGTGCATTTCAAAAGCTCGCGCAATCGAGCGCCCCGCCAATACACCGAGGGCGAAGAAGGCGGACAGGGACATTTCCTGCTTGAGCTGCGGACCATCGCCGACGCGGGATTGGTTGGGTACCCGAATGCCGGTAAATCAACACTGTTACGGAAAATTTCCGCGGCGCGGCCGAAGGTCGCCGCCTATCCATTTACGACGCTTCACCCGATCGTCGGCGTCATTGAATTTCCAGGTTATCGACGCGCCACGGTCGCGGATATTCCCGGTTTGATCGAAGGTGCGCACCACGGATTTGGGTTGGGTCACGAATTCCTGCGCCACATTACGCGCTGCCGCGTTTTAGTTTTCGTGGTGGATATCGCCGGAAGCGAGGGACGCAATCCGGTCGAAGATTTGCAGAATCTGCGCCGCGAAATTGATCTCTACGATCCGACCTTGTCGTCGCGCGCCTGGTTCGTAGTTGCTAACAAAATGGATTTGCCCGGTGCGAAGGAAAATCTAAAAGGGCTGCGAAAGAGATTCCCAAAGGTTCAGATCCTTCCGACTTCAGCAGCCAAAGGAGAAGGAATCGATGACTTAAAGCAGGGGTTGGCAACGCGAATAGTGGGCCCCGAAGAGAGTGTTTCCGCGGCGATTTGATGTGGACAAGGGGAGCATCCCTAGCGAAACTGGCCGCTGTGCTATGGGCAAGCGGGTTGTAGCGAGTTATTGTTCCAGCTTTCTTAAGTCGGAGATGTTGCACATCTATCGGCAAGTAAAGGCGCTGCGCGGCGTGCACACTTTTGTCGTCACAAAAGAAGTCCAGAATGCTGAGAGATTTCCGTTTGACGACATCGAAGTGATTCCGAAGCGGCGCACTAACCTGTTTGTGCACGGTTGGTTGAAATTCGTCCAACGGCGGCCGCCGATTGTCTATCGTGGCGAGTATCAAACGCTGGACTCGTTGTTGAGGCGCCACGGAGCTGATCTGATGCACATTTATTTCGGCCATACCGGCGTGCATCTGCTTCCGTTTATCGAGCAATGGCACAAGCCGTGCGTTGTATCTTTCCATGGCGCGGATGTCGCGCATAAGCCAGAGATTAAAGATTATCCCGGCAAATTGCGGCGTCTTTTCAACGCAGTCCCGCTCGTGTTCGCCCGTTCTCAATCGCTCGCCGATCGATTGACCCAGTTGGGGTGCCCACCGGAAAAGCTGCGCATCAATCGCACTGGAATCCCGCTGAATGAGTTCCCGCTAGTGCACAGAGAATCGCCGCGAGACGGCAAATGGAAAGTGGTGCAGGCGTGCCGGCTAATCCCGAAAAAAGGCGTGGCAACCAGCTTGCGCGCTTTTGCAATTTTTAAGAGGGACTATCCCGACGCAGAATTTGTTATCGCCGGCAAAGGCCCGTTGCAGCCGGAGTTGGAGATGCTTGCCGGAGGACTAGGCATTGCCAGGGACGTGCATTTTGTCGGGTTTCTCTCGCAACCGAAGCTGCACGAGCTTTATGCCAGTGCGCACCTGTTCTTGCATCCGAGCGAAATTTCCCCAAATCAAGATCAGGAAGGTGTGCCGAACTCAGCGCTCGAAGCGATGGCAACAGGTTTGCCGGTGGTTGCGACGCGCCATGGTGGAATACCCGAAGCAGTTGATCACGGGCGCACCGGATTTCTCGTGGCGGAGGAGGATCACGTTGCTTTAGCAAATGCGATGCAATTAATCGCGAGTTCACCGGTCCTGTTGCAGGAAATGGGAGCGCTAGCGCACACAACGGTAAAGGAACGCTTCGGACAGGAAACGCAGATCGATCACTTGGAATCGTTTTACGAAGAAGCGATCACAATGAACGGCACCATTGAACGCGTGGACGCAAGACCGATCGCGCGCATTGCTCCGCAGTTTGCCGAAGGTTTGCGGGCGAAATAAGCGCGCGTTTAGAATTTTGTTTGTCATCAGGGTAAAACGCGCTTTGGTATGCGCGTTCAAGTTGTAGCCGGGGCAGCTTTTTCGCCGTAGTTTGGCAGGTGCGGAACGAAAGCGAAGGATCCCGGCAGGCCGGTATCACCGATGCTGGCTACAGCTGTAGCTTAAAAAATGCGCAATCGTTGTTTACTGATATCGATCCTGGCGTTGGCCTCCAGCGCCATGCTTGCCACGTCGAGCTTTGCTGCCGAAGTGGGCGCGACTGAACACGAGGGCGTCTCGCTAAAACCGCAGATGCTTGTTCAGTTTGGCGGCTTCGGCATTACTAACTCGATGCTGGTGACGTGGCTAGTCGCCGCCGGCATCATTGTTTTCTCACAAATAGCAACCCGGCGGGTTAAGGCTATCCCAAACGGGATTCAGAATTTTTGGGAATGGCTGGTTGAGGGTTTGCACAATTTTTTAGAAAACATCATCGGCCGTGACCTCGTGCAAAAGGGATTTTGGTTTTTTGCCACAATTTTCATTTTTATTCTGTTCGTGAACTGGTTCGGACTGATTCCGGGAATTGGAACAATCGGCTGGGGTCACTACGACGGTTCGGGAAATTTCCATGTCGATCGGCCGTTGCTGCGCGGTGGCAACGCGGATCTGAACATGACGACCGCGATGTCGGCCATATTTTTCGTGATGTGGTTTGTCTGGGCGATTCAGGCCAATGGCGTCGGAGGATTCTTGAAACATTTGTTTGGCCCAAAAGGAGAGACGACCGGTGTCGTGAAGATCCTGATGGTCGTCATCTTTTTCGCCGTAGGCTGGCTCGAAGTGATCTCGATTATGTTTCGACCGATCGCGCTCAGTTTTCGACTGTTCGGAAATATTTATGCCGGCGAAAGCATTCTCGAAGCAATGTCGACCATGAATCCATGGCTGTCGCCAATCCTACCAATTCCCTTCTATTTCCTGGAAGTGCTCGTGGGATTTGTGCAGGCGCTCGTTTTCATGCTTTTGACTGCGGTTTTCACAATGTTGATTGCAGAACACCAGGAGGGACCGGAGCACGCGCACTGATTTTTCGGCGATCTCATGAGGAGATCGCAAAACCAAGTAAACTAAATATGATACTACCAATACTAGCAGAACTGAGCGGAAGCATTCACGTCGGGCTTGCCGCGATGGGCGTCGGAATCGGAATCGGCTTGACCGGCTTGGGAATGACCAGCGCGGTCGGTCGCAATCCCGGTGCGTTCACGCAAGTGCTCGTGCACGGAATTCTCGCCATCGCGTTGACCGAGGCGATCGTTTTCTACGCGCTGTATCTCGTTCACTAATTTTCATCGGGAGGCAATCGATGTTGCGCCCGAAACCTAGTTTATGAACCTGATAATTGCCGCCAGTAGCGGAGGCGTAACTGACATCTTGCGCGAAACAGCTGAAACGTTCGGCTGGAATTGGAAGTTGTTTCTGTCGCAGGTCATTAGCTTCTGCATTGTTGCGTTCCTTTTGCAACGCTTCGCTTACAAACCAATCCTTGCTGTGCTTGAGGAGCGCCGGCGCAAGATCGAAGAGGGCCAACTCAACGCGGAAAAAATCAAGAAGGAACTCGCCGAAGCAGAGAAGCGTTACCAGGAGATTCTGGCAAAGGCGAACGCGGACGCTCAAAAAATGATCGATGAAGCGCGTGAAAGTGCTGCTCACCTATCCGAACGCAAGCAACAGGAGGCGATTACTGCTGCGGAGCAAATCATTGCCAAGGCGCGCGAGGCAAGTGCGATTGAGCACGAGCGCACCATGGAATCTTTAAAGCGTGAGCTTGGACGCCTGGTAGTTGATACCACGGCAAAGGTGGCCGGCAAGGTGTTGACGCCGGAAGACCAACGGCGTTTGCAGGAGGAAGCAGCTCGTCAGGTGGCCTGATGAAGATCAACAAGGAAATTCGCTGGCTCTCGCGTGAAATGCTTCGGGCCAGTTTTACGGACGGTCAACTCGATCCCGGAAGGATTACGTCGCTCGTCGATTCACTCATCGGGAAAAAACCGCGTCATTATATCGAGGTCCTAAAGAACTACAGACGTTTGCTTCGGCTCGAACTCGAAAAGCGCCAGGCCAGAATCGAGACAGCGAGCGAAGTGGATTCCGCGACGACGTCCGAGCTGGTAGCTAATCTTAAAAAGAAATACGGTGGCGACCTGACAACGGAGTTCGTCGTTAATCCGGACCTTCTGGGCGGGATGCGTATTCGTGTGGGAAGCGATGTGTGGGACGGAACGGTGCGCAACCGGCTCGAACGTCTTCAACAAGAACTTTAATCAAACCCAAAATCATGAGCAGCATACTAGAAGAGATTGAAACGAAAATTGAAGGGCTAAAAACATCGACGACCAAAAGCAATGTCGGCGTCGTGCGCGAAACAGGGGACGGTGTTGCGCGCATTGAAGGGCTGAGTGACGTCATGCTCAACGAGATGATCGAATTTCCAAACGGAGTATTCGGTCTCGCGTTGAACCTCGAAGAAACTGAAGTCGGCGCAATTCTGATGGGCGACAACACGTTGGTTGAAGAAGGCGACGAAGCCAAAACGACCGGCCGACTTCTTTCCGTTCCCGTGGGCAAGGCGCTGTTGGGTCGCGTAGTGAACACGCTCGGGCAGCCTCTCGACGACAAAGGCCCGATCAAAACCGAGACGTTTTATCCCCTTGAAAAAATTGCGCCGGGCGTGATCAAACGGCGCAGCGTGAATCAGCCGGTGCAAACCGGTATCATGCCGATCGACGCCATGATACCAATCGGTCGTGGTCAGCGCGAGCTGATTATCGGCGATCGCGCAACTGGTAAAACCACCATTGCAATCGACACCATCATCAGCCAGGCCCGATTGAACAAAGCCGCGGAAGACGCAAAGGACAGCAATTATCGGCCGCTCTACTGCATTTACGTCGCAGTTGCCCAGAAAAATTCCAACGTGGCGCGAGTGCTCAATACTCTCGAGAAAGAAGGCGCAATGCCTTACACGACGATCATCTCTGCGCCCGCATCCGACACGGCAACTAATCAGTATCTGGCGCCGTTCGCTGGCGCCGCGATGGGCGAATGGTTCATGGACAATGGAATGGATGCGCTCATCATCTTCGACGATTTGTCAAAACACGCGGTGGCTTATCGTCAGGTTTCACTGGTGCTGAAGCGTCCGTCTGGTCGTGAAGCTTATCCGGGCGATGTATTTTACTTGCATTCGCGATTACTCGAGCGCGCCGCGCGTATGAGCGACGAATTCGGTGGCGGGTCGTTAACCGCGTTGCCGATTATCGAGACCCAGGCTGGCGACGTCTCCGCCTACATTCCGACAAACGTCATCTCGATTACGGATGGGCAAATCTACCTCGAGACTGATTTGTTCTACCAAGGTGTGCGGCCGGCGATTTCAGTGGGACTCTCTGTCAGCCGTGTCGGATCGGCTGCCCAGATCAAGGCGATCAAGCAGGTCGCCGGCAAGGTGAAACTTGATCTGGCGCAATACCGCGAGTTGGCTGCATTCGCGCAGTTTGGCTCCGATCTGGATGCGGCAACGAGGGCACGACTCGATCGCGGTCAACGCATTGTCGAGCTTTTTAAACAAAAACAGTACAACCCAATTCCGGTGGAAGAGCAGGTGGCGGTGATGTGGGCGATGCAAAATGGGTACCTCGATGCTGTTCCCGTCGATCGCGTTAAGGAATACCAACTAAAGCTTCAGGATTGGCTGCAAACACGCAAAGCCAGTTTGCTGCAGACGATTCGCGAGAAAAAAGAACTCGATAAGGACGTCGAGGCGCAAATGAAAGCGGCGCTCGACGAATTCAAGACCGCCTGGCGGTAATCTAACTGGACGTTTAGATGGCGAACACCCAGGACATACGGCGCCGGATCAAATCGATCCGCAACACTGCGCAAATCACCAAGGCAATGCAAATGGTGGCTGCGTCCAAGATGCGTAAAGCGCAGCAGCATGCCCTCGCCGGACGCCCTTACGCCGCATTGATGAATAAGGTTCTTGTTTCCTTGCAAAACCGGACAGATCCGAGATTTCACCCACTCCTCGCCATTCGTCCGCTCCAGAAGGAGTTGGTGTTAATTATCAGCACGGACAAGGGACTCTGCGGAGCATTGAACACGAATCTCTTTCGCGAAGCGGCGAACTTTGATCCGGCCAAGACAAATTTTGTGGTAACGGGAAAGAAGGCCAGACAATTTATCGCCCGCACAAAGCGTGAACTGTTGGCAGATTTTGAGTTGAAAGATTCGCCCAGCTTCGTTGAGGCGAAACCAATCTCGAAATTCTGCATGGAAAAATTTCTGAGGCGCGAAGTCGATAAGGTCTCGGTCCTGTACACGCATTTCATCAACACAATTAATCAGCGCACTTTCGTACAGACATTGTTACCGATCAGCAGCTTTGATTTGCCTAAGGGGGAAGCCGCCCAAGGTGAAACTAAAGGCGTCGATCCGATGATTGGGTACATCTTTGAGCCCAATGCCGAGGTCGTGCTCGATTCGGTACTTCCGTATTATATTTCCTACCAGGTCTTTCAGATGATTCTCGATGCACGCGCGTCCGAGCACAGCGCGCGGATGGTGGCGATGAAGAACGCCACCGATAACGCGAATCAATTTATCAAGGATCTCACATTGGAATACAACAAGATGCGTCAGGCCAGCATTACAACCGAGTTACTCGAGATTGCCACGGCGCAAATGGCGCTCGGTGGTTAGTCAGGATTTATGAATAAAGGAAACATAGTTCAAGTCATCGGTCCCGTAGTCGATGTAGAATTTCCGGACGAAAAGACGCTGCCGAAAATCTACAACGCCCTCGAAATCGAGTACGAAGTGAACGGCAACCCAACGAAGTTGACCCTCGAAGTGCAACAGCATCTCGGCGAAAGCTGGGTGCGCTCCATCGCAATGTCTTCGACGGAAGGGTTGAAGCGCGGAATGAGTGTGACCGACACTGGCGGTCCAATCACCGTACCAGTGGGCGAAGCCGTGCTTGGCCGGCTTTTTAACGTTACTGGCGAGGCGATTGATAACCGCGGCACGGTGAACTACACCAAGCGTTATCCAATCCATCGGCCGGCGCCGTCGCTCATGGAGCAAGACACAACGGCAAAGATCCTGGAAACTGGGATCAAGGTCATCGATCTTGTTTGCCCATTTACGAAAGGCGGCAAAGTCGGCGCATTTGGCGGCGCGGGTGTTGGCAAGACTGTTGTCATCCAGGAGTTGATCAACAACATCGCCATGAAACATGGCGGCGTTTCCATCTTTGCCGGAGTAGGGGAACGCAGCCGGGAAGGCAATGATCTTTACAAGGAAATGAGCGAGGCGGGCGTGATCGATCAAAAGGACCTGTCGAAGTCGAAAGTAGGGATGGTTTTCGGTCAGATGAACGAACCACCGGGCGCGCGCTTACGCGTTGCGCTTTCTGCGCTTGCCATGACCGAATATTTTCGCGACGAACGCAACCAGGACGTTCTGCTTTTTATCGACAACATCTTTCGATTCTCGCAAGCGGGCTCGGAAGTGTCGGCGTTGCTGGGCCGAACGCCCAGCGCGGTTGGTTACCAACCTACGCTAGCTGCCGAGATGGGAGATTTGCAGGAACGAATCACATCCACAAAGAAAGGATCGATCACTTCGTTCCAGGCAGTCTACGTTCCAGCGGACGATCTCACTGATCCCGCGCCGGCAAACACTTTCGCGCACTTGGATTCGACCATCGTGCTTGAGCGTGCCATCGCCGAATTGGGAATTTATCCGGCGGTCGATCCGCTGGCGTCGACATCGAAAGCGCTGGCGCCGGAGATCGTCGGCGAGGAGCATTATGACGTTGCAAGCGGCGTGCAGCGTGTTTTGCAGCGTTACAAGGATCTGCAGGACATTATTGCGATTCTCGGAATGGATGAATTAAGCCCCGAGGACAAGGTCACTGTTCAGCGTGCACGCAAGATTCAGCGGTTCCTTAGTCAGCCCTTCCACGTCGCAGAAGTTTTCACCGGCTATAAGGGCCAATATGTTCCGGTTGCGGAAACAGTCCGCGGTTTCAAAGAAATTCTCGACGGCAAACATGACGATGTGCCCGAGCAAAATTTCTACATGAAGGGCGGCATCGATACGATTAAGGAAGGTTAAAGTGATGAAGCGATTAAGCGATAAAGCGGAAAAGGATCGGCGCGGCGGGAACGCTTCAAGGCTTCAAGGCTTCAAGGTCTAACGAATCACAATGGCCACACTGAAGCTCGAGATTGTAACGCCCGAGGAAAAAATTTACTCCGAAGACGTGGAGATGGTCACGTTGCCGGGTTCGGAGGGGGAACTGGGAGTGTACCCGAAGCACGTCCCGCTGCTAACGACCTTGGTGCCAGGTGAGCTGCGTGTCCTGAAAAACGGTCGCGAAACTGCAATGGCGATAGGCGAAGGTTTTGTCGAAATTAAGGCCGACGCTGTGTCGGTTTTAACTGACATGGCGCTTGAATCGGAGAAGATCGACATTGCAACAGCCGAGGCTGCAGTGGAGCGCGCCAAAGCGGCCATGAAGGAAGATCACTCCGCCGAGGAAGTAGCTGCCATGCAGGCGTCGCTGCAAAAAGCGCTCGCCCAATTACACGTCAAACGTCGCCGCCACGGCTAACGATTTGTAGAGGCGCTTGTTTTAAGCGCCTGTCTATTTCAAATTCGGTGCTTGGCACAGCCACCGCTACACGCCCTGGGAATAATTGCCGGCAACGGCGTTTACCCGCGATTGCTCGCCGATGGAGCGCGTAGAGCCGGCGTTGAAAAAATCGTCGCCGCCGCCTTCACGGACGAAACTGATCCAGTTCTCGAGCGACACGTGAATGTCCTCGAGTGGATGCGTGTCGGGCAACTCGGCCGGCTCCTGAAATTTTTTCGCAGCCAGGATATTCAGCATGCGATCATGGCAGGCCAAATCGCGCCGAAAAATCTCTTCGATCTCCGGCCCGATTTGAAGGCGCTGATGTTGCTGGGCAAACTGAAACAGCGCAACGCCGAATCAATTTTTGCCGCAATCGCAGACGAACTCGCGAAAGTCGAGGTCGATCTTCTTCCAGCCACAACCTTTCTCGAGGATTCGCTGGCGCGGCCGGGACTCATTGCTGGACCGAAATTGTCAGCTCGCCAGGAGCACGACGTCGAGCTTGGCTGGAATGCAGCGAAAGAAATTTCCCGACTCGATATCGGGCAAACAATCATCATCAAAAACGGCACAATCGTTGCCGTCGAAGCCTTGGAAGGAACAAACGAGACCGTCAAACGCGGTGGAACGCTTGCGCGTGAAGGCGCAGTCATGGTCAAAGTCAGCAAACCGAATCAGGACATGCGCTTCGACGTGCCAGTAATAGGCGTCGAAACAGTTCGTACCGCTGCTGAATCGGGAATTCGCGTCATCGCTGTCGAAGCCGGAAAGACCTTGCTGCTCGAGCGAGACGCCGTTATTGCCCTGGCGAATGGCTCGAATATGTCAGTCGTTGCGCGGTGATCGTGTTCTGCACCGCCGCCGCTGGTGC
>JBARAJ010000088.1:0-4228 GCA_049791915.1 Candidatus Udaeobacter sp.
GTAATGGCCACGTCCGCTCCGTCTGTCGCCAGGCGTTTAGCGATTGCGGCGCCAATGCCGCGCGATCCGCCGGTGATGAGTGCAATCTTTCCTTCAAGTTTCCTATTCATGGTTTGTCTCCTGTTCCTTTCGAGGTTGGATTCATTGTGTATCGAGTGGTATAAAATTCTCCGATGGACAAAACCCTGTCAAATAGTTTATTTACCTATCGGTATGAAACCAGAAACGACTGCGCAGCCCGGACGGCCGCGCGCCTTTGATCCCGACGTGGCCCTGGATCGCGCCATGTACGTTTTTTGGGCCAAGGGCTACGAAGGCGCTGCCCTCTCCGATCTGACCCAGGCCATGCGCATCAATCGGCCAAGCCTCTATGCCGCATTCGGAAACAAAGAGCAGCTCTTCCGCAAGGTTCTTGATCGATATGCAAGCGGACCACTTGCTTATTTTGGCCAGGCACTGGAGGCGCCAAAGGCCCGGGATGTTGTCGAACAAATTCTATTTGGCGCGGCCAGGATGGCGAGTGACCCGCGGCTTCCAGCAGGATGCCTCATGGTCCAGGGCGCGCTGGCTTGCGGAGATTCGGCTGGGTCTGTTCAGAAGGAAACAACGGCACGCCGCGCCGCCAGCGAGATTGCGTTGCGTCGTCGCTTTCAGCGAGCAAAGCGGGAAGGGGATCTGCCGCGAAACGCCGAGCCAGGCGAACTGGCCAGTTACGTGATGACCGTGCTGCAAGGAATGGCCGTTCAGGGAGCCAATGGCGCCAGGCGAAATCAACTACGACGAATTGCGCAAATCGCATTGCGCGCGTGGCCTAAACGCTAGCGCTTGGACGATTCGAAGCCGGTCCTGACATCGAGTGGACCTAACAAGAATCGTCGGCTCACTACCTAACAAATCCAAATGAATGAGATATTGAGAATGAAAAACCTTGTACCTGGAATTAAAGGCAAGGTCGTCGTCATAACCTGGGCGAGCAGCGGCATAGGTGAAGCCACTGCGGTCATGCTGGCCGAGCGCTGACACACCGTTTTACGCGATCCCCCAGATCCAATTGAAACTCCGAGTCAGCCGGAGTGAGGCCGCTTCTTCAAAGCGCCTCGTGAAGATGATTCCTGGATAACAGAGACAAGCAACCCAACAAAGGAAAACTAAAATGCAAAAACAAGAAAAAGAAGACCATCAAAACCATCAAAGTCCTGACTTAAAACCACGGAAAGACCCCAAAGGCGGCTACTCGTTGAACACGGTAAAAAGGCGGGACCGTTTTAGCTGTAAGAATAAGTAAAGAGTCGCACCATGGTTCGATCCCACGGTGCGGCTTTTTTAGTTTATACGTTCCGCAACTCTTAGCAAAAACAAACCAACAAACTAAACGGGCGTGCCAGCCGCATCGTAAACGCGTTGTTCTGAATTGAGACGCTGCTGAGCCGCTAGCGGGACCAGCGCCACACCACGATGCCATCGTCGCGCAGGCCCATTTGATAGACACGTCCATTTAAGGTGCCTGTATGAGCCGGCAACCAGACGATACCATGCGCATGATCAACCTGCGCCCATGCAGCAGTGGCAATCAGTAAACCAACAAGGGATGCTACGATTGTTTTCATGAGGCAGTTTGCCGAAAAACACTTCAAGTTAGCAAGCACGCTGTCGCGAGAGGCACTTCCGCTACCTGATTCCTAAACCACGCGGAAATCGCCTGCGTGCTCGTGGGTTTCGATCACGTTGCCAGCCGCATCATAAACGCGAATCAGAGCGGAATACGAACGGGCCGCGAGACTTTCTACTCTTGCACGACGACTGGCGTACCTTCGGGACTGGCGTCGAAAAAGTGCTCGGCCATTCCTTTAGGTAAGCGAATGCAACCATGGGACGCAGCATACGGTGGGACATAGCCCTCATGCATCGCGTAGCCGCCGTTGAAATGCATGCAATAAGGCATACGCGCGCCATCGAAGTGTGTCCCCGGCGGCTGGGAATCTTTGCGCGCATCGACGTTCGATTTCACGACATTACCGTTATTGTCGACATAATCACCAAACTCGCTTGAGATGTGGTTTCTATCTTTCGAAATAACGTGATAGCGGCCGGGAGGCGTGGAAAATCCAGGTCTGCCAGTGGAGACAGTCGATTCGCCGACCACGAGCTTGCCCTTGTAAAAATAAGCCTTCTGTTCCATTAGATGGACGACAATCTTCGGTGAGCCGGGTCCGCCGTCGCCCTTCCAGTAACCATACCGACCACCCTGCCAAGGGAAAACTCCGGCGCGGAGGTTCTCCACGTAGGGTGGAACTTCGTCGCAACTGGAGCAGAGAATGACGATCGCCGCACCGCCCAAAAGCCAAATCAAGCGCTGAAATTTCACAGATTGGCGGACAATAATGTGCCATGAAACACTCATCAACTAACCGACGCGCTGATAATGATGTGGGCCGCCCAGCGCCGTGCACTGTTTTTTTGAGCGGTAGGATTGCGCCCTAGCGAGGCAGCTTTGTTTTTTGTCGATTCGCAGCGATTGCACCGCCCATTCGCATTTCGTCGAGTGTCAGAGTGCCAGCACTCTCGGCCGGTCCAGCCCGTTTTTGATTCTGGATTGCGGTCTGCGCCTGTGGCTGGTTCTGCGTTAAATATTGGGGTGGTGCGGCCAGTGCGCTCGCCGCGACAACACTATTCGTGGCCAGTATCCGTGGCGCCTTTGCCAGTTTCGGCGGCCGATCTAGATTCTGCGTCTCGTTCTGAGTTGGTGCAGCCGCAGCGACGACACCGTTGCTCGTTTCCGATCGCGGTATTTTCTGCTTTGCTAATTTCGGAAGCGGGTCGGGGACGATCTGCACGAGTGCGCCAGGAGGAACGCGATCATACAATTGCGCGATGTCGCTCGATTTCATCCGAATGCAGCCGTAACTGGCAGGGCGACCGATGTTTTTTTCCTGCGGTGTCCCGTGAATGTAGATGCAACGCTGAAATGCATGTGCGTTTTGAGCTTCCAGTCCGCGCAACCAGATGATGCGTGTAGTCACTGGGTCACGACCAGGAGCGTTTGGCTGCAGAATTTCGCCGGTCAATCGCCGATTGTGGAAGACGGCGCCCACCGGTACGTTGTCGCCAATTTTTTTCTCGACCGCCAAATACCCAAGAGGGGTTGTCATTCGTCCCCAGGCATCGCCCAGACCGAACCTGGACGTGGACACCGGATACTCAGCCACTTTCTCGCCGTTCTGTAGAAGCATCAGCTTCTGATCTCGCACGCTGATGATAAGCTGGCTGGAAGTATCGAGCGGTGTGATTGCGAAGGCAGAGGCAGCCGAAATCAGACTGAAAATTACTGCTATGGGACGAAGCATAGCTGACCTTTTTTACTCAACCTTTTCAATTTTGTCACGCAGGAATTGCTGTAGTCGCGCAAGAGTTCTCAAAATTGATTTTTGACCAGTGACCGCCGAAAGAAGAGAGGCAAACGTAAAGCAAGCCGCAAGCAATCGACATCGCATCGAGAGAATGAAAACACGCGGATGGCGAACACTTCTTTGCGCAAGACAATACCGAGCGCAAAAAGCAGAATCCGCCGCGTGAAGTACTCGGAAATTATCGCTGACAAGCTCAACAGTCTCAATCAGGCGCAATTGTGAAATTGATGTAAGCTTAGCGCGCCCCCCCGACCAGATGCCCATTCAGATTAAGAAAGAGATCCAGCTCGAAATCGCCCATGTCCTGTTCATCGACATCGTCGGTTACTCTAAGCTCCTGATCGATGAGCAGCGCGATTATTCGCATACGCTCAACGAGGTTGTTCGAGAAACTGATTCATTCCGCGCAGCCGACCTTGCTGGTAAGCTGACGCGCCTGCCCACGGGCGATGGAATGGCGCTGGTTTTTGCGACCACGCCGGATGCACCAGTTTCCTGTGCGTTGCAAATCAGCACGGCCCTGCGGAGCTACCCGGAGCTGCGGGTGCGCATGGGAATCCACAGCGGACCGGTGAGCGGTATTACCGACGTGAACGACCGTTCGAATGTAGCGGGCGCTGGAATCAACCTGGCGCAGCGAGTGATGGATTGCGGGGACGCTGGGCACATTCTTCTCTCCAAGCATGTGGCTGACGATCTTGAACAATATCGCCAGTGGCGTCCCCATTTGCATGATCTTGGCGACTGCGAGGTCAAGCATGATGTCCGGGTCCACGTCGTAAACCTCTACACGGAAGAAGTCGGCAATCCTGAAGCGCCAG
>JBARAJ010000089.1:0-4650 GCA_049791915.1 Candidatus Udaeobacter sp.
TTGGCCCTGTTCAACACAACGACTCATTGAGTGTCGTCTACCTCACCCGCAATATCCACGCAATCGGCGCTTGTTCGCCAAGTTACCGCGTAACCTCGCACCGGCTTTTACGCATTACCTCAGTGAAAGGCCGGAAATGAGTTCTCAATGACGAGAGTTCAGGGAAGGCCAAAACAAAAAAGGAAAATAAATCACATGAAAAATCGAAACAACGTATACACAGCCACACTGGCCGCGATTGCATTTGCATTTGCGCCAGTCCTCGAGGCGGGACAGCAACTCGAGGGTGGCCCTGATCCCGAATTAGCGGCCGCATCAACGGTTATCACTGTCCACAGCACCGACAATGTCACCCGGGGAAAGACCGGTTCATTCGTCCTGGCGCGCGCGCTTGAGAAAAGTGCCGCGGAGGACATGAAGCCCGCACTCATGTTCAGTGGAATGTACGTAAACTTCAAGGTCAGCGGCACCGCTATCGCTGGAGTTGATTACGTTATACTTGTGTCGCCGGCCTTCATCGGACAATCCGGCTACGGAGTAATCCAGGTCAAAACGTTGCCTGACGCGAGGGCATCATCCCTCCGCCAAGCATACAGCGTTATAGTAACCCTGGAACCTGGCGCAGGATATGCACTAGGCGCAGCTCGCTCAGCTATAATGTGGATTAAACCCTGAGCTTGGTTCTTCGACAGCGTAACTACAACGGGAAGGGGCGTCTGAAAGGGCGCCCCTGCTTGTTTGGCGGAACTTCGCGTTGCGTCTCGCTCCATCGAAGCGGCGCGATTTTACTCATAACTTGAGCTTGTCGTTAGTCGCTTCCTGCCATCGATAAATCTCGGTGGTGAAACGGGAAACTACTGACGCGTATTGCGCATCCGGGTAAAGATTGCGCGTTTCGAATGGGTCCTCATTCAAGTTGTACAATTCATTCAAATCTTTATCGCGCAGGCAGAGCTTCCAGCCGTCGGGAGAAACCAGCGTCCGAGTCGATTCTTCGACCGCGCGCTTGATCGTGCGCCGCCAGGCGAGCCTGCTGCCCTTTTTCACTTTGGTCCGGTTCGGAGCCCACTCGAGAAAGACATTGTTTGGCGAAGCGGTTGCGTCATTGATCAACGGCAACAGACTCTTGCCGGCGCATTGCGGATGATTTGATTGGCCAAGAAGATCGAGCAGTGTCGGCACGAAATCGATGTGGCTCACTGGATTCGAAATCATCTTCTGCCGCGCTTGGCCCGGCAACCGCATCAGCCACGGAACGCGCGCGGCTTCTTCGAACATCGTTTCTTTTCCAAAGAGATGATGCGCGCCGAGGCTGTCGCCGTGGTCGCTCGTGTGCACCACGATCGTGTCGTCACTTAGGCCACATCGTTGCAGACAACCAAGAATCGCGCCGATGCTTTGATCGACCAACGTGACCAGGCCAAGGTAACGTTGTTTGATGCTGCGGTATTCGTCGGGTGTAATCCCGAAGAACAACTGCATCGGCAGCCGCTCCCGATCCAACAGCGCTTCAGCCTCCTGCCATTCGCGCATCAAACGGTAGCGCAATGGAATACCTTCGTGTTCGGGAAGCGTAGCCGTCGCGTCGAGTTCCACCTCGTCCAGCGGATTCGCATCGTTGAGCGGACCGTTGTAGGGCGAGTGTGGTTCCACGAACGCAACCACCAAAATGAACGGATCGCGCTGATGTTTCTCGATGAAGTCGCACGCGTGCTTCTCGAGAAACCTTGGCCGCGACAACTCGATCGGCAGATTGCTGATGGCCACTTCCGAGAATCGACTGTTCTGTTTGTCCGGCGCAAAGTCCTTTGAGATGAGGTATCTCGTGTAATCCCCATGATCTTCGGTAGAAATCCAATGCTGAAATCCGCGTCCGACAGGCCCGTCCTCGCCAAGATGCCATTTGCCCATGTAAGCGCTCCGATAATCCTGGTCTTGCATCAGCTCCGGGAAAACGCGAAACCGCCGATCGAGCGGCACGCTGTTGTGTGTGCACCCGTTGATGTGCGGCCACGTTCCCGTCATGAGCGATGACCGCGAAGGCGTGCAAACCGGATGCGTCACATAAGTTCGCTCGAAAATCACAGATTCAGACGCAAGCTTGTTCAGATTAGGCGCGTGAACCTTCACGCCTCCGTAGCAAGCGAGCGTGTCCGCGCGTTGCTGGTCGGGAAGAAACAGAATTAGGTTTGGCTTTCGTTGTGCGGCCATGAATTTTGCCAACGCACTAAATCAGGACTGACCATCGACTGCAATCGTTCTGTAGCCGTCGCCCTGTGGGCGACGCGCGCGCTTCCCACAGGGAAGCGGCTACAGGATTGCTCGGAGTGCGCGGACACGTCCGCGCTTTGAAAGCGGCCACATGTCGCTGCATCTGTTTTAGCGCCAAAGGCGCTATTTCACTCTAAGCCTGGGGCATCGCCCCAGGATTTGATTGCCCCGTAAACAAGCGCGGAAGGCGCGATTCATCCTTATCCCGTGCTTGGCAGTGAATCGCGGTTTCAGCGCTGATGTTAGCCATTCCATATATCCTGGGACGTCGTCCCAGGCTCGATAGTGAATGCTGCGCCTTTGGCGCTGGCCACCGGCATGTCACCGCGGTCCAAAAGTCGTCGCATCCTTCGCCGATTCAGTGTTTCATCATCCACATGAAACGCTTTTTGATTCCGTACGTTTTCGGCGCGTTACTCGGTACGATGGCGCAGGGTGCGACAAGTTTTGAGTTGGCCGCAAAAGCGACGAACGAGCTCGGAGTCGACCTTCACCGGCAGCTCGCGACCGGTGACGAAAACCTTTGCATCTCGCCTTACTCGATCGACAGCGCGCTGGCCATGACGTTCGCTGGCGCCGATGGCGAAACGCGCAGCGAGATGGCGCGTGTTCTGCATTTTTCAAATGGTGGCGACGTGTCCGCTTCGTTCTCCGCGCTTCAGCAGTCGCTCGAACAAATGAGCGCGAAAACAGCTGAACTCGCAAAAGAATCCAAAAAATTCGGCAGCCCGAGCGAACCGATCACCTTGAACATCGCCAACCGGCTCTTTGCGCAAAAGGGGTATCATTTTCGCGAGGCGTTCCTGTCATTGGTAAAGCAGAATTTCGGCGGCGCATTCGAACCGCTCGATTTCGTGGCTGATCCCGCGGCGGCCGCGCAGCGCATCAACAAATGGGTGGCAGACCAGACGCGCGATCGAATTCGTGATTTGATCCCCGGAGGCGCGCTGGACAAAACAACCCGGCTCGTGCTGGCGAACGCGCTTTACCTGAAGGCGCCGTGGGCGAGTGAGTTTCCGCAGAATGCCACCAAATCCGAGCTGTTCTTTGTTCGCGGCGCACCTGTCGATGTTCCTATGATGCGAAAAACTGATAAAAATTTCGGTTACGCAAGGCGCGAAGGATTCACTGTCGTAAGTGTTCCCTACGCGGGCAACGAGCTACAGTTCCTGGTCCTTTTGCCCGACGACATAAATGGACTACGCGGGCTCGAATCGAAACTGAGCGCCGATGTCCTCGCTGGATGCGCAAAACTCGAAAAGCGCGATGTCGATCTTTATCTACCAAAGTTCAAACTCGCGCCACCGACCATTACTTTGGCCAAACAATTTGAAGCGCTCGGGATGAAGACTGCGTTCGACCAACCAAAGGCCAGCGCGAATTTCGATAAGATCGCACCACGGACACCAGACGATTACCTCTACATCTCGCAGATTTTCCACAAAACGTTCATCGCGGTGGACGAAAAAGGAACCGAAGCAGCTGCCGCGACAGCCGTGGCGATGATGGCGGGAACGGCTTTGCGATCACCTCCTCCGCCGCCTATCGAAGTGAAAGTCGATCGCCCGTTTGTTTACGCTATTCAGCACGTGCCCAGCGGCATCTGTTTGTTTCTTGGCCGCGTGACTGACCCGCGGTGAAGATTGTAGGGCGTCTGTGCCAGACGCCAATCGGGAATGGCGTTTCACGTATGTGTTTAGCGCCAAAGGCGCAGCATTCATCCTCAGCCTTGGGCAGCGCCTAAGGAAGACCATCGATGCAGAGCATCAGCGCTGAAGGCGCGATTCATTGGCGCGTTGAATCGCACTTTCAGCGCTCGTTCGGTAAGCAACCTGAAATCCTGGGGCGTTGCCCCAGGTTAATGTGAAAAGAGCCTTTGGCACTCAACGGATACCATTTCACAGAGTGGAGCCGCGAGGGCGCGAGCGACATAGACGGGCAGCTTGTTAGAGCGAGAGAGCAGGAGCGAGCGAGTCAAACGCCCTACAACAGCGACTCCGCCTCATAACTCAATTCGCCGTTCACGATCCGCGCGGCCGATGTGTACGGATGCGGCTCGACTTTGTTTGCGCCGAGAACGTGCAGCACTTCCACCCCGCGCGCTTTGAGGTAATCCGCGATCAGCGAGCGATGGCAACGCCACCAGACTGCTTCCGCGCACATGATCGCGATCCGACAAGGAGTGACGGCTTCCCAGCCGTCATGTTTTACTTCGGCGGCTGCCCAAGCCGCCGCTCCTGGACCCGCGACGTCGAGCAGTCGTTCGATTCCTTTTTGGAATTGCTCCGTCTCCATGTAATCGGCGTAACCGCGGAATGAAGCGTTACGCCACGCCGTATTGCGCGAGTCGGGTTTCGCCTTTCGTTTCCCACCGAGCTC
>JBARAJ010000090.1:0-5324 GCA_049791915.1 Candidatus Udaeobacter sp.
GGGTTGCTGCGCATGCTGCAGGCAGGCGTCATCCTTTCCGACTACGCAACTTTAATGGTGGAAATCCTCAAGGACAATGCGCGACCTGAGGCTGGCGAGGTTTACGGGGCCATGGACATGCCCTGGGCCAAGCTGGTTGGCCAGGTTGCCCAAGCCTACGGGAAGTAAGTAGGACCGCTCCGATCATTTTTTTGAAGTTGAAACAGAAACCGCGGGTCGTGGAGGAGCACGACAGTTTTTCTGGCATTATTTCGGCCGTCGAAGCGGGAACCGGCGTCACCATTGGTATAGGCGTCTTTGGTCACAGTTTCGGAAACCGAGTAAAGCTATTGCACATCACTCGTGAGCCGAAACCAATCTCGGTCGGCATCGTCGGGACAAAAGGCCGACTCAGCCCACCTGCCGAGAAATTCTGGCAGTGCGCGAAGCAAGCGGCGAATGCAAAATGATCGGTCCGAAATTGGCGTAACCAGCAGTTTCTGTAATACAAAAACCTCGGAGCCTACAAGGCTCGAACCCCCGTTCAGTGTCTTATGATGTTGCACCCGTCCTCTCCGCCGCAGTGCCTCGCATCGACTTCACAAGGTCGGCTGAAGATGATCCCTCGAGCGATAGTCCGTAGCCGACTTCCCGCACAATGCGCTCTTTCAATGGTTGGATGAAGTGCACTCGTGTGTTGCGACGCGTCACTTCCGGAGCCTTCAGGTACAGCTCGGCTAATTCCTGCGCCCGACCGAGTGCCTTGCCGTTCGGCACAACTTCGGCAACGACCCCCCATTCCTGTGCAGTACGCGCCGGCAGCGGCTGCGGGTTGAGGAGGAAGGCCTCGGCTCGTCCTGCGCCGGCGCGATAACTCCATGTAGTAAAGATTCCGTCACCGGGTGCAACGCCAGCGGCATAGTGGCCCACATCCTGGAAGGTCGCTCCCTCGGCAGCCACAATCACGTTGGCGAGCAGCGCATAATCGGAGTGAATATACGCGCGTCCCTCGATCGCCGCGATGACCGGCACACGTATGTTGGCTATGTTTTCCAAAACCTGAACGCCTTCGTCGTGAATTTGGCTCCAGACGCCGGGATCGGCGACTTTGCCGAAGGACGACCATTCGACGTTCGTAATGAAATCGCCACCTGCCCCCGTCAGGATTACGATCTTGTTCGCTCGATCCTGCGAAATCCTGTAGAAGGCCTCGACAAACTCCGTGTGAGTTTGTGCGGTCATAATGCACGGGCCACCGTTGGTGTGGAGTTGAACAATCAGAACACCGTTGGCGTCTCGTGTCAGCTTTACGTAGTGATACGCAGTGAAGTAGTCAGCTTGATGTGGTTGCATAGGAGTCTCCTCTCTGTTTGGTTGGGAAGGCATTGAACAACTTTGCCGTTTAGTTTTCTAGCTTTCGTCGTCTTTTTGACCCGATACTTTTGCTTTGGGATTTGAAAATCGAGATGAGCCGAGCGAATCGACGCTCGTAGTCGTCGCAGGTAGAGCAGTTGCCGTCAGCATCGATCCATTCCGGGTGCTGCGCGAGCAGGTCTTTGTGCAGCTGCCGCTGCAACTCGCCATAGGTTCGAGCGGATAGTTTCGCTTCAGAACGCGAGCCCGAGCTTTGTTCTCCAGGTGATCCGTTATCCATTTTCCCTTCTGATTTGTCTGCCTGTTTTGTCGCTCCATTCTTGCCATCGCGGAAATCGTATGATTCGTTTGTAGTAATCGGATTTAGCGATAAGCGTCTATTATGGAGCTTCGACATCTTCGTTACTTCGTTGGCGTCGCTCATCATTTGAACTACAGCGAAGCCTCCCGCCGCCTGCACGTTGCCCAGCCCGCAATCAGCCAAACCATTCTCGATCTCGAAGAGGAACTCGGCGTTAAATTGCTGCTCCGCACGAAACGAACTGTGCAGCTTACGGCGGCAGGAAGCGCCTTCTTGCGTGAGGCGGAGCAGATACTGAGTCATGCAAAGGAAGCTGGTCAGATCGCGCGGCGCGCCGCTCGCGGGGAGACCGGCAGTTTGGGCATAGGATTTTTCGGCACTGCCTCCGGTCCGTTCTTGCCTTCCCTCGTACAGTCGTATCGGCAAAAATTTCCTGACGTGCAACTACAGCTTTATGAAATGACTCCCGACCAGCAGCTCGCCGCCTTCGACGACGGACGGATCGACCTGGGCTTCTCGAGAAGACTACCGCCAGACCGCCGCGCAGAATTTGAAGAAGAAAACGTCTACATGGACGAACTCGGAATTGCGCTGCGTCCTATTCACCGACTGGCACGGCAAAAAGTAGTGCGACTGAAAAGTCTGGCGGGCGAGCCATTTGTCCAATTCCACCGCAAAGGGGCCCGAACCTTGTTTGACGAAGTTGTTTTTGTTTGCCGGCGAGCCGGCTTCTCGCCACGCATCGTAAATGAGCCGGACTTTATGGCGACCGTCCTCACTCTTGTAGAAAGTGGGCTTTGCGTCTCAATCGTGCCTCGTTGCGTCGCAAGCCTGAAACGGCCGCTTGTTATTCGTTCCATCATCCCAAAATCAGCTCGGATTCCTCTGTGCGTTGTATGGCGCAAGTCTTCCGACAATCCCGCCGTGACGGCGTTTCTGAAAATTGTGAGAGCGGCGCGACCGAAGATCAGAAAGCAGATGGAAAATTTGATCCGCCAATCGAACGAAGCGGCCTAACGAAGAATTTTTGCAATACGAAGGTCCTCGGAGCCTACAGGGCTCGAACCTAGCTCTTCGTCAACCCCACTCACTCGCAGCGCCGGCGCGCCACTCAGCTCGTATTCGCCGATGCAGGCGACGAACCCATTACACCCACGTCGCGACGGAGCGGCGATGAGCTGAGATGAACGACCGCCCTGCGAGTGAGTCCCAATATTTGCCGCGTCACGCCCAAAGCGGCGTCGCGCGGTTTGTGTTAGTCAACTCGCGCCGAGTGAGAATCAGGATCCTATCGCTCGCCTAACAACACGTCGCTTCCCGCTTAGTCAGAATCTTCCCGGTCTAGTTTCAGTTGACCTGGCCGAGCAAGTTCATCAAGTCGCTGACTTGGATATTTTCCAACGAACGCACTGCGCGCTTGATTTCCTGACACAGTTTCTCGTCAGCGTGACTCGCCGCCAGTTTGTCGAACTTCGCCTCGATCTCTTTCCAGGTGAATGGTCGGTTCGCGGAACCCGGATAATCTGACACCTCATGGCTGAAGGACTCACCGCTCTTAAGGCGGACTGTAACACGGCTTGCGAGTTGGTTCGGGTAGAGAGCCGTGAAGCGACTGTCTGGCCTTACTTCGACCTTCAAAAGGAGCTCTTGGACATCCGACTTCTCAATCCGCTTCGGGTCGAGCTGCGCTAGCTGAACATCGCCATCAAGGGCAGCGACAGCCAGCAGATAGGGAAGACTGTGATCGGCGTCTTCCTTCGTGTGAACGTTGGTCTTCGGCCCGAACGTACCACCGCCCGTGAAGTCGTACGCGTATTGGAACACGTCCGCCTCGATGCCAACGACCTCGGCCGGATCGAAGGGCTGGGCCTTGCACAATTCCAGCATGCAGAAGATAGGCGACTCTGTCGGGACGGCGCTGTTGTAGCTCTTCAATGAAAGCCGGTTGAAACAGTCCAGTTGCTGTTTGTCCCAATCGACCCAGATCGCCTGCCCAAGCACATGGGCCAGCCCGTTCGGTCCCTCTATTACATACTTCGGACCGGTTACACCGCGCGATGCTAGAAAAACGTCATGGACGCAGCCCAACGCCATTTGGGACGAGTTGAGTCCCTTCCATTGCGAGATCGGGGTCGTCCGCACGACGAGTAGAGGAACGCCGGAGGCGCCGCAAATCTCAATGCCCGCCGCAGTTTTTGCCTCGTCCAGTCCAAGCGCCTTGGATACTCCCGCGCCTAGCGAGTAGGTGAGCGGGGTCGTTAGGTCGAGCCCGCGAGCCAAGAAGGGCGCGGCGGCGGTCAACGCACACTCAACCTGGTAAGCAACCGCGAGCGCGATCAAGAAATCCTTTCCTGATCGGTCGGCGTATTCGCTAACGGCGAGCACGGCCGCGACATTGTCCGAGGGATGGCAAAGCCCGCCTACGGCGAAATAGCTGTCCATGAAATCGATGTAGCGAATCACCGCGGTGTTGTACGCGGATGCATACACCACGTTGGCTTTTCCGCCGCCGATCAGGGTACAACGAGCGTCCGAACCGCCGAATTCCTTCACCTGGGCGAGGTAAGCCTTAATCGGCGCTGCTCCGATTGCGCTGATGGCACAAGCGAGCGAGTCTAAAATGCTAATTTTGAGCCGTTCCCGCCGCTCAGGAGTCAGGTCCTCATATGTTACATTGTGCGCAAATTTCGCAATACCCTCAGCCTGGCTTCGACCGCTCGTGATAGTCACCGGCTTGCTTTGAGATTCCTCTTCCGGCTTAGGCGGGTGCGCCATGCAGTGGTTATAACGCTGACCGCTGCCGAGTCGAATCACGAATGCATGGCTAGATCGGGTTTTCCTCGAAGAGACGCGCGACCATCGCCGAATCGAGATAGGCCCTCACTTTGTCGATGGTGTCGCCATCGAAGTGGCAAACCCAGCAGTACCTGTTATCGAACCTCAGTCCATTCTTCGCGGTCGCCAAGGAATGAAGTTCCACGACAGCCCAATCATCCTTCACAAGCAGATGCTCGAGAACGAGTTGAGCGCCGCGGGGCAGAACCTTGTCGAGTTTCGCGAAGCTCCCCGCCAGGAAATCAGATTTCGACTTATAATGACCGGCGAGCGGATGCGTGCCTTCGATGATCCAGTCGACCTTATCGTCTACATGCTCGAAAAAGCTCGCTCCATCGCCTTGCTCAAGACCCTTGAAGATCTTTCGGACGTAGTCTTCAGTGATCATTGGTTCCTTCTGTATATACATTTAGCTACCCGTTCGCTGGACGTCAAGCTCGGACGGACCGTCCTCAATCGCTGGCTTGAAGGCAAGTTCAGAGTTGCGAAGGAAAGAAGCACGGATAACAAAACATCGTGTGCCTAGGGGGTGATGTCGGCGTGGCAGCTTCGTCCAGCTCAGGGTAGCTTGTCGAGAAAAAGATAAAGGGCGGCAATCCGGCCGTCCCGGGCAATGATGAAATCAGTCCCGGCGTAAGCTGGCGCCTCACCAGGAGGGCCCGCTACCCATTTGACCCGGCCGCCATTTCCCAATTCCTCGGGTTTTGTAATTGGCTGATATCGAAAGTCAGGATGAGTAGCCCTGATAGCGCCTGCGACCCGATCGATCTCGTCGCGGCCACGGTGGACACCCGTTTGGGGATCATAGAACACGCCATCTTCGATCCAGAGCTCG
>JBARAJ010000091.1:0-3088 GCA_049791915.1 Candidatus Udaeobacter sp.
GATCCGCGGAGCTCTGGCGCGTTCAGAACGGGTGCAGGATTTTTTCGATTTGGCGGTGGAACACTTCGCACGTGGGATCGAACTTCGGCTGAGACAACTAGCTGAACGCGAAAAGACCCAACCGCAGCGCCCGCGCCATGGATCAACCGCCGTTGCGAGCTCAGATCTCGTCGCGCATGCGCTCGCGGGAGCATTCATTGGTTTTCTCAACTCCTGGCTCCGAAACGGTCGACCGCTTTCAGCGAAAGCGATGGACACTCTGTTTCACAGATTCGCTTGGGCCGGAATAACAAGTGCCGGGGCTACGAAAGAGGTACACACTCAGACCCCTTTTCCTTCTTGAGCAATCAACCTCAACTCTCAACCATCAACTCCTTCCGGAGCGGGCTAACCGCCTTGCTTGGAAAAGAGCGGTGAGATGCAACATGGTAAAGAACGGAACGACACACGCTGGAACGAGGACCAGCGGTAATCGATTCATTGCGCTGGTCGTAACGTTTCCATTCAGCCCGTTGATTCCGTGGAACAGTCCTGAAGATAGAACTCCCATCGACACGGCCACGACGAAGTCAACAATTCCAAGAATATTCCATATCATATATCGTCGACTGGCGGCAAATAAAGGGTTACGAACCAGACCGAGCACTATCCATGGCGCCGTGACCCCGATTGCCATGTCTCCGATTCCGGCCGGGAAAGCAAACAGTCCAGGCAAAACACGCCAGGCATACAGCCAGAAGAAAAACTGGCCGGCCCAGCGCCACGACTGCATCGCGGCCACGAATCGGAGATCCGCACCGAGGATGAAGTCCCGGAATGGAGTCCATCCGAAATACGCCGCGAGAAACAGCGACAGGGGAATTGCCAAACCGAGGAAAATCGGCAGTGGCGGCGAACCCGGGTTAGTAACAAATGCCCCTTGAGCGCCAAGGAAAAAAACGACCCCAAACCAGAGTGCGAGCGCCGCGATAACGACTGACCTGACACTCGGACGTGCGTTATTGAGTTCCGAAGCAAGACTTCCTGTGATGTTGTGAATAGTTTCAGTTTTGATGTTCATAATGTTTTTCCTTTCATCTTTAGTTGACCGTCATTTCGATGGTATTGTTCAATAATACTTGTAAAATGCAAGTAAAATACTTGTGGATTGCAAGTGAAATGTGTGATATCATCTGGTTATGCCGGTTACCCACCGAAATCAGAACGTCAGAAAGGGTCTTCCCTCGAAGCGTTCGCCTTGTCCGGTAGCGTTCTCCCTGGACATTTTTGGCGATCGCTGGACCCTGCTCGTCATCCGCGACCTTTTTTATGGACGCACCCGGTTCAAAGAATTCGCGGGCTCGCCCGAAGGTATTCCCACGAACATCCTGACTGACAGGCTCGAACGCCTGCTGGCGCGCGGCATCATTCAACAAATGCCGGCCGAAGACGGCACGAAGCGGATGGCTTATCGCCTCACCAAAAGAGGAAAAGCACTTGGCCCGATATTGAAAGCTATGCGGGACTGGGCACTGGCGTGGGATAAATCAACGCGCGTTCAAATATCGCGCACTTCTGCACCATAAGCCGCTTACGATGCGTGAGTTTTAGCGTTTCAAATTTCGGTTTTTCAGCGTTCTGTCGCTGGGCGATCGCGATTTTCGTTACCATCCTGAAGCGAGCAAAAACTTCTTGATGCACTTCTTAATGGAAAGCCCGGCCGTTGCTGCGCATCCGTTACGGCTTCCTTCATCCTTCTTCCTTTCCCAGAGTCCGTGGTGAAGAATGGAGCGAATGGGATGAGCGACATGGCCGGTTAAGCCGCGAGGGTAGCGGTCGAGCATCGCGGGAGCGATCGAGATACAAGGCTAAACCAAAGAAGTGATTCTGGGTCGGATTTCAAAAAGCAGTTACCTTCGCCGGCACCGTTAACCGCTGACCATCTCTTTCCACTACCAGCATTCGAACCTCGCCAGGCTTGCCATGCAACGCCGCAAAGATGGCTCCCCGCGTCGCGCTGCCAAGCACAACGTCATCGACCTGAATTAGCTTATCGCCGACGCGCACCGTATCTATCGTTGGCTTTCCCGACTTCTGGGCAATTCCGGCAATGAAATAACCATCGCTCCGTTTTTCCAAAGTCACGCCTACTTGATCCAGCTCGTGTGGATCAAGATCGCTCACCCGCTCCCAGTAAGTTGTGCGGCGGGGAAAATCGATCATTAAACGAAAACCTCTCAGCACGTTGCCGCCGAGCCAACCAATCACAGGCTCCGGAGCCTTTTTGGAATACCAATCGAAAAAGCTTCCTTCTACTTTGCTTTGTCCCGGCGCTGGAGGCATCGGCGGCGCTTCGGGAGCTATGCCAAGTGCTCCAACTTGCTTCAGACTTAGTGAGCCGAGCTTTATTTCCGGTAGCCGCAAAATTGTCGCCCTTGCTTGCGCGCCGCCGGTTCGACTTTGCATATTGGCTTCACCAACCGCTCCCTTTCCTCGCTCCCAGTCCGGATGCGCTTTTGTCCATTGCTCCGCGACATCTTCCCGAACCCACGAATACGCGCTTCCAGTATCGACGGCTAAGGCATAAGGACGCCCGTCAATCTCGGTAGTGATCGATACCATCCCCGTTTTTTTATTTACGCGACACGGCACCGCGGCGCCTGTGCTTTTCAGTGTGGTCGGTTGCGCGACCGTCAGCGTTCGCTTCGCGTAATCGACGACTAGTTCATAATTGGTCAATACGCTGCCCGACAGAACGGCTTCCACCGGCACCGTGCGTTTACCATCGGGACCAGTAAGACCCAGGTCCGTGTCGGTCTCGACTGCGGATGAATCAACTTTCATTTCTAGATGGCCCACGCGAAGAATTACGGGCTTGCCCTTGTCGACCTGAAGCTCTTCGTGAAGTTTCTTATCGAGCACCAAGGCCGGTGTTCCCAGATCAACGAACGCCAATACTTTCCGCAGTGTTCCGTCTGCCCGAACGAAATCGAGCTGAGCAAACGCGCGATTGTCATCGAAGATAAAAGGGACAGTTCCACTCCGTTCAGAGTCGAGAGCTTGCGAAGCGCGCGTAAGAAATACGAGAAGCAACAGTAGGATCTCAGTC
>JBARAJ010000092.1:0-80620 GCA_049791915.1 Candidatus Udaeobacter sp.
TGGCGCCGTACTTCAAGAACCGCCCGGCGCGCCCCAAACTTAAAACCGTGCCAGTCAAAATCTGCGACAACGTCTGGATCGGAATGAACGCAGTGATTTTGAAAGGCGTCACCATCGGTGAGAACTCGGTTGTCGCCGCGGGATCAGTAGTCACCAAATCAGTCGAACCGAACACCGTCGTCGCGGGAAATCCGGCGGTAATCGTGAAACATTTCCAAGGGTGATTCGTTCTAACGTCCAACTCCCAACGCCCAACGCCCAACGCCGAATTTTCTCCGTTCGATGTTGGAAGTTCGGCGTTGGGCGTTGGGCCTTTTCTTCCTCATGAAACGCAAGCGCATCGTGGTCATGGGCTTCATGGGATCGATGCCGATCGCGGGCGTTGTCTGGCAAGCCATCCATTACGTCGTGGGATTGCAACGGCTCGGGCACGACGTCTATTTCATCGAAGATTCGGCGCGTCTTCCGTACAACCCCGAAACATTCGAAGTCACCGACGAGTTCGATTACGCAGCCAAAGTTCTCGACCGCCTGGCCCGGGACTTCGATTTCAAAAACCGCTGGGCGTATTGCGCACGTTACTTGCCAGGTAATCCAACCGCCGGCTTCTCGTTGAAAAAAATTCGGCAAGTCTATCGCGACGCCGATGCAATCCTGAATGTCTGCGGCACGCAGGAGTTCAATGACGATTTACTCGTTTCTGATCGCATTCTTTACATCGAGAGCGACCCCGGCGTTGAGCAAATCAAGATCGACAAAGGAGGGAAATCGACAATCGACTATCTGCAGCGGCATCGCGCGCTTTTTACCTTCGGCGAAAACATCGGGACGAAAGATTTCCCAGTGCCGCTACACGGCTTCAAATGGCTGCCCACGCGGCAACCAGTCGTAACCGATCTATGGGAAACCGCGCGGTCCCCTTCTCGCGCGGCGGTGTTCACAACAATCGCGAACTGGTCCACGAGCGGTTTGAAAGACATCACGTGGCACGGCAAAAAATATCTGTGGAGCAAATCGCGCGAATTTCTCCGGTTCGTCTCCGCGCCGAAAGAAGCTGGCGAAACATTTGAGATGGCAACCAACATCGCTGATCCAAAAACGCGCAGAAAATTTGAGCGCATCCGCTGGCGCCTGACTTCGCCATTGCAGATGAGCGTCGACTACTGGCTCTATCGCGATTACATCCAGCGCTCCAAAGGCGAGTTCACGGTCGCCAAGGACCAATACGTCCGGCTCAACACAGGCTGGTTCAGCGACCGCAGCGCGTGCTATCTCGCAGCGGGACGCCCAGTCATCACGCAGGAAACCGGCTTCACCAAAAATTACGGCGGCAAAGAGGGACTCTTGTCATTTCGAACGGTGGACGAAGTCGGAGACGCCGTGAAAAGAATCAACGCCGATTACGCCAAACACTCTCGCGCCGCTCGTCGTCTGGCCCGCGAAGTATTCGAAGCCGAAACAGTCCTAAAATCGGTTCTCGATCGGGCTGCGATCTGAAAAATGTTTCTGCCGTCGCTCCGCCTTTCGTAATTTCAAGATTGGAATTTCAAATCCATCGAGGCACCATCACTGCATGAAAGTTGTCACCGTGCTCGCCCGGGTTCTTCTCGGATTAATCTTCGTAGTGTTCGGTTCGAATGCGTTTTTGCATTTCCTTCCGATGCCGCCGCTCCCGCAGGGAGTAACAGGCGAATATTTGCATGCATTCTTTGAGAGCGGCTACGTTTATGTAATAGGCGGGCTTCAGGTGATCGGAGGTTTGCTGTTGTTGATCGGTCGCTTTGTTCCTCTGGGCCTGACGATTATTGGCGCGATTATCGTAAACATTTGGATCTTCCATCTTTTGATGGCTCCCGAAGGTGTCCCGCCCGCAATCGTTGTCACCATTCTTGAATTGTTTCTTGTCTGGCGATACCGCGACGCTTTCAAAGGAATTCTGAGCCCCTGATCCAAGCAATGGCTACACAAACCGACAACCAAACAGCTCACGTTGTTGTCCGCGGCAGCGCCGAGAATTTTCAGCAGCAAGTCAATGCGGGTAAACATCACCTCGTCGCCGACGAACCGACGAGCGTCGGAGGCGGTGATGCCGGGCCGGATCCATACGATTATTTGCTCACGGCGCTTGGCGTGTGCACTTCGATGACAATCGGCCTCTACGCGCGGCGAAATCGCCTGCCTTTGGAAAACATTACTGTTTCACTCCGGCACTCGCGCATTCACGCCAGGGATTGCGAGGAGTGCGAGACCAACGACGGTATGGTGGACAGAATCGATGTTGAAGTGGAACTGACAGGATCTTTGACTGCCGAACAACACGCGAAGCTGATGGAGATCGCCGCAAAATGCCCCGTTCATCGGACGCTCACGTCCGAGATCAACATCAGATTAAGGGCCACTGAGAAATCGAAGGCGTAAGCAACAAGTTGTAGCCAGCGGCCTGTGGCCGGTCATCATCGCGTGACTCCTACAAGACGGCCCGCAGGGCCGTGGCTACAGGCGTTTCAGATCCGCTGCTCTTCCAGATCGTACACGTCGAACCAGTGATACACGACGCGGTTACGCGGGACGTATCGATGGATGTAATTTTCCATGAATTCCTGAAGCTCGAGAGGCAGATCGCTCAGACGCAGGTCGCGTTCCTTGTTATTCCAGGCAACGATTTCGGCACGCGGGCGTTTCTTCGCATTTTTCTCAATCCACGCAGCGATCTCATCGTCGGTCGCACCGCTGGCGACCAGCGAACGAAAAGCGCCGTAATCAATCTCAGCAAAATTCAGCCAGCGCTGATCGAGCGGGCAATTGGAATGGTATTCGCCTTGCCAGTCCACAAGCACGGCGCGGCATTTGTCAACGGCGCGGGCAGCTAGCACATAGCCAGCCAGCGTAGCACGCGGGCTGCGCGGGAATTCTTTTCCATCCCGCAGATCGCGGGTAAGCAACTTCACTTTTTCAAGATTCTTATCCATAGAGTTTTCCTGTCTCTGCCTTTTTTTAGATGCTTGCTCTTACCTGTTCGAAGCCGCTTGAGCCACGGTGCTTGCGGGCTTTGGTCCTTCTGTCGATTTCACTTCAACCTGTATGCCTTCCCGCAAATCGTCGCTTGGATTCATAACGACTTCCGTATTTTCCTTCAGGCCATTGAGCACTTCCAGTTGGGGGCCGAAGTCGCGCCCGACACTTATTTTCTGCCAGTGAATGCGATTGTCTTTCGTGACCGTGACGACTTGGGGACCTTGAGCGCGAAAAACAAATGCATCCGCCGGCACAACGATCGGCGCATTGTCATCCGGCAATAGGAATTTAACCTGCCCGTACATTCCGGCGTAAAGTTTGCCTTGTTGGTTGGGCACCTGCACTTCCACCTGCATGGTGCGCGATTGTGGGTCGAGCGCGCCCGCCGTGCGTGTGACCTTACCGTCGAATTCCTGACCGGGATATTCCTGGAGAACAATTTTCGCTGCCAGTCCTTCGTGAATCGAGGGCGCATTCTCCTGCGGCGCGAACACGTAAACGCGAAGCACATCACTCTGCACGAGGCTGAAAAGCGGCACGATCAGAATAGCCATAACTGTGAAGGTGTAAGGCCGTCTCAGAGCTAAACGGACAATCCACATTTTATGGAGTCGAATTGGAGTGCGTCCGCTGCCTCAGCGCTGTCGTCACCTTGCCGCGTCGCGCGCTGTGTGTCGCGGGCGAGTGTTTCCCGTTCCGCAAAGCGGCAGAGCGCTGCCGCATTCTCCCGCCGTCGCGGGATAACCGTGATTGCAAACGTCCATTCGTCGTTTGCGTTTTGGAGTGCGGCGTTGCTCCGCCGCTTTCGACGGACCTCGCTAACTTGCGCCAGTAAGCTGCCACGAGCTCTTCCGGGTCAGGAAAATGTCTCATTGCGCACCCTTCTCGTTCTCAACCAGCCGTTTGAAGTTGCCCAGATATTCTCCGACTCTCCGCGACAGATTGGACGGATCGAAGATCGAACGGATGATACGCGACCATTGCTCATAGACTCGCTCGAGCGGCGCCTTCACAACAACGAACTGTTGGGCGGCGTTCATTCCTGACTGAGCCGAGTCCATCGATTCTATCAACTCGTTAGACAGAGAAGCGCGCATACTGCTCCCTAAAAAAAGCGCGATTCCATCCGTCTGTGAAGTTAAAGAGGGTCATGTTCAGCACGAGCATCGGGTCGTGACGCCGCGAGGAACGCCGGAAAATTCTCCACCGAGCCCGCTTGGAATTGCTTTGAGATTGTTTGGTTTTCATTTCTGATAATTTTGTGTCTGGAAAGCTAGGCAGCTTCGGCGTGCGTCACCACAAAGCGGTCGGAGGATTTTTTGATGCTTCGCAGGAGAGAGCGGATAGCACCTCTTTAGAGGGATACGAAATGAATGTCGGATATAGAAATGAATACGACTGCGAGCAGCTCGCGCTATTCCGCGGTGGAGTGGTTGACGAGCCGTCGCTCCTCTCGCCAGACGGCGACGACCGCGAGTGCGACGAGAATTCCCAGTGAGACTTCGCCAAAACGATGCGCCGCAGCAATCCATGGCGCTTCCGCACGCGGAATAAGAACGATGATCACCAGTGTGATGCAGGCGTAGCTATACCCGACCTTTTCCAAACGAAGCACAAACGATATCAGCCCCAAAAGAAGCACCGCGAGCGCGAATACGAACAGGTCTGTGCCGAAGTAAGTCGATTCAATTGTCCCGACCGATGCTCCCAGCGCGCTCGCGACGATCCGCTCGATCGCCAATGGCACCGTGTCGCCCAGAGGTGATTGCATGACCACTACGGTCGCGATCGCAGCCCAGTATGCCTCAGGTAATCCGACCACCCGTCCGAGCAATATCGAGATTGTCGCCGCAGCCGTTGTGCGGAAAGCGTGCGATAGCGACGGGAGGTTTTCTTTTTTCCAAGCCCAGAGTTTCATGGAAGAAATCATCTTCTCTGCCGGTTTGCCTTGGCAAGGTCACAATCGTTTATCTCCAAAGGGGTAATGGCCACCAACTCCTAGGTGGCACCAAAAAATCCCACGCTTGCGCAATAGCGATCAGCTTGTCGGGATGAGTAGGTTCCGGTCATGAATGAAATCGATTTGGGATTGAAGAGGTACTTACAAGAGATCGGGCAGTTCCCTCTTTTGACGCCGCAACAGGAGATCGAGCTCGCAGGAAAAATCAAAAAGGGAGATGCTGCGGCGCGGGAGCGGATGATTAACGCAAATTTACGGCTCGTTGTCACCATCGCGCGCGATTACGCCAATCTGGGTCTGCCGCTGCTCGACCTGATCTCCGAGGGTAACATTGGACTAACCAAAGCCGTTGAGCGCTTCGAACCGACCAAAGGCGCGAAGCTGAGCACCTATGCGATGTGGTGGATCAAACAATCGATCAAGCGCGCCCTGGCCAACCAAAGCAAGACCATCCGGCTCCCGGTGCATCTCGCCGATAAGATCGCAAAGGTACGCCGCGTCTCACTCCAGATGAGCGAAGAGCTCGGCCGCGAGCCGACTGACGACGAACTTAGTGAGGAGATCGGCATCGGCAGCGATAAAATTACGCGACTAAAGAGTGTCGGCATCCGCCCAGCTTCGCTCGACGCCCCGATTGCGGACAATGACTCGACGGAGTTTGGTGAGGTAATCGGCGACGACGAAGCGCAGACCCCGTTTGAATTGTTGCGCGACAAGAATCTGCGCGGCGAAGTAGACGGACTCCTTGAAGTGCTCGATCCCCGGGAGAAAAAAATCATTTCGCAGCGCTTTGGTCTGGATGGTGGAAAGCCGAAAACGCTGGAAGATGTCGGTAAGGACTTTGGCATTACGCGAGAGCGTATTCGCCAGCTACAGAACATAGCTTTGGCGAAGCTGCGCCGCGCGCTCATCCAAAGAGAGGCCGTTCGGGAACCAGAGTTTCTGGCGGCAGCTTAAGGAAAATAAAATGACTCATGAAAACACATGGCCCTCTGCTGACTAACACAGTTCTTTGGCTGACTATGCTCAGCCCATTAATCGGCTTGATTTTCGCATTTTTGGGTGCGTGGCTTTTCGGCCAGCTGAACGTGTAGGAACTTTGTGCGGCGCCCCGCGCAGCAAGAAAAGCGTGCGCGAGGTCTGATCACTACTCGCGATTTCAAATATGAATCTCCAACTCGAAAACAAACTGGCCCTTGTCAGCGGTTCTACGGCAGGAATCGGATTGGCCATTGCCAAAGCGCTCGCCGCCGAAGGCGCTCGCGTAATCGTCAACGGACGCAGCGAGGCGCGCGTGAAAGAAGCCATTGCCTCCATTCGCGCGAATGTCCCAACAACGAAACTCGAAGGGCTCGCGCTTGATTTGTCCAAAGCCGACGCGGCAGCGCAAACCACAAAACGGTATCCCGACCTGGATATTCTCGTGAACAACCTAGGCATTTATGAAGTAAAGGATTTCGAACAAATCACCGACGCAGATTGGTTGACGATCATTGAAACCAATTTTCTAAGTGGCGTTCGGTTGTCGCGTCATTATCTGCCACGGATGAAGGCTACCGGTTGGGGGCGTATCATTTTTATCTCCAGCGAATCCGCTGTGAACATTCCGATAGAAATGATCCATTACGGCGTAACGAAAACCATGCAGGTGGCGCTCGCCCGCGGACTGGCCGAAACCACCGCTGGAACAGGCGTGACCGTGAATTCGGTACTGGCGGGTCCGACTCGTTCGGAAGGCGTGGAAAAATTCATCGACGATTTGGCCAAGGCCAAACACTCGGCGCCTGCCGTCGTGGAAAAAGAATTCTTCACGACAGCAAGGCCCACTTCACTCTTGAGACGTTTCGCTACTCCGGATGAAGTCGCGACACTCGTCGCGTTTGTCGCCAGCCCGCTCTCGTCGGCTACGAACGGCGCGGCTTTGCGCGCCGACGGTGGTGTGGTGCGCTCGATTCTTTGATCGAGATCTTGTTTAGCGCTTTACGCGCTGCGACGAAAAGGATAACAGTGAACTTGCCTGCTTAAGCGAGGAATAAACGCCATGCCATCGCTCACTGCGTTGCTCTCGAAATGGCCGCTCATTCGGCAGATTCGCGAGCGGACCGATGGCACGGGGCTGGAAGCGATGTCGGACAAGACGCGCGCGATGCGCGCGCGGATCGACGACGCGCAGGTAGCACGATCGATTTGCCCTTATTGCGGTGTTGGTTGCGGGCAGCTGATTTATCACAAGGACGGAAAGCTTGTTTCGATCGAAGGCGATCCTGAGAGTCCGATCAGCCAGGGAAATCTCTGCCCTAAGGGCGCTGCATCGTATCAGTTGCTCACCCATTCGCGACGCGAAACGAAAATGAAATATCGCGCGCCGCGAGCGAAAGAGTGGACAGAAATTTCGCTGGATCGCGCGGTGGACATGGTGGCAGACCGCGTCTGGGAATCGCGCAAGCGCACGTTCGTGCACAAGCAAGACAGCAACACCATCAATCACACGACGGCAATCTGTCATCTCGGCGGCGCCACTCTCGACAACGAAGAAAATTATCTCATTAAAAAACTTTTCACTTTGGGCCTGGGAATGGTGTGCATATCCAACCAGGCGCGGATATGACATAGCAGCACGGTGCCCGGTCTGGGTACCTCCTTCGGCCGGGGCGGAGCTACAACTGCGCAACAAGATCTGGCCAACGCCGATTGTATTTTAATCGAAGGCTCGTCGATGGCGGAAGCGCACCCTGTCGGTTTTCGCTGGGTGATGAAAGCAAAGGAACGCGGCGCGACCATCATTCATGTTGATCCGAGGTTTTCGCGCACCAGCGCGCTCGCTGACATCTGGGTGCCGATCCGCGCCGGCGGCGACATTGCATTTCTTGGCGGACTCGTCAGGCACATTATCGAGAACAATCTTTTCTTCCGCGATTACGTCGTCCACTTCACGAATGCGTCCTGCATTCTGCGTGAAGATTTTCGCGACGCGGAAGAAGGCGCGACAGGCGTTTTCTCTGGTTGGAGCGGGGAGCTATGCGGCTACGACAGGAAGACCTGGGTCTACCAAGGCCATCCCGCCCTCAGTTTTCCGGAACGCGATCTGACCTTGCAACATCCGCGGTGCGTTTTGCAAACACTGCGCCGCCACTTCGCTCGTTACACGCCGGAGATGGTAGAGAAAATTTGCGGCATTCCGCCGGCGCTTTTTCACAAGGTCGCGGACGCGCTCGTCGCCGCATCCGGTCCCGATAAGAGTGCGGCGATTTGTTATGCGCTCGGCTGGACCCAACATTCAAAAGGCGTTCAGATCATTCGAACCGCGGCGATCCTGCAACTCTTGCTCGGCAATATCGGCCGTCCGGGGGGCGGGATCTTGGCCCTGCGTGGTCACGCGTCGATCCAAGGCTCGACCGACATTCCAACGCTTTACGATACTTTGCCTGGTTATCTGCCAATGCCCCGCGGCGATGGCACCGAAGCGACGCTGCGCGATTACCTGGCGCGTCAAACAAAGCCAACTGGTCTATGGAACAATCTTCCAGCCTACTTCATTAGCTTGCTGAAAGCGTACTACGGCGAGAACGCAACGACCGAAAACGATTTTGGCTACGACTGGATCCCGAAGATCACCAGCAATCATTCCTACTTCGAATACCTCTACGACATGGCCGACGGAAAAATGGAAGGCATGTTCATGATGGGCCAGAATCCGGCGGTCGCGGCGGCAAACTCTAGGTTCCAGCGAGCGTCGCTGTCGAAATTGAAATGGCTGGTCGTTCGCGAGATGGTCGAAATCGAAGCGGCGACGTTCTGGCGTGATTCGCCCGAGATTGAGCGCGACGAGCTTCGCGCAGAGGACATCGAAACGGAGGTTTTTCTTTTTCCAGCGGCGGGTCATGCCGAAAAGGAAGGCGCCTTCACACAAACGCAGCGCATGCTGCAGTGGCGCCAGAAAGCTGTCGATCCGCCGGGCGACGCGCGCTCCGAGGCGTGGTTCATGCATAAGCTCGCTTTGCGCTTGATCGCCAAAGCGAAACAATCCAACGATCCGCTCGATGAACCGTTGCGCGCAATCGATTGGTGGTATCCCGAAGACGAGTCGGGCGATCCAAAAATGGAAGCCGTGCTAGCGGAGATCAACGGCTGGTACACTAATCCTGTAGCCGGGGTTGGTGACCCCGGCGGGAATGACGGAATTGTTTTCGGCATCGATCGCGCAGGGAATCCGCATCACGGTCCGCAGGTTGACGGTTATCCACGGCTGAAGTCCGACGGTTCGACCGCAAGCGGCTGCTGGATTTACTCAGGCGTCCTCGGTCCAGATAAGATTAACAAGGCAAACTCGCGTAATTCGAAAGATTATCTTGGCCACGGTTGGGGATTCGTTTGGCCGGGTGATCGGCGCATTATATATAATAGAGCGAGCGCCAGTCCGACCGGCGAGCCGTGGAGCGACCGCAAGAAGTTAGTCTGGTGGGACGGCGGGCAAAAGAAATGGACCGGAATTGATAACCCCGATTTTCCGCTGGACAAGTCGCCAGAGTTTCGACCAACTGGAAACGAGAGCGGCCTTGATGGGATTCCCGGCGACTCGGCGTTCATCTCGCATGAAGACGGGCTCGGGTGGCTTTACGTCCCGAGCGGTTTGCAGGATGGACCGATGCCTACACATTACGAACCGCTCGAGTCACCGGTGCACAATGCGCTTTACTCGCGCGACACGAATCCGGCTGTGCATTGGTTTACCCGCCAGGAAAATCGGTTCGCGCCACCAGGAGACCCGCGATTTCCTTTTGTGCTTACAACTTACCGGCTGACCGAGCATCATACCGCCGGAGGTATGTCGCGCTTTCTCAGTCATCTCGCGGAGTTGCAACCTGAGCTCTTCGCTGAAATGTCCCCCGAGCTTGCCGTCGAGCTGGAGATCGGCAACGGCGACTATATTTCGGTCGTGAGTTTACGCGGAGCAATCGAAGCCCGCGCACTCGTCAGCCGCCGTATCCGGCCACTGCATCTCAACGGGAAAACCGTACACCAAATCGCGATGCCGTTTCATTTCGGTTCCGCCGGACCGGTGAAGGGCGGGTCCACGAATGATTTAATTCCGATTTCGGGCGAGCCGAACGTCACCATCATGGAAGCGAAGGCGCTCACCTGCAACATTGTGCCTGGCCGATTGCCGCGAGGTCCCGCCTTTGAAGATTGGCTCGACAAATATGTGCCGAAGGGTGGCCCAGCTAATTTACACCCCGAACAACCAGCGGCAGGTGCGCCTTGCGCCAGAGCCGGTGGCGGTCATGGCTTGGAAGGAAAGATCGATAATCGATGATCGGCGAAGGCACTCATAGCACGAATCAGCGGAAGCACTCCTACGTGCGCGATAACGTCGAAGTAGGATTTTTTACCGACCCGACCGTTTGCATCGGCTGCAAGGCTTGCGAGGTCGCGTGCAAGGAATGGAACCAAGTGCCCGATGACGGCTTCATTTGGTCGGGAAACTCTTACGACAACACCGGTCACCTCGGCGCATCGACGTGGCGACATGTCATGTTTCTGGAACAGGACCGGGAAAAAGGAGGTCAGATCGTCGGCTCCCATTTTCTGGGTAGTAGCGACGGAGAAGACCCGTTTCGCTGGGTATTTCTATCCGACGTTTGCAAACACTGCGAAGAAGCCGGTTGTCTTGAAGCGTGTCCTACCGGATCGATTGTGCGGACGGAGGTTGGCTCCGTCCTCGTGCAAAATGATGTTTGCAACGGATGCGGCTATTGCGTGGTCTCGTGCCCATTTGGTGTAATCGATCGCCGACCGCAACCGCTGCCAGACGCAGGTGGCGCATTTAAGTGCACATTTTGTTACGATCGACAAAAGAGCGGACTCGTACCCGCGTGCGCAAAAGTTTGTCCGACCGAATCGATCGTGTTTGGTCGACTCGATGATTTGCGCGCACGCGGAGCGGAGCGTGTGCAGCAATTGCAACAAAGCGGTTACAACGACGCACAACTTTACGATCCAACGGAAACATCCGTGCGCGGCATCCACGCGTTCTTTTTGATTCTGGGCGAACCGGAAGCCTACGGCCTTCCACCGAAACCGCAGATTCCAACGATTCATCTTAAGTCCGCGTGGACTTCAGCGTTCGCGACCGCCATTGCATCAATCATCGCAACGCTCCTGGCGTTCGCGTTTTTCTCATGACAACCAATTCGCCATCCGAAAAGCGACTCGAAGAGCTGCGCGAGAAAGCATGGAAGGAGGGCGTCGTTGCGGGCAAAGGCGTGGACGTTGCCGGTGGCCCGATTCCGCGCAAACCCGGTTACTACGGTCAGGCGGTGGTGAAACCGCCGGTGTGGACCTGGGAAGTTCCGCTTTATTTTTTCTTCGGTGGAATGGCCGGAATGTCGGCCGTAATCGCGAGCGGAGCGATCATCTTTCATCATGTCGATCTTGCACTTGCGGCCATGTGGGTTGCCTGCATAGCTGGGGCGATTCTTTCGCCTGTTCTTTTGATCATGGATCTTGGCCGTCCACATCTTTTCCTTAACATGCTGCGCGTTTTTAAACACAGATCGGCCATGTCGATGGGCGCCTGGATTCTGAGCGCGTTCGGCGCATGCGCAGTTCCGGGTTTGATCGCGCTCGAACTGCACGCGCATCAGATATTCCCTGGCACACTCGATCAACTCTTGCGCGTCGCTGCCGCCATCTTCATTTGTGCTGCGGCAATCTTCGGAACTTTGCTTGCGACTTACACTGGCGTGCTGATCGGCGCGACCGCAATTCCAGCGTGGTTTTTACATCGCACCCTGCTGCCGATTCATTTTGGGACAGCAGGATTGGGATCCGCCGCCGCTCTGTTGGAATTGGTCGGGCACCGAATCGCTGCGCTTAACTTCCTCGGGTTTTATGCGGCCGCGGTTGAGACTGCGCTTTTGATCTGGCTCAGCCTCGATAAACACGGTGCCGCCGATCGTGCAATTCACGAGCATGGATCGGGGTGGCTCATTCGGATCGGCGAAATTTTGAACGGTCCGCTTGCGCTTATCCTGCGGTTTTTCGGCCTGGTTCCCTTCGCGGCGATTTCATTTCTACTTGGCGCGCTAGTCAGCCGATTCGGTTGGATCGCGGTAGGCAAAGTTTCCGGTTCCGATCCGGAAGCCGTTTTCGCCGCGGAACGCTAAGCGTGAAAGAGCGGCGATTTTCAGATCGATGTTTCTTTAATCGGCGGCTTGGAGGCGGCCGCTCCTTGAGTCGTCGTCCTCGCCTCTCTCTCGAAAGAGGCAATGCCGATCCGTCCCTGGGTGGCAACGGAAAATCCTACCGACGCGTCGTAGAAACTGATTCAACGGACCGATACCATTCTTTTATGAAAACGAATTATCCTCTCGCGATAGCGATGATTTTGTTATCGATCCTCGCTTCGAACGCGTTTGGGGTACTTCGGTCGCCCTATCGCGGCAAACCTTACCCGCCCGATACCATGATCGTCGTCTGGGAGGAACAGGGTGATTGGGTTCGGACAACGCTGCGAGGATCGAAATGAACACGCCAGTTGCTGACCAAGTAGCTTCTTTGACAGCAGGGATTGAACCGGCGGGCCTTGCAGCGCTGCGCGTCGGATTCACTTTCGCCGTGATCGTTTTTCTACTGGCCGGAGTTTTTATTTTCCGCAGGCGACACCAGCTTTTCGATGGTGATCCAAACGTCGAGAACGACGTTCCGGTCGTTCGCCACAATCGGATCGAGGAAGTCGTTTTTGTCTGGAGCGGTCTAATGCTGGTTTTGCTCAGCATTCTTTTCCAAGTCTGGAGTGCATGACGTGAAGAATTTCAACTCAGAAAAACAAACTCAGAAACCTTAGGAGACATAATTATGAGCAAGCTAACTCGTCGCAATTTCCTCGGAGCTGCCGCGGTTATGGCGGGAGGACTAACAGGGCTGCAAAGAGTAGTCGGGGCAGAACTACACGGGGCGGATCGAAGCAGGAGCGATCCAGGACCGTCTAATCCCGCGCTGGATGGGCAGAACCCAGATTCCATATGGCCACCTGGCACTGACTCGAAGAGCCTGGTCCAAAACTTCAAGTATCCATTCTCCTTTGCCAACAAGCGCACTTATGAGGGCGGATGGTCACGCGAGGTGACGGTGCGGGAGCTTCCCGTCTCAAAGACCCTGGCCGGTGTTAACATGAGGCTGACGGCAGGTGGATTCCGCGAACTGCATTGGCACACGGCCGGCGAATGGGCCATCATGCTTTACGGAAACGCACGGATCACCGCCATCGATCTGGACGGCAAAAGTTTCGTCGCCGACGTGGGCAAAAATGATCTTTGGTTTTTTCCATCAGGAATTCCTCACTCCATTCAAGGTCTGGATCCCGATGGATGCGAGTTCATGCTCGTTTTCGACGACGGCAATTTTTCGGAGTCAGAAACGGTCCTGTTGAGCGACGCGATAGGACACCTGCCCCTTGAGGTATTGGCGAAGAATTTCGCTGTCGACGAACAGGCGTTCAAGAATGTGCCGAAACAAGAGTTGTTCATTTTCCAAGCGGATGTTCCCGGCTCAATGGAGGCCGATCAGAACGCAGCCGCCGGTACACGTGGAAGGTCGCCGCAGGATTTTGCATTTCGCACGATGCAAATGCCGCCGACGTTGAAAACCAAGAGTGGCGAGGTGCGCATTGTTGATACAAGCAATTTCAAAGTGTCAACCACTGCGATGGCACTTGTTACCGTTCATCCTGGTGGGCTGAGGGAACTGCACTGGCATCCAAATGCGGATGAGTGGCAATACTACATTAACGGCAAGGGGCGAATGACCGTGGTAGACACAGGCAACAAAGCTCGCACGATGGACTTTCAAGAGGGCGATGTCGGATACGTCCAGAAGACTTTACTCCATTACGTCGAGAACACAGGCGACACAGATCTGGTGTTTCTGGAGATGTTCGGCAAAGTCAATCGTTTTCAGGACATGTCATTGTCGGAGTGGCTGGCTCATACTCCGCCGGAAGCGGTCATGGCGCACCTGAACATCGACAGGACAACTTACGATGCAATTCCCAAAAACGGCGGCGTAGTCATGCCGCTGTGATAGGAGGAATTTATGCGAACTAACAATCGTTGGGTGATTGCGATCGTGGGAGTGTTTCTGCAGATCGCTCTTGGCGCGGTCATCTATGGTTTAATGCTGACGGCCTGGGGCTTTGCGAGCGTTTTTGGTCCTTTACTCATCGCCCACATGCGCGAAACAGCCGGATCGTATCGTGGCGCTCTTCATGTCATCGCCGGCGTCATGACAATCTCAACTGTGTTACCGATCCTGGTGCGTCCACCGCGGACTCGCGACGGGAGAACAACCGAAACAGTTTCGCACCCTTCCACACGCGCCGCAGCAGGAGCGCGATCTTGAACCTTACTTTGGAGAAGAACTCTATGATCAAAGTAAAGCAACTCAGTTATGCACTGTTATTGAGTGGGATCGCCATCACGGCGGCGTATTCGCAGGACACGGCAAGTGAATATGTAGCGCCGCCGGACGCTGGTCCCAAAGGCAAAGCTCCCAAGATGAAGGTTCAATTGCTGAACCCTGGAGAAGCGACGAAACAATATGCGGTTATCTTCTATCAGGGAGACGAGGCGTTTTCCGGACTGCTTGAGTTTGCGCAGAAGTATCACGTTACCAGTGCCCATTTCACTGCCATTGGAGCGGTGAGCGGAGCAACGCTGGGATGGTTTGATGCTCAGCGCAAAATGTACAAGAAGATTCCTGTCAACGGTCAGCACGAAGTGATTGGGATGAGCGGTGACATCGCGCTCTACCAAGGAAAGCCCGTAGTCCACACACACATGCTGGTGGGGAATTCAGATGGTACAACGCAGGGAGGTCACGTTCTCGCGGCGTATGTATCCCCGACGCTGGAAGTAATGGTCACTGTCGATCCAGTAACGATGCAGAAGCGCTTTGATCCGGACACAGATTTGACGCTGATTGATCCAAGCCTGGCGAATAAGGAAGAGAAATAAGATGCACTTTATACTGACTACGCGACACACCTGACTTTACTCCTATGAAGAATCTTTCACGTATTCAGATATGATAAAGACAATCTCTTATCTCGGTCTCGGGACCATGGGTAGCGGCATGGCCGCGAACCTTCTCAAAGCCGGCTACAAACTTAGCGTCTGGAATCGGAACCCTGAAAAATGCGAGTCATTTGCCAGAAAGGGCGCGCGCGTAGCCGATACACCAGCGGATGCTGTCCGCGATGTCGATCTGGTCATGTATAGCTTGAGTAACGACCAGGCAGTCGAGGACGTAGTTTTTGGCGCGGAAGGAATTGTCAGCGGAATCAAGGAAGGCCAGATCGCGATGGACATGAGCACGGTTCTCCCGGCGACGAGTTTGCGAGAACAGAAAGCTTACACAAAGCACGGTGTCGATTTTCTCGATACGCCTGTCTTTGGCAGTAAACAAGAATCGGCCAATGCCAAGCTTTGGATTATGGCCGCGGGCAACAAGGCAATTTTCGAAAAAGTAAAACCAGTCCTGGAGCATTTGGGGCAAACCGTTCATTACTTCGGGAAGAACGGAAACGCAGTGGCTATGAAGCTGGTGGGAAACCTCATCGTTGCGTTGGAAATGGAAGCGCTTGCGGAAGGCCTCGTTCTCGCGCAAAAAGCGGGGCTTGATCTGAACACGGTAATGGAAGTCGTAAAAGTCGCCGATTTCCGCTCACCGCTACTGGTGAGCAATGGCCAGTATATTTTGAAACGCGATTTTTCGACCAGCTTTGCACTTACGCTCATGCTTAAGGACGCGGATCTGATCGCAAAATTCAGCGAAAGTCTGGAGTCCCCCACTCCGGCGCTGAGTGTGGTGCAAAAAAATCTCGCTTCGGCTGTCGTGCTTGGCTTCGGACAAGAAAATGCCTCTGCCTTAATCAAGGCGCTCGAAAAAGAAGCGGGCGTCGAAGTGAACGGACGTTGACATTTAGTCCAGTTAGGAGTTTTCTCAAAAGAGGGAGCCGCCATCAGTTCATATAGGTGGGGAAAAAATCCCACGGATGCGCAATAGCGGCTTGCGGGTCGCGGAACGAAAGTTGGATCCATGAAGGCGAGCTGCTGTGTCCATAGCCAGACCGGAGGCACGTTATGTGGATTGTTCGCCTAGCTCTCCGTCGCCCCTACACGTTTGTCGTAGCAGCTTTGCTGCTGCTTTTGATGACCCCCTTTGTCATAACCAAAACGCCGACAGATATTTTTCCCGCTATCAACATCCCAGTGGTCAGTGTGATTTGGAGTTACACCGGACTGCCGGCTGACCAGATCGCGCAACGAATTGTTTACAGCGAGGAGCGAGCGCTGACGACCACGGTCGACAATATCGAGCACATTGAATCGACCTCCTATGACAGCTTCGGCGTAATCAAAGTTTTCTTTCAGCCGGGCACGAATCCCTCGACCGCGGTGGCTCAACTGACGGCCGTGTCGCAAACCATTTTGAGACAACTGCCACCAGGAACCACTCCGCCGCTAATCATCCAATACAGCGCGTCTACGGTTTCTATTCTTCAGTTCGGAATCAGTAGCGCCAAACTTTCCGAGCAGCAGGTCTTCGACATCGCGTTAAACCAGATTCGCGTCGGACTAATCAGTGTGCCGGGAGTCAGCATTCCGTACCCGTATGGCGGAAAGCAAAGGGTTGTTTCGGTCGATCTCGACCTCAAGGCGCTGGAGGCAAACAACCTTGTCGAATCCGATGTCGTCACTGCCATCAGCAACGGCTCCCTGACCTATCCGAGTGGCACGGCCAAGATCGGCGGGAAAGAAGTGCCCATTGATCTCAACGTCAATCCGCCGCGGATCGATCTGTTGAACGATCTACCGATCAAGATGGTGGGCGGGACCGTGATTCACGTCAGCGATGTTGCCCAAGTGCGCGATGGCTATTTCCCGCAGGAAAACATCGTTCGCCAGGATGGCGTCCGCAGCACGTTGCTCAGCATTTTCAAGAATGGCAGCGCGTCGACCCTTTCCGTAGCGGCGGGCGTGAAGGCTGCCATGGCCAACATTCTCAAGACGGTGACGAGCGATATCCAGGTAAAGCAATTTGCCGATCAATCCGTGTTCGTGAAGGCGGCGGTCAGCGGCGTCGTTAGGGAAGGCGTTATCGCAGCTGCTTTGACCGCGCTGATGATTTTGCTTTTTCTCGGTTCATGGAGAAGCACACTTATCATTGCGGTGTCCATTCCGCTTTCGGTGTTGTCGTCTCTGGCAATCCTGAGCCTGCTTGGTCAAACGATCAATATCATGACGCTTGGCGGTCTGGCGCTGGCCGTCGGGATCCTGGTGGATGATGCCACGGTGACAATCGAAAACGTCGAGCGCCACCTTGCATCAGGTGAAAAACTTGAAGATGGAATTCTGAAAGGCGCGGGCGAAATCGCGTTGCCGGCAATGGTTTCAACTTTCTGTATCTGCATTGTTTTCGTCCCGATGTTTTCTCTGTCTGGGGTGGCGCGCTATCTCTTTGTGCCTTTGGCCGAAGCCGTGATGTTCGCCGTGATCTCTTCTTATGTGCTTTCGCGCACGCTGGTGCCAACGATGATTATGTGGTTCGAGCAACGCCGGCACGAACGAGCCGCCGCAACGCACGTCCCCTTTTGGGTTCGACCGCTGGTGGCACTCCAGCATGGTTTTGAAAAAGCGTTCGATCGCTTCAGGGCAGCTTATGCGGACTTGTTAGGCAAAGTCCTGGGACATAGACCGGCTTTCGCCGTCGGCTTTCTCTCCTTTTGCGTTGCATCCTGGCTACTCGTTCCATTCCTTGGCCAGAATTTCTTTCCCGCGGTGGATGCAGGAACGTTTCGATTGCACGTGCGCGCCCCTACCGGCACGCGGATCGAGCAAACGGCCAAGCTGGTTGACGAAGTGGAAGCTGCCATTCGTCGTCAGGTCCCCTCAAACGAACTCGAGGGTATACTCGATAACATCGGACTTCCGGTTTCGGGCATCAACTTGAGCTACAACGACAGTGGAATATCAGGGCCGGCCGATGCCGACATTCTGGTTTCACTGAAACCCAATCACAAGCCGACAGCGAATTATGTCCGCAATCTGCGTCTGAGTCTGAACCGCGAGTTTCCCGGAACAACCTTTTACTTCCTGCCTGCCGATATCGTCAGCCAAACGCTTAACTTCGGACTTCCAGCGCCGCTGGACATTCAAGTTGTCGGACGAAATGAAACCGTCGACCAGCAGGTGGCCAATTCCATAGCCCAAAAAATCCGTCAGGTTCGCGGGGCCGTTGATGTGAGGGTTCAGCAGCCTAATGACTTGCAGCGATTCGAGTTCAATGTTGACCGAACAAAGGCGATGGAGCTCGGGCTCAGCGAAAGAGATGTGGCTGGTTCGGTGCTGCTCTCTTTGAGCGGCAGCAGCCAGGTGACGCCGACCTACTGGCTTGATTACACCACTGGCGTCCAATATCTCGTCAATGTCAGGGTTCCGGAACGTCAGACGACTACGCTTTCTGAGCTGAGATCGATGCCACTTAGTGCCTCTAAACCTGGAACGGGCAACGGTCAGGTCCTCGACAACGTAACTGACGTAACGCGAATCAGCAGCCAACCCATCTACACGCACTACAACGTTATCCCGGTAGTCGATGTTTACGGCGGAGTTGGAAGCAGAGATCTCGGTGGAGTATTGAGTGATGTCAGGCCTATCGTTGCGCAAGCCCAGAAGACCGCGCCGCAAGGCGTTAGCATTGTCCTTAGAGGACAAGCATCAACGATGAATTCCAGCTTTCTCGGATTGGGCATCGGAATGTTAGTGGCGATTGCGCTGATCTATTTACTGCTCGTTGTAAATTTCCAAAGCTGGGTCGACCCATTCATTATTTTAACGGGATTGACCGGTGCGCTCGCGGGCGTGATTTGGGGCTTGCATGTTACGAGCACAACTTTAAGCGTTCCAGCGATGATGGGCGCGATCATGTGTCTCGGCGTCGCCACTGCGAATTCTGTTCTGGTGGTGACCTTTGCGCGGACTCACCTCCAGGAAGGAATGGATTCTGTGAAAGCTGCATGGGAAGCCGGCACCGGCCGCTTGCGTCCAGTGATCATGACAGCGACGGCGATGGTCATCGGAATGTTACCAATGGCGCTTGGTCTTGGTGAGGGCGGCGAGCAGAACGCGCCGCTCGGGCGCGCGGTCATTGGCGGTCTCATGCTCGCAACCGTCGCGACGTTACTTTTTGTGCCTGTGGTATTCAGCCTGTTGCACCGCCAGGCAGCCGGCAATGCCAAGGCAAAACCGAAAGAAAATGTTCCATCCACGGCCCTTGAGGAGGCGGTCTCCGCAACCTAAACACATCCCTCTACACATGAGCACAACTACTCCTACCGACAGCGTTAGCTCCGACGAACCTAAAACGAGCCCCGTCCAGGCTCGCCGAAGACTTCGCTTTATCCTGATGTCGGGCGGAGCATTGCTTCTGATCGCATTGGTCGGTGGCTTTGTTCCGCAGGTGCGGCAGCGGCAAACAGCTGCGGCTGATACTAAGGAGTTGGCGATCCCGACCGTGGCCGTTGTTTCACCAACCGCTACCACGCCTCACAGTGGGCTTAATTTACCAGCTGAAGTCAAACCGTGGCAGGAAGCATCTATCTTCGCGCGAGTGAATGGATACCTAAAAGACTGGCTCGTGGATATCGGCGCGCACGTCCAGAAAGACCAGTTGCTCGCGGAGATTGACACGCCTGATCTTGATCAGCAGCTCGCGCAAGCCCACTCGCAGGCTGTGCTAGCGAAAAGAAATTTGGAGCAGGCCAAAAAGACGAACACGAAATGGCAGGAGTTATACAAAGAAGGTGTCGTCTCCCAACTTGATGCGGAAAACACCGACACTTCGCAGGGCACGAATCAGGCCAACACCCAAGCGTTTGCCGCCAATCTTCGTTTCCTCGAACAGGAAGTCGCCTTCAAACGTGTAACAGCGCCTTTCGCCGGTATTATCACGGCCCGTAACGTGAACGTCGGCGACCTGATTACCGCGAATAATACGAGCGTCGAGATGTTTCACATCCAACAAACAGATCCTCTGCGCGTTTATTTCCGTATCCCTCAGGAGGACGCGGCGAACATAGCGGCGGGACAAACCTTCAGCGTTCAGGTCGGCGCGGAAAGCGCAAAGACATATCCCGGAAAAGTGATTTCCACTTCGGGAGCGGTCTCCCCGGATTCCCGGACTATGCTTGTTGAGTTACAGGTCGAAAATTCGAAGAACGAGATTCTGCCTGGGAGCTACGCCACCGTCCGTGTGCCACAGGTTGCTTTAGGAAAGCTGGTTACTTTACCTGATAACACACTTATATTTCGCAGCAAAAGTGTGAAAGTTGGCGTCGTGGACGCCAAGGGCGTTGTGCAGCTTCGTGACGTCAAGGTAGGACGCGACTTCGGCGTTCAGTCAGAAATCCTGAGCGGCGTTTCTGAATCTGACAAGGTAATCGTCAATCCCTCGGACTCTCTTACAACCGGAACAACCGTCCGCCTCGCCGCGACCACTCCTACAGCTTCGACCGCTCCGGAAGCGTCAAAGAAATAACGTTTTGCTCTATTAGATCCTTAATCGGGAGGTCTATGGCGAAGAATTTCGAAGACCTGTCTGAACAGGAAATCCTCGCGCTGGCAATTTCGTCGGAGGAAACCGATGCGCGCATCTATGCAGATTTCGCAGCGGGATTGCGAGCCGATTACCCCGCAACCACCCAAATCTTCGAGGAAATGGAGGCGGAAGAAGATGAGCATCGCGGCAAACTGATCGAAGAGTATCGTCGTCGCTTTGGAGAACACATTCCTTTGATTCGTCGAGAAGACGTGAAGGGGTTCGTGCATCGAAAACCGGTGTGGATGATCCGGCCGCTGGGAATCAAAACGGTTCGGCGTCAGGCAGAGATCATGGAGATGGAGACCCGGCGTTTCTACGAGCGCGCTGCTAATAAAGTCAGTGACGCGTCAACGCGGCAGCTACTAGGAGCCTTGGCGGAGGCGGAGCGAAAGCACATGACTTTAGCCAAGAATCTTCAACAGAAATACCTAACTCCGGAAGTTGAGACTCAAGAAGAGAAAGCCCATCGCCGATTGTTCGTTTTGCAAATCGTGCAGCCCGGGCTGGCGGGACTGATGGATGGTTCGGTCTCAACGCTTGCTCCGGTGTTTGCTGCAGCGTTTGCGACGCACAGCAGCCACGCCGCATTTGTGGTCGGCCTCGCTGCCAGCATTGGAGCGGGAATTTCAATGGCATTCGCTGAAGCAGCTTCTGATGACGGCAGCCTGACCGGCCGGGGCAAACCTTTGCTGCGTGGAATCGTCTGCGGATTAATGACCACGGCCGGAGGAATCGGTCACACGTTGCCATATTTGATTCCAGAATTTCGAACTGCTACAGCCATTGCCGTTGTGATCGTGGCAATTGAACTGTTGGTCATCAGCTGGATCCGAAAGCGGTATATGGACACGCCATTTCTCCGCGCAGCGTTTCAAGTCATCGTGGGAGGAGTGTTGGTCTTCCTCGTTGGGATCTGGATCGGAAGCTCTTGATGCTCCCAACGGAACGTCCGGCTATCCCAACCGCGTGCCGTCCCCGGCAAGGGGTTGATCGAGTTTTTCGTAGTCCGCCGCAGTGTCGATGTCGATCGCGCCCGCGGGAAAATCAAACGAGACGACATCTTGTAGCTGCGCGAGAATGATTTTTTTGGCTCCGCAATCTCCTTTGAGTCGCAACAGATCGGGAAAACAAGATCGATCAAAGAGAGCGGGAATCCCGAGGGTCTCGGCGTAGCCTGACGCGACGATCGGCTTGCCACTTGTTAGGCGCGATTGGATGAGCTGTGTGAGCACGGCAACAGTTACGAACGGTTGATCGCACGCGAGCAGAATCACGGCATCAAGCTCGGGGGCGAGATTCATCGCATGTCGAATACCAACAACGATTGAGGATCCCAACCCGCTTTGCCAATCCGGGTTCATCGTAATCGTAACCGTAAAACGCGTCAGCTCTGATGTGATTTGTGCCGAATCCTCGCCGGTAACAACCACGACTGGCGCGCAGCCGGCTTCGACCGCCGCTCTCACAATGCGCCCAGCAAATGTTTCGCCCTGAATAAGCGCGAGTTGTTTTGGTTTTCCGAAGCGAGTCGAACCTCCAGCAGCGAGGACGACGGCGGCCACTCTCATCAAATCACTACGCCGCCTCCCCGCTGGCAGCCGTTGCGATTGTATGAATATCACTCCTGCGTTCACGCAGGAAACCGCCCATCCGATCGGACAATACCGCCGCCACCTCGGAGACAATCGCGAGCGCGATTTCCTCCGGCGCTTCGCTGCCGATATCGAGTCCGGCCGGCGCGAACAAGTTCCTCTCGCTTGCGGTAAAATCGACCGGTCGATACTCGCCGAGTCGTGCCAGCAATTCCGCACGACGTTTTCTCGGCCCGAGTAATCCGACATATCGAAGTTGCAAGGAGAGAAGCCGATCGAGTGCGAGAAGATCACGGCCGAAGTTATGATTCATTACAAGCGCTGCTGTCTGCGCATCCGCTCGAAAATGCTCGTCGAGTGTGGAAGGATGCGCAAAATGCTCGACGACCCACCCGAGATTTCCACCGAACTGAGCAAGCGGTTCGATCTCTGGCCCGGCGCCGAAAAGTAACAAGCGAACGGGAAGCGGCAGCATCTCTACAAAAACGCCGGGGCGTTCCGTCATAAGAATGTCCCGGGGCAACAAGTCAGAGCCGAGGGCTTCGCCCTCAAAACAGGTGCGTATTCGGCAAAGCAGTCTGTTGCTGAGTCGCCGCCCAATTTCGGTGATGAGATTGCCATCGCGTTCAGCGGCGGGAAGCGGTTCGATAAGGATCTTCAAACGACCATCACATCCGTAAAGGCGTCGTGTATCAAATGACAGGAGGACCGGCGACCCAGTGGCAATGACGTCTTGCCCGTAGCGACCGATCTCTTCCTCCAAACAACCGCCGCTCAGAACACCCAAGGTTTCGCCATTCCGCTCGACCAAAAGGCGAGCGCCCGGCTTGCGATAACTAGAACCTTCCGTTTGAACCAACGTCGCAAGAGCCCACGGCTGCGAAGAATTTTCTGTGACGCGTTTGATGATTTGCTGCAGTGCTTTCATTCGTTAGGTCACAATTCGTTGTCGGCGGTCAACTTGTCTTCGACGTTCGGCTTCTCTTTCGCGTAACTAACGACAACCGCGTCCGTCGCAGGTTTGGCGCTCTCGAAAGTGTCCGCCACCGCGAGCGCGACGTATTGGCCGTAGTAGCGAACGACATCGTCCTCGAACGGCGGCCGCCGTTCGATGCAGACACCGTTCATGCCTTCCCCGAGAGTCGAACGGAAAATCTTCCCGATGTTTTGGCGATGCAGAATCGCGCGCACGCCGGTCAACTTTTCCGCCGCCGCGGTATCGAGCTTAGTGATCTTGCCCTTGGCGATCGTGGCCTCGACCGGAACCCCGTACAACAATCCGGGAAAGTAGAAGTCGGAGGCGTAATGCGCGGTGCCGCTGACCTTCAACGGACCATCGATGCGCGGAGTATCGCGACCGATCGGTGACGCGGTTGGAATTTCTTGTATGGTCGGCATGTTCGTCTACTCGTTAGGCCAAAACCGAAGATGTCAGCAAGTCCTCGATCCTGATTGGCAATTCGCGTACGCGCACACCCGTTGCGTGATACGTAGCAGCTGTGATCGCAGCCGCGACACCGGCCAGCCCGATTTCTCCGATTCCGCGAGCGCCTAGCGGGTTCACTTCTGTGTCGGGATGATCGAGGAAATGCACTTCCATGAGCGGCGCGTCGGCATTTACGGACATGAGATAGTCAGCGAGGTTCGAATTGATCGGTGCACCATTTTGCGGGTCATAGATCGTGTGCTCCAAAAGCGCCATGCCAACTCCCATCACAACTGCGCCTTCGATTTGGTTGCGTCCGGCTAGCGGATTGATGATCCGCCCGCCGTCGATGACCGTGACGACACGATTCACGCGCAGCCGTGCGATCGCCGGCTGCCATGTGACTTCGACAAAGTGACAGCCGAACGAATGCATCGAGACTTTCGGCTTCTTTTCATCGAATGTCCCTTCGGATTTACCGCTGCCTGTGACAAGGCGCATGTTGGTGCGGCGAAGCAAATCCGAAAACGGTACGCCCTTCACGGGGCCGTCAGCCTTAACAAATACGCGTCCGGTTTCGAAACCGAGGTCGTCAGCCTTATGTTTTTCGAATGGTGAGCCAAGCGTTGTCGTGGCGACACTAAGAAGTGAAGCGATCGCGTTGTCAGCTGCGTCAAAAACAGCTGGGACCACCGAGCCGGTTACCAATGATCCGCCCGAGATCGGGCCCGGCGGAAGCGATGTATCGCCCAGCACCACTTCGATTTTGTTGAGTGGCACACCGGTTTTGTCAGCCACAAGCTGAGCGAGAATTGTATAGGTGCCAGTGCCGATGTCCTGCGTGCCGCACGCAACACGGGCGCTCCCGTCATCGCGGAGCTCCACATTTGCCTGGGCCGCGGATCGTCCCGATATCCACGCTGCGCCCGCTAGTCCCCAGCCAAGAATGGAACCGTCGCGCTTCATCGATCCGATTTCAGGATTCCGGTTTGACCAGCCGAACTTTTCCGCGCCGACTTCGAGACATTCAAGAAAATGACGTGACGAAAAGGGCACGCCCAGTCCCTCGTCGATCTTTGGTTCGTTGAGAACGCGCAGGCGCACAGGATCGATCTTCAGTTGATCGGCCAGTTCATTGATCGCCGACTCGGTTGCGAACAGTCCGGGCACTGCTCCTGGACCGCGCATGGCGGTCGGCGAGCCGATACTGCGGCTGGCGAGGCCCCACTTCACTCGAAGGTTCGGCACACTGTAGTGGTAGGGTGTGGCCTCGCCACAGTTTTCGTGATAGCCATCGAGCATCCCGCAGTCGTTGACATAGTCGTGCATGAGCGAGACAAGCCTACCTCCGGCAGTGGCGCCGAGCCGCACGCGTTGCTGAGTCCGGGGACGATGACCGACTGATTGGAACATCATCTTGCGGCTGACAACGAGCTTGACTGGCTTGCCAAGTTGCCGCGCCGCTGCGACGGCCAGCGCGCAGTGTGTCCACGGCCACAGCTTGCTGCCGAAGCCTGAGCCGACAAATTTCGTGATCACGCGCACGTTCTCTCTGGGCAGACCGAACATCTGCGCAAGAACGCTTCGAAGGTTGAAGACTCCCTGCGATTCTTCGTAGATCGTCAGCGTCGAGCCGTCCCACATCGCTATTGTCCCCTGCAGCTCGATCGGATTATGGGTTTCGGTCGGTGTGACGTAGGTCTGGTCGAGCTTCACCGGTGCACTCGCGAAAGCGCGCTCAGGGTCACCGCGTTCGCTTTGCAAGCGCTTGCGCCGACCACGGGTAGTTTCAACCACGTCGGATTCGTCATCCGGTTTGAGATCAGGATTGACGTTTGGCTTCTCCACTGTGTAGGTCGCGCGGACCGCGTCAGCGCCAGCTTTCGCGCCCTCGAATGTGTCGGCTACTGCCAGCGCAACATATTGGCCGTAGTAGCGAATGACGTCATCCTCGAATGGCGGACGTCGCTCATCTGTGATGCCGTTGGAATTTGGCTGCAGCACCGAGCGGTAAATTTTTCCAATGTTTCCGCGATGAAAAATCGCGCGCACGCCCGGCATTTTCTCTGCCTCACTCGTGTCGAGCTTTTGCAGTTTACCATTGGCGATCGTCGCTTCGACTGGAACGGCATACAACAAGCCGGGAAAGTTAAAATCCGACGTATACATGGCGGTGCCGCTGACCTTGAACGGACCATCGATCCGCGGCGTTTGCCGTCCGATCGGCGATATAGTCGCTGTTTCCGTTGTCGTTGGCATTTACAACATTCGTTAGGCAGTTTGCGTGACGAGTGTCAGAGCATGGGTGAGACAGCGTTTGGCTAACTCCACCTTAAATCCGTTTTGGCTCTGCGGTTTCGCGTCGCGCAGCGCTGCCTCCGCCGCTTTTTGAAAGACAGCTTGGGTCGCTGACTGCCCGGTTAGTTCTGCTTCCGCTTCGGACGATCGCCACGGCTTCGTGCCTACGCCACCTAGCGCTACGCGAGCGCGCGTGATCTTTCCGCCATCGATCGTCACGACGACTGCAGTAGACGCGAGCGCGAATTCGAATGAAGCGCGGTCGCGCAATTTCAAATAAAGCGAGCGATTACCGGGCGAGGGCGGCGGAAGAGTGACGTGAGTAATGAGGTCGCCAGGTTCCAAAACCGTCTCACGGTTCGGCGTGTCTCCGGGGAGCAGATGAAAATCGCCGATCGGCACGCTGCGTTCGCCTTTCGGTCCGTGAATGTGAATCGTCGCTTCAAGTGCGGCCATGGCTACGTTCATGTCGGATGGATTTGAAGCAATGCAATGTTCGCTCGTGCCGAGAATAGCGAGGCTACGATTTACGCCTGTTATTGCCGCGCAGCCGGAGCTTGGTTCGCGCTTGTTACATGGCATGGCCGTGTCGCGGAAATACATGCATCGGGTTCGTTGGAGCAGATTACCGGCGGTCGTCGCCATGTTGCGAAGTTGAGGTGACGCGCCGCTCAGAAGCGCTTCGGAAAGGACGGCGTAATTTTTCCGGACGATTGGATGGTACGCCAGATCGGAATTGCGGACCATTGCGCCGATCTTCAGGCCGCCGTCGGGAAGGTTTTCTATTTTGTCGAAGGGCAGATGATTTACATCCACAAGTTTCCCCGGCGTCTCGACGTTCAGCTTCATGTAATCGACCAGATTCGTTCCGCCGGCGATAAAGCGAATATCAGCGCCCTGTTGCGCGGTCTTCGCCTTCGCGGCCGCGGCGATCGCTTGCCCGGGATCATCAGCGCGCGTGAGTTCGAACGTTTTCATCCTGCTTTCTCCGGCGTTGCGCTTTGTCGGACACTCTGAATTGCCGCGACAATGTTTTGATACGCGCCGCAGCGGCAGATGTTGCCGCTCATCAACTCCTTTACTTCGGCGTCTTCAGGCCCAACTGGCTCCGTCAGCAACGCCACCGCCGACATGATCTGACCGCAGGTGCAGTAACCACATTGATAGGCGTCGTGAGCAACAAACGCTTCCTGTATCGGATGCAGGTTTCCCGGTTGTCCAACACCTTCAATCGTCGTGATCTCGTCGCCTTGATACATGGCAGCAAGACACAAACATGAATTGATGCGCCGGCGATTGACATGCACGGTGCACGCCCCGCACTGGCCATGATCGCATCCCTTCTTCGAGCCGGTCAGATGCAAGTGCTCACGGAGACAATCGAGCAGCGTCGTGCGCGGATCGATTTGCAGATCATATTTCTTGCCATTCACGCGCAGGGTCACAGGAATGGCGCCTTCTACTGCGGGAGCTGCTTCCGTCTTCTCTGTTATCCCAGCCGCTTCATCGCGCGAGCGTTCCCCAAGCACAGGACCCGCTGAAGCCAGCAAGCTCGCCATTCCTAAACGAGAGAGAAATCTTCGCCGCGTCGATTTTCCAAACTCTGAGCCGGCTCGCGGCGTTTCTTCTGGTTGGCTTTGCTGGGCCATGGAAATCTCCTTACGCGTTCAATCACGCATTCCAACAACAATCGTTTCCACAATCGCTCTCGGTCTTGCGCAGCAGCTATCGCGCATCAGAAAGATTTATCACTGCTACTTCCGAGTGGCCGCGCGCTGCCTCTTTCGAGGGATGACGACGTATTATTCCGACAACAGAATTGATTTTTGGACTCAGAATGAAATCCCAGCTTTGCGCCCAAAATTGCAAAACGGTGTAAATGAGTCTCGTATTGGTTTCTAAGGAATATCTAACTCCCGTCGTCGATCCTGCCGCGTCTGGACGCACAAGGCGATTGTACGTTGTCCTTGGATTGGTTCTGAGCCTGGGTCTCGCTATCGGAATGATCTGGCGGTTGTTGTAGCCGGGGCTGCTGACCCCGGCCGCCGCGATCAACGATCGCGGCTACAGGCTTCGCCCGGAAGCAGTCACTCGAACGAGGGAGCAAGCAGCGCCTCGTAGGTGGGATCACAAAATCTTACAGATGCGCCGTAGTTATGAAGCACGGCGGGAGCGACTGTGAGACATGACAACAAACCATTTAGCCACTTTGCTATTTGGCATCACTCTCGTGGCGCTCAGTCCCGCAACAGAGGCCGCCGGAAACGGTGGCGGCGGTGGAGCGGGCTTCCATGGTGGTAGTTTGGGCGGCTTTCGTGGTGGCGCGTTAGCAGCCGGACACGTCGGAGGCGGAGTCGGCAGCCGGGGCGGTGGAGTCGGCTTCGGCGGATCGCACTTCTCAGGTGGAGTTCCGAACTTTGCCGGCGCAGGATCTCGATTTTCTTCATTTGGAAGACCCTCATTCAGGCAACCGGCCAATGAAGAACGACCTAATCGATCCGTAACTCCCAACGTCGCCCACAATCCCACTGTAATGCCTTCCGCTGCGCGCCCATCGCAAACAGTCCCGCAACGCGGATTGAACGGACGAACAAACCACATCGCGGAACGTCACGATGCAAATTGGCACCACGACTGGGATCGCCGCCATGCACATTTCCATCACGGTCACTTCTTTGTCTTTATCAACGGCTTCTGGTGCGGACTAGATGACGGATTTTTTCCGTGGGATTATCTTCCCTATTATCCTAACGACTACTACCCGTACGATTACTACACGGACAGTGATCCGTACGATGGTAACGGAACCACTTATGACATTGCTCCAGCTGATAGTGCCACGATCCAATCCGTTCAGACGCAGTTACTGTCCCTTGGCTTTTACAATGGCTCGATCGACGGCGTTTTCGGACCGTCAACGCGTGACGCAGTGGCGAGGTATCAAATCGCGAATCACCTGAATGTAACGGGGAGTTTATCGCCCGATACGATGCAGTCGCTTGCTGTAATACAGCCGACGGCAAGCTGAACAACATCCGATCACGATGAAACGAAAGTTTGACCTATGAGGCTAGAAAACACGAATACGGAATCTACGCCTGACATGAAAACGAAGCGCCTCGGTAACTCCGATCTGTCCATCACACCAGTCGGCTTTGGCGCCTGGGCTATCGGCGGATCGGGTTGGGAATTTGGTTGGGGCGAGCAGGACGACAAGGCGTCCGTCGCGGCGATCCATCGCGCGCTCGACCTTGGCGTTAACTGGATCGACACGGCCGCCGTTTATGGAATGGGCCACTCAGAGGAAGTCGTCGCATCTGCGCTAAGGACCTGGCACGGACCTCGGCCATACGTTTTCACCAAATGTGGTCTGCGGTGGGACGAACAGGGCTACGTTCACCGAAGCCTGAAGGCGGAGTCCATTCGCCGTGAGTGCGAAGACAGTCTGCGTCGGCTGAATGTGGATGCGATCGATCTCTATCAAATTCACTGGCCCACGGAGGACCTTGAAGAAGGTTGGACAGCAATGACTCAATTGCAAAAAGAAGGGAAAGTCCGGTGGATCGGCGTATCTAACTTCAATCTCGAAGAAATGCGGCAGGCGCAGGCGATTGCTCCCATCACTTCCTTGCAACCGCCATACTCGTTAGTTCGGCGCGAAGTCGAGCAAGAAATCCTGCCTTACTGCCGATCGGAAGGACTTGGCGTGATTGTCTATTCGCCGGTGGCATCCGGGTTGTTGACCGGTGCGATGACTCGCACACGAGCAGCAAATCTGCCCTTCAGCGATTGGCGCAGTCGTGACGTCGAGTTCCATGAACCGAGGCTTTCGAAAAACCTCGCACTCGTTGAGCGCCTGCGAGAGATTGGTCAACGCTATGGGCGTCCTCCAGGACAGGTCGCCATTGCCTGGACGCTGCACAATCCTGCCGTGACCGCCGCGATCGTCGGGTCACGCAGTGCCGAGCAGGTCGAAAGAAATGTTGGCGCTGCGGAGCTTAATCTCACGAACGAAGAAATCGCGGAAATCGAGGAGAGAAATGCCTACCAACCAGAGTTAGTCACGGCAGCTTAACAAAGAAATAAATATGAAAATTGGTTTTATCGGTCTCGGCATAATGGGCAGCCGTATGGCTGCGAATCTCCAGACGCTTGGCCATGCATTGGTCGTGTTTAATCGCACTCGCGCCAAAGCAGAGCCGTTGCTCGGTCCCTGCGGAACATTTTCGGATTCGCCGGCAAGACTTGCCGAACAAGTGGACGTCGTGTTCACGATGCTGGCTCACCCCGACGCGGTCGAGCAAGCAGCCCTGGGTTCCGATGGATTTTTGGATCATCTTCGTGCAAACGCGCTTTGGGTCGATTGCAGTTCGGTGAATCCGTCGTTCTCAAGGAAGATGGCAGCCGAAGCAGCGCGTCGCCAGGTTCATTTTGTCGATGCGCCGGTGACCGGCTCCGCTCCCGCTGCGGCCGAAGCGAAGCTCATTTTTTGGGTGGGAGCTGATCCGGCCGACTTGGGAAAAATTCGGTCATTACTGCTGTGTATGGGCAACAAAATTGTTCATACGGGCGGGCATGGCACTGGGACGTCCATGAAAATGGTAGTCAATCTTTTGCTGGGAAATGCCATGGCGGCATTCGCCGAAGGCATGGCGTTGGGCGAAGGGCTCGGAATCTCGAGAAATATATTGTTCGATTCATTGTTGGATACGCCGGCGGTCGCGCCGTTTCTGAAATCAAAACGAGCGAAGATCGACGAAGGAAACTATGAAGCCGAGTTCCCACTGCAGTGGATGCAAAAAGATATGCATCTCGCGACCGTGAGCGGCTACGAATCAGGTGTGGCCATACCCGTAACCAACGCTGCAAAAGAACTCTATCGCCTCGCGATGAGAGAAGGACACGCGAGCCAGGATTTCTCGGCCATCTACGATTACCTGACGGCGATCCACGAGTCGCCGGCTCCGGCGAAGCCACGACTTCATTAAGCGACCGCAATATCAGCTTCTATAAAGACACGCGCGCACCCTACACCGCGTTCTTAACTGAAACGCGTTTTGATGCCTTGATGTCTATCGATCTCCCTGTCCTTCGACCAGGGTTTTGAAATTGCGCAGGTATTTGTCCACCCGGCTTGAGACGGCGCCGCCGAAGCTCGAGGTCAGCTTCAGGGTCACGCACGTGCTTCGCTCAGAAAGTGGCGCGAAAGAAACGACACCCGCGGCGAAATGATCAGGCGCGTGGTAATCGGCAAGAGTACGCCAGGCAAGTCTTCGCTCCGGAACACACAGCATGAACTCAAGTGTCGTCTCATATTGCTTTCCGTTGAAACCAAGCGACGCGACAAAATGGTTGCTGTCCAATTTTCGCACGCGTTTGATCGCAGTGATGAATTTTGGGTAATCTTCAAACGCCAGCCAGCGTTCGTAGACATCGGCAACCGCCGCATTGACCACGATTGATCCCTCCGCGGCGTCGATTGCCCGCGGTCTGTTTCCCTTTTTTGGCATCGTTTCGTTAAGCGTAGGAATGCGCGTATTCATGTTTCGAAAACGTGCGCCTCCACCCGTCGGTGAAATTAAAGATCGACATGTTGAGTACCAGCATGGGGTCATGCCTCTGCGCGCGTCGTCGAAAGGTTTTGCGCAGCGTGCTCCTGAAATTGTTTTCACGTGATTTGGCTTTCATTGTGATTTCATATTTTTACAACGCTACCGGTCCCTGCGGCCCGTCACCACGTTGCAGTGGCGGGATTTTGCGGTGCCTCTTTCGAGGGAGAAACAAAAGTGACAATGTGACGGGCTGGGGTTATGTCTTTGGACCGCGCGAGCTCGCTCAATTGCCGCGAGGTATTCTCATGAACTCCGCTTCGAAAGCGTTCGGTGAATGGCCAGCGAATTTCGGAATTAGCTGTCTGAATGAAAAGGTGATTTTCGACGACCTGAATCTCTTTAACAAAGAAAGAAAACCCCTATGAATACGACCGAAGACAACATTAAATTTCGCGAAGAGAACAACCAACCAATGCGGTTTGCCAATGCGACGCTCGGCAAACATCGCCATGTCTGCGCGTTTTTTAACGGCACCGAGGAAGAGTATAGTGTGCTACTTCCGTTCGTTAAGGAAGGCCTCGCGCGCGGCGAGAAGGCGTTTCACATTGTCGATCCAAAACTGCGCGACCAGCACTTAGAGCGACTTTCCTCAGGCGGCGTCGACGTACCTTCGGTCCAGAAGAATGGACAATTCGAGCTGCACCATTGGCACGAAGTTTATTTGCGCGACGGTCATTTCGACAAGGACCGAATGCTTGCCTGTATGCAGGACGTATTGGAGCAGAGCCAGCGCGACGGCTTCCCCCTCGCCCGCGTCATGGGCCACGCCGAATGGGCTTCAGGCGACTGGCCCGGGGTAGACGATTTCCTCGAATACGAGTGCCGGCTAAACGACATCATACCGCAATATAAGGATGCCGTAATCTGTCTTTATAATCTGACGAAGTGTGGCGGCAACCTTATCATCGACGTCATACGAACCCACCCGATGATTCTTATCGGCGGCATCGTCCAGGAGAACCCGTTCTTTGTGCCGCCGGATGAGTTTTTGCGAGAATTGCGGGAACGCCGCTCGCCCCGGACTAAAGCAACGGCCTGAAGTTACCTAACGATGGAAGCGAAGGTGGTGGTGTGGTATTGGTTTCCGTTAAAAACCAAGCGACGCGACGAAACAGTTCGCGTCCAATTTTCGCAGGCGTTTGATCGTTGTGACGAATTTTGAATAATCCTCGAAGACTAGCCAGCGCCTATAGACGTCGGCAACTGGCGCCTTGACCACGAATGCAGTGCCTCTTTCGAGGGAGGACGTAAGGGTGGCGCGAAGTGTGACCACCTGTTAGATTTTTGAGTTGATTCGCTCAGAAGCGGCCAACAGCGATAGTCTTTATGAAATCCAGCTCGACAGCGCTTGGTCAGCAATTCACTGGTTTTGCACCGGATAATTTCCACTCGGTCGCCTCGCCTGGCGTCTTTGAACGCATCGTTTTCCGTTATGGTCTGGCTGTGCTTTCTGTCGCAATTGCACTCGGCGTAAAACTTATCCTGCTACACTTTAATTTTCCGTATCCGCTCAGCACGTCTTTCCTTCTCGTGATCGCAATCACATTTTGGTATGCGGGAACAGGTCCCGGAATTCTTTCTGTTCTTCTCTCGTTTATCGCGTTTGCTTTTTTTGTCCTCCCTAATCAGGTCGACTATCGAATAGTTCTTCCGGACGGATCGACCAAGCCCGTCTATGTGTCGGGCGTCAGCGCTTCGCACATTCAGTATTTCTTTTATTTCGCGCTGCTAGCGCTTTTAATGAGCTGGTTTAGCTCGTCGCGACGGCGAGCGGAGCAATCGCTTAGCCAAGCGCGCCGCGACCTCGAAACGAAGGTGGAAGAACGAACGGCCAAGCTGTCGCGCGCGAATGAAGAATTGCAGACTGAGATCGGTGAGCGCAAATCCGCGGAAGAGAAGCTCCAGCGTAGCAAGGCATTCTTAAGTGAGGGCCAGAGAATTAGTCATACCGGAAGCTGGAGCTGGAATGTTTCCAGCGGGAAAGTCACCTGGTCAGGGGAGCATTTCCGGATCTTCGGCTTTGACCCTGAGAAGACCGAGCCGTCTTTCCAATTGTTCCTGGAAACGGTTCATCCGGAAGATCGATCATCTATTGAGCGAAATCTTGAGAAAGCCGTTCGCGAGAAAAGCGGTTTTGACATGGAATTTCGAATCGCGCTGGCGGATGGATCTATTAAGCATGTCCAAGGTGTGGGCCGACCCGTGCTCGGACCGTCTGGCGAAGTCGACCGTTATAACGGCACCACTGTAGACATCAGCGAACGCAAGCGCGGAGAAGCGTTGTTCACCGGTGAAAAGCGACTTCTCGAGATGATCGCTACCGGCGTCGCCCTCGAGGAGATCCTGAATTCTCTCTGCCTGATTATCGAAGATTATCGTAGCGGCACGCTTGCGTCTGTCTTGTTGCTTCGTTCCGATGGCACTCATTTGGATTCTGTGGCGGGACCGAGTCTTCCCAAAGGATGGAGAGAGGAAATGGAGAAGCTGCCAATTGGACCTTGTGCCGGCTCTTGTGGAACGGCGGCCTATCGCGGGTCACCGGTGATGGTTTCCGATATCGCTACTGATCCGCTTTGGGAAGTCCCGGAGCATCGTAACGCCGCGTTGAGCCGCGGGCTCCGAGCATCCTGGTCCAATCCAATATTGTCCTCGGAAGGAAAGGTCCTGGGAACTTTTTGCATTTATGAGCGCGAAACGCGAAGTCCGAGCGCGCACGACCTCGAGCTTATAGAGAAGGCGACCTACCTGGCACGAGTTGCGATTGAACGCGATCGGGCAGAGACGGATTTGCGGAGAAGCCAGCAAAAATACCGGGACCTCATCAATGCGTCGCCCGACGCGATCTGCCTTCTCGACGCGGATAGCAAATGTGTGTTGGTGAATCCTGCAGGTGTCCAACTGTCAGGCATTCCGGAGCACGAACTGATCGGCTCTTCAATTACCGACACCTACGTGCCGGAAGAACTCCACCTGTTTCAGGACCGGATCGAGAAATTGAAAGCAGAGGGATCTTTTCGGTTTGAGCGAAAATTCCTGCGAAAAAATGGCGAGGTGATTCCGGTGGAGGTTTCTTTGTCAGCGCTGCGCGGCCGATATTACCAGGCGATCATCAGAGACATCAGCCACCGAAAACGTCGCGAAGCGCTGCTGGCAGGAGAGAATCGAGTTCTCGAGATGCTGGCGAAAGGCGAATCGCTTCACGATATTCTCGATAATTTGTGTCTGCTCGTGGAAGGGCAGTCGACCGGCGTCATCGCCTCGATTTTATTGATGGATCCTAACGGCAAAAATTTGCGGCATGGCGCGGCACCCCATCTTCCGAAAACTTACACCGACGCGATCGACGGAACTTTCATTGGGCCTGCGGTCGGTTCATGTGGAACGGCCGCCTACCGCGCCGAACAGGTGATTGTGTCCGACATCGCCGTCGATCCGTTGTGGGCGGATTTTCGCGACCTGGCTTTGAGGCATTCGCTTTGCGCGTGTTGGTCCACACCGATCTTCTCCTCGGAAGGCAAAGTGATCGGAATCTTTGCCATGTACTATCGCGAGCCACGCACCCCGACCGCGCGTGAGCAGGAAACGATTAAACACATTACTCATCTCGCAGGCGTCGCCATCCAACGTAAGCTGGCGGAGACGGCTCGACTCGAGAGCGAAGCGTATCTGGCGGAAGCGCAGCGACTCAGTCATACCGGAAGTTGGGCGTGGGTGCCCGCTACGGGCGAGATCCGGTACTGGTCGGAGGAAACCTACCGCGTGCTTGGCTTCGATCCGGACGCCGGGCCGCCGCGATTCGAAAAATTCTTCGGGCGACTTCACCCTGAGGACCAGGGCAGAGTTAGAGAACTGTTCGGAAAAGCGATTGCCCAGAACGCGGACCTCGAAACGGACTACCGAGTTGTTCACCCGAGCGGCGCCCTGAAACACATTCACGCGGTCGGTCATCCAGTTTGTGATGAGACCGGTCACCTGGTGGAGTTCGTGGGCACTGTTATCGATATAACTGAAAGTAAGCGCTCCGAGGAGGCGTTGCGCGCTTCCGAGCAAGTCGCCCGCGGACAAGTGGAGGCGCTGGCGCAGAGTTTGGACGTTTTGGCAACTGCGCCCGCGCCGGACAAGTTTATCGGACAAATGCTGAGCACGATTTGCCGCCTCCTGAAGGCGCAAAGCGTGACCTTGTGGTTATTCGACGAATCGACTGACTCACTTATCTTGCGATTAACGGCGGACGGCAGAAAACTTGCCGCGCCTGACCCCGAGCACCCATTCATGAAAGATCCGATGTCTTGGAAACAGAATCCAGCAATTCAGGAACTGCTTTTCACGGCAGGTCCGGTGGTCTGCGAAGACATCGAGACAGATCCGCGCGTGAACGGCGAGTGGCGCGAGTATTTCAAGCGAAAAGGAGGGAAAAGATTTCTGGCAGTTCCGATGTTGGTGCGTGGACAAGTTAGGGGTTTTGTCGGAATCCGACATTCCGATCGCGCAGCGTATCGGCCGGAGGAGATTGAATTAACCCAGGCGCTGGCCCACCAAGTCATGCTTGCCATTCAACTGAACGAGCTTGCCGAGCAAGGTCAGCGAGCTGCGGTCTTCGAAGAACGAAATCGAATGGCGCGCGACATTCACGACACGCTCGCGCAAGGTTTCACCGGTGTGATTGTGCAATTGGAAGCAGCCGAGGATGCGATTTCCTGCGGCTATCGCAAGGAAGCGGACGATCATTTGCATCGCGCCGGCGAATTGGCTCGCCGGAGTCTAACTGAGGCGCGCAGATCAGTGCACGCGTTGCGCCCGCAAGCTTTGCAAGAACACAATTTCTGGGAAGCGCTTAAAGGTATTATTAAGAACACCACCTTCGGCACGGCGCTTCATACAAAATTTGAAGCACAAGGAAAGCTACCGAAGCTTCCCTGGCCCTGGCAGGAGAATCTTCTGCACATAGGACAGGAAGCTTTGACCAACACACTCAAGTACGCTCACGCTCGCAACTTCGAGACGCGCCTGAGCTATAAGGCGAACGAACTTTTTCTGGAACTTCGTGATGACGGTGACGGGTTCAAAGCGAAAGAGCGACACGACGGCGTTGGTCTGACCGGAATGCGCGAGCGGGTCGAACAGATGGGCGGCGAATTGAGAATCACTAGTTCACGCGGGAAAGGCACGAAGATCACCGTGCTATTGCCCTGCAATGGGGGATTAACAACATGACATCCAAAAAGAAAGCGGCGTTGAAGTCTGTGAAGTCTGCGGCGAAGAAGGCAGCGAAAGGTGAAGGTTCAAAAAAGCCCCGCATCGCCGTGCTTATCGCCGACGATCATAGCGTAGTTCGCGAAGGCTTGGCTTCACTCATCGGTCGCAAGGCAGACATGACCGTTGTTGCCGAGGCGGGCAATGGGCGCGAAGCGGCCGACCTTTGGAAGCAACATCGCCCTGATGTGACACTGCTGGACTTACGAATGCCCGAGCTCGATGGCGTTGGCGCAATCAAGGAGATTCGGGCCAGTGACGAGAACGCGCGTATCATCGTGCTGACAACGTTCGACGGCGATGAAGATATCTATCGTGCCATTCATGCCGGTGCGAAAGGCTATTTGCTAAAGGACGTTCCTCGCGAAGCGCTGATGGATTGCATCCGCCGGGTGCACGCCGGGGAAACTTGTGTTCCGATGCATCTCGCGGCCAAGCTGGCGGAGCGTGTCAGCGGCGAAACGTTGAGCGGACGTGAGATCGACGTACTCAAACTGATGGCTCTGGGAAAAAGCAACAAAGAGATCGGCTCCGCCCTTTTTATCAGTGAAGGCACTGTGAAATCACATGTGAAGGCAATCTTTTCCAAGATGAATGTCATCAGTCGGACAGAAGCTGTTGCGAACGCCACGCGCCGTGGCCTGATTCAGTTGTAGGCGCTGTTGTGGATTGTAGGGCGTCTATATCAGACGCCGTTCTATCTCGAAAGAGGGAGCGCGATCCACCTCCCGAGTGGTAATCAAAATTCCCGCGTACGCGAAATAGCGATCGTTAGATCAGGGCCGATTTTTCAATTCGTGAAAACGAATACTCTTCCGACGGGCGGCGAGATCCGTTCTTACGTTGAACTTCAGCGACAGATGCACGACGCCTTGCGCGCCGAGCATCCGGAATGGGTTAAGCCCAATGGTGATTGTCCGACGTGCGAATCTTATGAGTCGCGCCTTGCTGAGTTGCTTGGACTCTCTTCGGGAAAACAGGATCGACAGGTCGCATAATCAATCTGACACCAAACCAACGAAAATTGTGATTACGATCCCACAAAGACACATGCGCTGGCGTTTGCGAAGACGCGATTCGCTGCCCTTACGGGAGGCCGTTCCACTTTGGTTCGCCATTTCCAGCCCCTTAATTGGAGCAATGCTCGGACTTCTCGGCGCCTGGTTCGTCACCTGGTTGACGACCTAGGCAACCAGCAAGGGCATCCATCTCCTGCAAAGCCCGTCAGCATTCCTGAGTTGATCAACGCAACTGAACAACATCTTCCCGTCTGCCTAGCGTCCCACGTTTCTCTCTAACGAGATACCGCGGAGCAACCCTTAGGTGGCACCATAAAATCCTACGGACGCGCAATGGCAATAGCCTGTGCCGGTCACGATGTTTAAGCATGAAAATAACAAATTTACTTGGCCTAATCAGCACCGCTCTTGTTGCGCTAAGTCAGCCGACATGGGCCCACGGCGGCGGTGGTGGAGGCGGAGGATTCGGTGGTGGTGGTTTCCACGGTGGTGGCTTTGTTGGTGGTGGCGGCCACTTTGGTGGAGGCGGCTTTAGTGGCGGCGCTTTGGCTGCCCAACCCGTTGGAGGCGGAGCCGCGAGCCGCGGTGGTGGCGTTGGCTTTGGCACTCCCCGTTTTGGCGGCGGCGGATTTCGCTCAGCCCCGTATATGTATGGAGGCACTCATTTTGCCGGTAGAAGTCTCGGCGGATCAACCGGTGCGTTCCGATACTACAACGGAGGCGCCGGCACGTCTGCTACTCGGACATACCAATTCAGCGGACGGGGAAACCAATCGACAAGATCGTATGCTGGTAGGAACGCAACCGTTGCTCGCCAGCAAAATCGCCCGGCATCACCAACAAGGCAAAACATGAGGACCTCGAACGCGCAGTCGTCGGCAGCGGTCCGGAGGGCGATGGCCAATCACCGGGTGTTTGCGCGCCATGAGGGCAACTGGCACCGTGATTGGGACAGACATCACGCCCACTTTGATCACGGCCATGTGTTTGTTTTTACTGATGGCTTCTGGTGGGGACTCTACCCATGGGATTACTATCCTTACGATGCTTACGGCTCTTATCCCCCGGATTCCTACGACTATCCCTATGGCTACAATGACTATCCTAACGACAGCTACGACTACAACACTCAAGACCCATATAGTTACTACAGCGGCTATGCTGCCCCGGCTCAAAGTGGTAACGGAGTTGTCAGCTCCGTCCAGTCGCAGTTGGCGAAACTTGGGTACTATCGCGGCCAGGTCGACGGAGCTCTCGGTGACCAAACCGAGTCCGCAATCGCGCGTTATCAAGAGGACAATGACTTGAGCGTGACAGGAACGGTTACGGCGGTGACGCTTCAATCGCTCGGCTTAGCAGGACGATAAGATAACGAGAATGGCGTTTCGGGACCATGGAATTGCCTGCATCCAAGAAAGAAGCTCTGGCCGCGGCCAATCGCAAAGCCGCAAGCCAGCGGCGCAGTTTTGATGCGGATCAAATGAAATTTCGAATCCAAAACCAAAGTTAAAAAGGCATGAGAACCATCACAGCGTCTGACGCAGCAAAAGCAAAATTAGATGGAAAAATTGCATTCATTACTGGCGGCAATCGCGGCCTCGGTTTGGAGACTGCTCGCGAGCTTGGTAAGCAAGGCATCGTTGTTGTTCTCGGATCACGTGATTCGAAAAAAGGTGAAGCCGCAGCCGCGAAACTTCGCGACGAAGGAATTACCGCGGAAAGTCTGGGCTTTGATGTTAACAAATCGCGAGATCATCAGAAGGCTTACGATTACTTCGAGAAAAAGTACGGTCGGCTGGATATTTTGGTTAACAACGCCGGCGTTTTGAAGGAGAGCCAAATTTCGGCAACTGGCTCAGGGCCAAACCCGGTCACCGCGCTGTCGCCCGAAATGTTGCGCGAGACTTTTGAAACGAATTTCTTTGCGTCCGTTGCGTTGACGCAAAAACTGTTGCCACTCATACGCAAATCGCCGGCCGGTCGAATTGTGAATGTTTCCAGCATCCTGAGTTCTCTCACCCTTCACTCCGATCCGAACTCGCCGATTTACCCGTTCAAGACTTTCGCCTATGACGCGTCGAAGGCTGCGCTGAACTCCTTCACGATCCATCTAGCCTACGAGTTGCGCGACAGCAAAATCAAAGTGAACTCCGCGCATCCCGGCTGGGTAAAGACTGAGATGGGCGGCCCAAACGCGACGATGGAAGTTAGCGAGGGCGGAAAGACGAGCGCACAACTCGCCACACTTGCCGACGATGGCCCGAGCGGCGGGTTCTTCCATCTTGGCCAACCACTTCCCTGGTAAAACCAAGGAAACGTGATTAACACTTTGCTAGAATTAAAGGCATTCAACACTTCCGATTCCCTCTAGAATTAACAAACAACGAAAGATTAATTCCATGAACAACAAGACATTCTCAGGTAAAGTTGCGCTCGTAACCGGAGGAACATCCGGTATTGGCAAAGCCACCGCGATCGAGTTCGCTCGCGCTGGTGCAAAGGTCGTGCTCACCGGCCGCCGCGAAAAAGAAGGAGCGCAGGTCGTCGCTGAAATTAAGAAACTCGGCGGTGAGGCGGCGTTCGTGCGCGCCGACGTGGCGAAAGATGCGGACGTGAAACAAATGGTCGATTTTACGGTGAAGACGTTCGGCCGGCTCGACATCGCCTTTAACAACGCCGGTGTTGAGTGGATAGGCCCATTGGATCAGGTCACTGAGGCCGAATACCGCCGCGTCTTCGACATCAACGTTTGGGGCGTTCTCAATTCGATACGTCACGAAATCCCTGCCATGCTAAAAAGCGGCGGTGGGGCAATCGTCAATACCTCGAGCGTAGCCGGGCACGTTGGCATGGGTCAAGTCAGCATCTACACCGCGTCCAAGCATGCGGTCGAAGGCTTGACCAAGGCTCTCGCGCTGGAGTTCGCCAAGCAAAACATCCGTATTAACGCAGTAGCCCCTGCCGGTGTCGCAACCGAAATGGTCGATCGTTTTGCAGGAAAAGAAGGCGAGATGCGCGATTACCTCACGTCTCTTCATCCGGTCGGCCGCATTGGCGCCAGCGAAGAAATCGCCGCGGCGGTCCTCTATCTCTGTTCCGACAACGCGAAATTTACCACCGGCACTTCCCTCGTGGTGGATGGAGGAATGCTAGCCCAATAAAAAATGAGCGCCGCACAAATGAAACGTGACGTAGAACACGCAGGTAAGCTTGAAGGAAAAATTGCACTCATTACTGGTGGTAATAGCGGCATTGGCCTTGCGACAGCCAAGCAGTTTGTGAAGGAAGGCGCCTATGTCTTTATAACAGGACGGCGTGAGCCGGAGTTGGCTGCGGCGGCAAAGGAGATCGGAAAAAATGTAACTGGCGTACAAGGAGACGTGTCGAACCTTGCTGACCTCGATCGGCTGTTCGCGCGAATCAAGCGGGAGAAGGGCAAGCTCGATATTGTGTTCGCGAACGCGGGCGGTGTCGCAACCTATGCCCGCTTCGGCGAGATAACCGAGGAGCACTATGATTCGATCTTCAACATCAATGTGAAGGGCCTCCTTTTCACCGTGCAGAAAGCGCTCCCGCTTTTGCCGAATGGCGCCTCGATCATCCTGAATGCGTCCATCGTCGCCAGCAAAGGGTTTTCGTCGAATAGCGTTTATAGCGCCACAAAGGCCGCCGTGCGTTCGTTCGCGCGGACTTGGACAACAGATCTCAAAGATCGCCGTATTCGAGTGAACGCCATCAGCCCAGGCGCCATCGACACGCCAGGACTAAGTAAACTACTGGCTTCGTCGGAGGTGGGCCAGCAACGCATGGCGGCTATTTTCAACCTCGTTCCGCTCGGCCGGCTCGGCACACCGGATGAAATCGCCAGGGCTGTGGTCTTTCTGGCCTCCGACAACAGCAGTTATATCACGGGAACAGAATTGTTTGTCGATGGCGGTTTCGCGCAAGTGTAGTTGCTCGTAGCCCTCGGGGCCGCTCACGGTTTCGGATCCAATAATTCCGGCAACTGACATTGCAGCAGATCCCCGATAACTCCGATGCTGATATCCGCTGGCGGATAGCTGGCGATGATTTTCGGATCCGCGGCGTAGTGACCTTGCCTAACGAAAATAGTAGTCACACGCGAGCCCCAGATTTTTTTCACGGCGGCCAGGATACGCAATTTGTCGTCCACCAGTACGTAATGTTCGGCTGGGTAACGTTGCTCGACGTCGTCAAGTTCCTGCTCCTTGTGCACGTAAATCAGCACGCGCCCGGAGACCACATCAGCCAAGGCTGAGCGGCTGATCTTGAGCGGTTGGAAAACGACGTCGCCATCCGAGAGAATGACCGCAGGACCCCATTGCTGGACGTGCTGAATCACCTTGATCGCATCGGGAAAGAGACGTTCGGCGAAGGGATAATTGATCAGAAAATCAGACATGCAAAGCAGCTGCTGGGCGTGCGGATGCTTGGCCCGATACCTTTGCAAAGCACCGAGGTAGTCCGCATAGCCCAGTTCGCTCCGCAGTTGCTCGAAAATCTGCCAATATTCCTGCGCTCCCTCCGCGCCGACTTCGCTGGCGAGGTGGCGTTGCAGATCTGCTCCCACTCTGTCGTTATCCAGCAGTGTATTGTCTACGTCGAACAAGAAGATAACGCGAGTAGGAGAATCATCGCCTTCGTTCATTTTTCGGTAGTGCCAAGCCCTGTGTCCTTATTCGCTGAAATGCTTCGCGCGTGCTACGCCAAAATGCAACAGGACGTTCAATATGTTGTTATCCCCCCCCTTGCTCTGCATTTCGCCATGCGCACGCGCGATGCGACAAAAGTTGCTCTACCCCGAAAGAGAGATGCAATATTATCTCGTTCGGGGCAGCGCAAACTCTCGCGAGCGCCCGATGTTGCCATCGAATGATGTGCTATCTTCAAGAATGAAAACAAGCTCACACGACGGCCGAACTCTGGCGAAATCGAATCCGGGAAGGACAGAGCTGTTGCGTAGACGCGAAGCTCCGTTGGAAACGCGAACCGATCTTACGCCCGAAGCGACGAAAGACATCTCAGGCGCGATGAACGCAATCCTTGCAGATGTGTTCGCGCTGTATCTGAAAACGAAAAATTTTCACTGGCATATGAGCGGGCATCACTTCCGCGATTATCATCTGCTTCTCGACGAGCACGCCGACCAACTCTTCGCCATGACTGACGCCATAGCGGAACGCGTTCGCAAGATCGGCGGGCTCACCCTGCATTCGATCGGAGAGATCGCGCGCACCCAACGCCTGCTCGATAACGATGCCGAATACGTCGAGCCGTTGGACATGCTCGCCGAGTTGGCGGACGACAACAAAACGTTCGCCGCGCGCCTCCGCGAAGCGCACAACGTGTGCGACGAACACCGTGACTTCGCAACAACGAGTCTGATCGAAGTTTGGATCGATGAAACCGAGCGTCGGACGTGGTTCCTGTTCGAAGCCACACGCCGGAGGAACTGATTTACTGGGTTCACGAACTCGCCGAAGGCTGAGCGGTTTGAAGTGCGGCGACATGCCGCCGCCTTTAAGTCGCGGACGTGTCCTCGCACTTACAATTCAGTGCATCGTTCAGCGTAAACGGGAAACGAAAATCACAACATGGTGAAAGGACTGAAATGAATAACGGAAAACTAAACGGAAAAGTTGCAGTGGTAACCGGAGCGTCGAAAGGAATTGGCGCAGGCATCGCGAAAGAATTCGCAGCAGAGGGCGCATCCGTAATCGTTAATTATGCGTCTTCCAAGCAAGACGCAGATCGCGTAGTAGATGAAATTAGCAAGCGCGGCGGAAAAGCTGTCGCTATTCAAGGCAGCGTCGCCAAAAAGGCAGACGTCGAGAGACTGTTCGCTGAGGCGGAGAAGGCTTTCGGCAAGATCGACATCGTGGTCAATAACGCCGGCGTCTACGAGTTCGTCCCGTTGGAAGACGTCACCGAGCAGCAATTCTACAAAATGTTTGATACAAACGTTCTGGGAATGCTTCTCGCCACTCAAGAAGCACTCAAGCATTTCAACGCCGGCGGCGGCAGTATCATTAACATTGGTTCTCTCGCCAGTTCCCTGACTCCACCGACTGCGGTTGTTTACAACGCAACGAAAGGCGCGGTCGATGCGATCACGCGAACGCTGGCGAAAGAACTCGGGCCGCGAAAAATTCGCGTCAATTCCATTAATCCCGGCATGGTGATTACGGAAGGAGTGGTTACCGGCGGATTTCATGAAAGCGACATGCGAAACGCCTTTGAATCGATGACCCCGCTGGGTCGAGTCGGCCAGACGGACGATATCGCGCCTGCCGCGGTGTTCTTCGCTTCAGACGATTCAAAATGGGTAACCGGCGAAACGCTAGTTATCGCGGGTGGTCTACGTTAACTGAGAACCAAGACAGGATTAAGTTGGCCTTGTCGGCAAGATTGCCGAAGTTTTCCGCGTGATTGAGTGGAAAGCTTCAGAGGAATTTCACGAGCGCGTCGGTTGTTTCCTTCGGCTTTTCCTCGAGAATCCAATGTCCGGTATCGTTTAGCACAACGACCGTGACGTTGTTCGCGACGAGGTTCATTTGCGCAGCGAGCTCTTTCCCAAGCGATTTATCGCCGCCAATCGACAGCACCGGCATGGTTAATTTTGTTTGCGAAAGCTGCGCGTAATCTTTTGCCAGTTGTGGCCACGACGCGAAGTAAGCCCAGCCTGCGTGCATTCTTCCAGGTCTGGCATACGCTTCGGTGTACGCTTTGCGATCCGCTTCCGGGATCGAATGAGTTTTGTCCGCAGCAAGAACGTTCCAGAAGTATTCGAAGTAAGTTCGCTCGCGCCCCTTCACCAATTTTTCCGGATACTCGCCATTGAAACGAAAATGCCAGGTATTCGGATCATTGTAGATCGGTTCCCATCCGGGAACGCCGGGAAGAAACGCATCCATCACCACGAGCTTCTCAGTTTCGCCTGGGAATTGCGCGGCGTAGGCGTAAGCGACCATCAGCCCGATGTCGTGTCCCACCACCCGCGCCTTGTCGATCTTCAAGGAACGAACCAGGTCATGGATTTGCTTCGCCGCGGTGATCATGTCGGCCTTGTTATCTGCGGGAATCGAAGAATCGCCGATGCCCGGTAAATCGACCGCGATCACGGTGAACTTTTCGGATAGCAACGGAATGAGCGGCCGCCACATGCGCGAAGTTTGAGTGTAACCGTGAAGAAGAAGAACAGCTGGACCCTTCCCGGCTGTTAAATAATGAAGTTGCACTCCGTCGACATTTGCTGTGCGCGAAGCGATCTCCGCCGGCGCGGCGTAACTCTGAGTTGCGAACAAACTGAATACACAGAATAAGCCGAGCGTAACGCGATGCTGACTACGGTTACGATTTTGTTTCATAGAAACTCCTGGGAATTCGAATGCCTTCGAATGTAACACGGTTCCTTTGCGAAGCGTATTAGATCGGCCATTGGCCGGTGGCTTCGTTAAGATGCTCTGGACAGCTTGCGGCCTCGCGAAGATGGTTGAGCGTGACAGAGCGAATCCTTAACATTAAGTGCGCTGTGGAGAAAAACATCGGCGGCATGGCGCGACATATCACCTCGACGCCAGTCATAGAAATATTTGACGGAAGCCTCATGTGGGAAGGCGTCGTAGAAACGTTTGACGTTGCTTGCAATCCAAACGTCAAACGCTGTTACGGTTTTTCATATCGAGAAGGCGACGCTCTGACGTATGCGATCATTGCCGAAACGGACGAGGTAAATTCTCCGGAAATGGCAGTCAAAACCTTCGTCGCTTCCAGAATGCAGTGATCAATCGGATGAATGCGCGACCACACTGCCCAGCTATGATCAATTAGTAGCCGACATTGGAGAAAAGGGCCCCCACGTCATCGCGAAAGCGTGATCATGGCGCATCCAATGGCGCGGCTCTGTGACCGAGTCAGGGGGAACGAATTCAATTTTCATCACTTTTGCTCCATGCCCTCGCTTGGTGGATATTCTCTACGTTCAGCCGCGAAGAATGGGGGCTCCAAACGGGGCACCCGTGAGTCCGCCATCCACCATCAGTTCGACTGCATTGACGTATGAGGAATCGTCCGACGCAAGGAAGAGCACTGCTTTGGCAACGTCTTCCGGCTCGCCCCAACGGCCCAGCGGAATGGCAGACGAGAAGAACTTCGCCAATTTGGCGGATTCGTTTGCAGGTATAGAGGCGCGCGGCCCGCGCTTCTAAATTGGAGTCTTCGTCGCGCCCGGTGCGACGACGTTCACGCGAATGTTGCGCGGTGCAAGGTCGGCGGCGATGGAACGCGCCATCGAGACGAGGCCGCCCTTCGTGGCTGCATATGCGGCGACGCCGGGCTGGCCGAGATAATTATGTACCGACCCATTAAAGATGATGCTGCCGTTGTCGTTCAGCAGAGGCGCCGCTGAATTCACCGTAAAGAAAGCGCCATTTAGGTTGGTGTGGATCACGTTCTCAAAAATGGCTTCGTCAGTCGAACCGGTAGGCGTGCGCCCAGTGATGCCGGCATTGGCGAAGACAATGTCGAGTTTCCCGAAATCTTTGGCCAGGGCTGCGAAGAGCTGCTTGCGGTCGTCCGCAATGGTGACGTCAGCGCGGTAGCCACGCGCGTTTGGTCCGAGGTCTGCAACCGCCTTATCGAGCGTCTTCTGGTCACGACCGGTAATGGCGACCTGCGCGCCTTCCGCGATAAAAAGACGAGCCGTAACAAGGCCGATGCCGCTGTTACCTCCGGTTATGAGAGCCTTCTTGCCTCTGAGCTTTATAATGCCTCCTCTTGTTACAATTTTCCATCAAATATGATGACCATCGTACTTATTATATGATACTCATCATAGATGGAGGATGCAAAAGCGGCGGTCTCCTCGACTGGGTAGCGCATAATTCTGGGCCTGACGTACGGGCGTTCTATGCCCATGGCCAAGACGCAATCGAGCAACATAAACACGTCCAGAAAATCGTCGGCATCGCGAAATAAAAGGAGCGTTCCATGTTTATCACTTACGTCGTTGTCACGATACTCGCGGCCGCGGCCAATATTTTCTCGGCGACGCTCGATTTCATCCGTTAGAAGCCGATCCACATCAACATGGCGAAAGTAGGCCTGGCGGAATGGTGGATAACCACATTGGGAATCTTAAAAACAGTAGGCGCGCTCGGGTTGCTGATCGGCATCGGCGTGCCTGTAGTTGGAATCGCCGCCGCCACCGGCCTCGGCTTGTTTTTCATCGGCGCCATCATCACTCACTTGCGCGGGCACGACTACTCATTTGGCCCGGCGATCGTATTCCCTCGCAATCGCCGCGCTGGGGGTGCGAGTGGTTTCAAGCTGAAGAAAGCGATTTGATTCAGTTGCAGGCAGATCGGAGGTCAGGCATCTTGCCTGATTCGGCAAGCAGGCTTCCAGCCCGCCCTGGAACTGGAATTGACAAGCAAGATGCTAGTCCGCCGAGACAGGCTGGAAGCCTATCTTCCGAGGGATTGCGAATCAGCTCTTTGGCGGGATGACAAAAACCCGCTGACGCGCTATGGCCGTGAGCGGATGAGCAGTCATACCGTAGACGGATGAAGATCTCACGTTTCAATTACGAAGCCCAGACAGATGCAACTTCACTCCTTGGCTCGCGTAAGGATCGACGTTTGAATGGACTGCAGTATCTGATCTCAGTAAACCAGTTTTCGGCAGTCCAACAAGTGGCCGCGAAGGAGAATCTTCGTGATCGCGTTAGCCGGCGCAGTCTCGCCTAGTTATGAGTGACAAGACACGTGTGCTCATTCTTGGCGGCGGTTTTGGGGGACTTTATGCCGCGTTGGAATTCGAGAAACGCAACGATCCCCGCTTCGAAGTCACGGTCGTTAATCGTGAGAACTTTTTTCTTTTTACTCCGATGCTGCACGAGATCGCTGCGAGCGACCTAGATTTAACGAATATCGTTAATCCCGTCCGAAAAATGATTCGGCGCGTGAATTTTTTCTGTGGCGACGTGGACAAGATCGACATCGAGAGCAAGCAAGTGGTGGTCTCGCACGGCTTCCATCGACACTCACATACGCTCGAATACGACCATCTCGTTCTGGCGCTCGGCTCTGTAACGAATTTCTTCAATCTTCCCGGGGTCGCCGAGCGGGCGCTCACGATGAAGTCGCTCGGCGATGCAATCCAATTGCGCAATCGCCTGATCGCGCACCTGGAAGAAGCTGACACCGAATGCGCGCGAGCGGAGCGTCCACCGCTATTGACCTTCGTTGTTGCCGGCGGCGGCTTTGCCGGTGTCGAAACGATCGCGAGCATCAACGATTTTCTGCGCGATGCCATCCCATTCTACCCCAACCTCAGAGAAGAGATGCTACGGGTCGTGCTGGTTCATCCTGGCGAATTCATTTTGCCGGAACTTGGCGAAAAGCTCGGTCGTTATGCCGACAAGAAGGTGCGCGCTCGTGGCGTGGAAATTTTCTCGAAAACAAAAGTTGCAGTGGTGAGGCCGCGCGAAATCGAACTGACCAATGGAGAAAAGATCACCAGTTCCACATTGGTTTGGACAGCAGGTACGTCACCAAACCCAATCCTGGATCTTGTCGCGTGTGCCAAGGAACGCGGTCGAATCAAAGTGAATCCGCATCTCGAGGTCGAGAGCCACGACGGTCTTTGGGCGCTGGGCGATTGTGCGCTGGTGCCAGATCCCGACACCGGTGACTATTGTCCGCCGACTGCGCAGCACGCGTCACGCGAAGGTAAAGCTGTCGCGCATAACATCATCGCGAGTGTAGATGGCAAACCGAAGAAACCATTCAAATTCAAAACGCTCGGACAGCTGGCAGCGATCGGTCGGCGCACTGGTGTGGCGCGGATCCTTGGCGTGAATTTTTCCGGATTTATCGCATGGTTTCTCTGGCGCGGTATTTACTGGAGCAAACTGCCGCGCGTGGAAAAGAAAGTGCGTGTGGCGATCGATTGGGCGTTGGATGTCTTTTTCTCGAAAGACTTCGTGCAATATCTCGATCAACGCGCTCTGGCCACATCGCAAACTGAAACCGGCGCGGCGCCGTGGAATCGCGACCAACTTTCGGATCCAGCAAAAGAAACTATCGCATCGCTACCTGAGGTACCAACTGGAGCCCATACGTCATGAATACAACTAACGAGCCAACCACAACACGATCCTTTCTTGCTGTTCTTCTGCTCGGCGTCGTTGCCGGCGTGCTCGCGGGTATAGCTATGCTTGTCACGATGGGCATTTTGCGTCTGGCGTTCGGTTGGCCGACGCCTACCGAGCTAATTTTTGACCGGCTCTTTCCGTTCCTCACGGTTGAGTTCTTCATCAGCTCGCTGGTGAAAGCCGGTGGTTACACGCCACTGAAATTGCAAGGTGTTTATGGCGCACTGGCCGGACAGTTGGCAGTCGCAGCGATCGGCGGAGTTATTTACTCGTGGTACCTAAATCGACTCGATCGACGCCCACGCCGGGACAACGCAGATCATAGAATTGTCGACGCGCGCGGATGGCGGTTGATCGCGCCGGGTGTACTGGCGGCGACAGTGCTGTTCGTAATCTTGCTGTGGCCGACGTTGATCACGAACTATCATGGCCTACCGCCAGCGCGAGCGCGAATCGTCGCTTCACTCGAAATGCTGATTTCGTTCAGTGTCTGCGGATTTGGCATCATGTTTTTCCACGCGCTGCTCTCGGCGCATTCCGCGCAGCAAAGTATCGCAAGCCGGGGTGTGCGCACGACCGGCCGGAGACGTTTCCTCGCGCTGGCGATTGGCGCTGCGCTCGCCGTAGCGCTCAATGGATTACTGCGACGGCTTTACCGGATCGGCACGTTCTCGTACGACGGCCGACAGTATGGCGGGCCAGGAGTGCAAAAGATCACACCGATTCGCCCGCGCGATGAATTTTACCAAGTCTCAAAAAATCTGATAGATCCGATGATCGTTCGCGATTCATGGCGGCTCGACATTGTCGGCCAGGTCGAGAACCCGAAAGTGTACAGGTTCGCCGACATCGCAGCTATGCCAGCCGTCGAACAGGAGACGACGCTTCTTTGCATTTCCTATGGAATTGGCAGCGGACTCTGCTCGAATGCGATCTGGAAAGGCGTGCCGTTGCCGAACCTCCTCGCGCAGGTGCAGCCCAAACCAAATGTCACGACGGTGCTGTTCCGTGCTGCCGACGGCTACTACGAGACATTCCGCTTCGAAAAGGCAATGGAACCCACCACCCTTGTTGCCTACGAAATGAACGGAGAACCGTTACCGCAGGGTCACGGTTTTCCGCTCCGGTTGATCGTTCCCGGCCTTTACGGCGAAAAGAATCCGAAGTGGCTTACGCGGATCGAACTGCTCAATGAAGCGGACGCGCGTCTCCATCGGCGGCATGGCTGTGGTTTTTACAAGCAACAAGGCTGGGGCCGTCTTGGAGATGCCATCCCCACACATTCCCGTTTCGATGCGCCACAGGTCGCGGGCAATCACTTTGCGCAACCGTTTATTCTCGGCAAAACGGCCGAGTTGCGCGGAATGGCCTTTGGCGGCGACCGCGGAATTTCGAAGGTCGAGATTAGCACCGACGACGGCCAGACGTGGGAGGCAGCAGAGATCTCGCAGCCAGGCGCAAAAATTTCCTGGAGTCTATGGCGCTACGAGTGGACGCCGAAAGAGCTAGGCGAATCGCAGCTCGTGGTTCGTGCCACAGATGGCGAAGGGAAATTGCAGATCAGCGAATATCGCGATCCGGTACCCGACGGCGCGACTGGATTGCACCGCGTGCGCGCCAATGTCGCAGCATCATGACTGCAAACCCTGTCGTTGGGTCGTTAAAGGAGGAATAAACCACATGCCGACTGGGTTGCGAGTTAAAGGAAAGGCCGCAGTCGGCAGCATCGACAAAATAAGTGTGTTCGTCCTTCGCTACGGTTTAGTCCTGGTGGTTTTCTGGATCGGGTGCCTGAAGTTCACCGCCTACGAATCCAAAGGTGTTTTCAACCACGCCTCTCATAGTCCACTCTTGGCCTGGGCTTATCACATTCTGGACGTGCGAAATTTCTCGCGCGGCCTCGGCGTAGTTGAGATTGCCACTGCGTTACTAATAGCGACTGGACCAGTTTGGCCAAAGCTCTCGATTGTCGGCAGTCTAGCCGGAATTGGAATGTTCTTAACTACGCTGAGTTTTGTAATTACGACGCCAGGAGTATGGCAGGCAGGGTATGGATTTCCCGCTCTCTCCGGGTTTCCTGGGCAGTTCCTGATCAAGGATGTTGTGTTGTTGGGAGCGGCTATCTGGACCTTGGCCGACTCTCTGAGACACGTCGCTGATGGGATCACAAAATGAATGTCGAGCCAGAGTCCGCAAAGCCGGATCCGGTTGCTGCGCAGGCTGCGACCACGACGAAAGTTCTGGGCACGAAGAAGTTCAGATGGCGGTTAGTGCTTATCATCATAGGCGCCCTGCTGCTTGTCTTCGTAATCATTCCACGAGCATTTCACGCGTGGCACACGGCCTCGACTGACGACGCGTATGTGAACAGCTACGTCACGTTCGTGGCCCCGCGCGTGCCAGGCCAGGTTTTGCGAGTGTTAGTCGATGACAATAATCGCGTAAAGAAAGGCGATGTGCTGGTTGAGCTCGACCCGGAGCCATTTCGCGTGCAAGTGGCGATCAAACAAGCAGCCGTCGACGCCGCGCAAGCGGAACTGGTCGTCGCGCAAGCGACCGTACGGAGCCAAATCGGCCAGACCCGTGGTTTGCGCTTCAAACTTCAGCACGCAATTGAAGATGTGGACAATCAAGTTGCGCTGATTCGGGCGCGGGTCGCCACCTGGGAGCAGAGCAAGGCTACACAGGTCCTTGCTCAAGCCGAATTTGAACGCTCTAAAAAGCTTCTCGCGACCAAAGTAGCAAGCGTGGAGGAGTTCGATACAAGGCGCAAAGAAGTTGACGTCGCAAATGCCCAGGTAAAGCAGGCTCTGGAAAACGTTTATCAAGCTCGAGCCGCCCTCGGTCTGCCTGCGCAACCGGCCGAAAGCGCAAGCCTGACCGATGTTCCGGCCGATCTCGATCAGACTTTTTCATCGGTACAGGAGGCCCTGGCCGAACTTAGGCAAGGCGCAGCGCAGCTCGGCGTCACTGCTTCATCCTGGAACATGACTCCGAAACAATTGGTCGAGGAGTTTTACCGTCGCGATCCCGGTGGGGACATCAACAAGATCTACGACGAGATCATCAAGACCGCGCCAGGCCTGAAGCAAGCCGAAGCGAAATTGATCCAGGCAGAGCGCGATCTCGATGATGCGAAACTCAACCTTCGTTATTGCACGATCGTGACCGAGATCGATGGCGTGGTGACTCGGCGCAACGTGAATCCGGGTAACAACGTGCAGGTCGGCCAAAGCTTGATGGCCATCCGTTCGCTGCGTGACACGTGGATTGATGCGAATTTCAAGGAAACGCAACTTCGCAATCTGCGTATTGGTCAGCGCGTCGCAATCGAAGCCGACATGTACGGCGGCAAACAAATGTTCGAAGGACGCATTTCTGGTTTTACTTTCGGTACGGGCTCAACCCTGGCGTTGCTGCCGCCTCAGAATGCGACCGGTAATTTCGTGAAAGTCGTACAGCGTCTGCCAGTGCGGATCGATTTGGTGAACTATGATCCCGACAAACTGCCGTTGTTCGTTGGTCTTTCTGTCACGCCTTCGGTGGATTTGTGGAGCAAACCGACTGGAGCAAACGCGGGCAAATTTTTGCAGGAGATAACCCCGCAATCGTCTCCTGCTGCAAGCGCGACGCCGGCTAAATAATGAGCACCTCGTCGGTTGCCGTTCCGAGTTATCCGGCAGCGGCGATTCCGCGCGCCGTCAATCCGTGGATCATCGCTCTCGCCGTTGTTATCCCGACGTTCATGGAAGTGTTGGACACGACGATCGCGAATGTTGCGTTGCGTCACATCGCCGGCGGACTCTCTGCGGCGGTTACTGATGGCGAATGGGTCATCACCAGTTATCTAGCAGCAAACGCGATCATTTTGCCGATCTCCGGTTGGCTCTCGATCCATCTAGGACGGCGCAATTATTTTCTTCTGTCGATTCTCGTGTTCACCGTCGCGTCTGCCCTATGCGGAATGGCCACGAGTTTGAACATGCTGATCTTCTCGCGCATTCTGCAAGGTCTGGCCGGCGGCGGATTGCAGCCCTCGAGCCAGGGCGTGTTGCTTGATGCGTTTCCAAAAGAAAAACAAGGCGCCGCCCAGACGCTCTTCGGAATCGCCGCTTTGCTCGCGCCAGTCGTCGGCCCGACTCTGGGCGGCTACATCACAGACAACTACGGCTGGCGTTGGGTTTTTTATATTAACGTGCCGGTAGGACTCCTCGCGCTCGCGATGTGCCACGCCCTTGTGTTCGATCCGCCTTATCTGAAAGCGCTAGGCGCCGAGGCTCGCAAACAAAATCGGCCGTTCGACACGCTTGGTCTTACCCTGCTCACCATCACGATGACTTCGTGGGAAGTCTTGCTGAGCAAAGGCCAGGAATGGGATTGGTTCGGCGATCCGTTTCTTCGCGTCCAAACGTTAGCGCTACTCTTCGTGCTTGGATTAGGCGGTCTGATTGTCCGCGAGATGCGTTACGATAATCCGCTCATCAATTTCCGGACGCTCAAGGACAGAAACTTTCTCGTTTGCTGTGTAATCATCTTTTGCGCTTTTGCCACTCTCTACGCCAACACCGTAAGCCTTCCGGCGTTGCTCCAATCGCTTTTTGGCTACGACGCCACGACCTCGGGGCTGGTGCTCTCGCCTGCGGGAATTTTTGCAATCATCGTCCTCGCAATCGTGGGCCGTTTGTTAGGGCGTGGCGTCGATGCGCGCTATCTCATGGCGACTGGTCTTTTCATCCTCGGCGTCGGGGGTTACTGGATGTCGCGATTGAATCTGGAAATCAGTCCCTGGCAAATCGTCTGGCCGCGCGTCGTGTTCATCATGGGCCTCTCCGCCATTTTTGCTCCGCTTAACGTTGCAGCGTTCATGCACATTCCACCTCAACTTCGCGGCGCTGCGGTCGGGTTGCTTGCGCTTTTGCGCAACGAAGGTGGCAGCGTCGGAACTTCCGTTGCCCAGACAATTCAGGAGCGCCGCGATCAATTCCACACTTTGCGACTTGGCGAAAATCTCGATCCGCTCAATCCGGCAGTGAGTTCTTACCTCGATCAGGCACAGCCAGCGTTTCTTCAGCAAACCGGCGACGCGGTGGCCGCGAAACAAATGGCGCTACAAAGTCTCGCGAATTTGCGTGAACAACAAGCGTCGGCTCTTTCTTACTTCGACGTCTTTCTCATTTTTGCTGTAGTCGCCATCGCACTCGTTGCTCTCGTTTTCTTCATGAAACGTTCCGTCGCCGCAAAGGGCGCACACGCCACGGCGGAGTAGGAGGGGAAGGAATATCATCTCGTTCTTTAGAGTGAAAAATCCCGTGAACGTGCGATGGCTGAGATACTAATGATCGACAAGGTCAGGAGTTCGGTAAAATTAACCGGATGAAATGCGGACGACAATGACCCCAATAACAGGAAAGGAAAATTACGATGCCATACGTAACTGTCGGAGAAGAAAACGGAGCTGACATCCACATCTACTATAAAGATTGGGGCAGCGGACAGCCCATCGTCTTCAGCCACGGATGGCCGCTATCGGCCGATGATTGGGACACGCAGATGCTTTTCTTCCTCAAACACGGCTATCGGGTGATTGCCCACGATCGGCGCGGCCACGGCCGTTCGACGCAAGTAGCCGACGGCCATGACCTCGACCACTATGCCGACGATCTGAAGGCCGTCACTGACCATCTCAACCTGAAGGACCCGATTCACGTCGGCCATTCGACCGGCGGCGGTGAGGTGGTGCGTTATCTCGGCCGCCATGGCGATAAGAATGTAGCGAAGGCGGCGATCATCAGCGCGGTGCCGCCGCTGATGGTGAAGACATCGGCCAATCCGCTAGGCTTGCCCAAATCGGTGTTCGACGATCTCCAAGCCCAGCTCGCCGCTAACCGGGCCCAGTTCTATTACGATCTGCCAGCCGGCCCGTTCTACGGCTTCAATCGTCCCGGCGTGAAAACGATCGAGCCTATCGTTTGGAATTGGTGGCGCCAGGGCATGATGGGAGGCGCCAAGGCGGGTTATGACGGCATCGTCGCGTTTTCGCAGACTGACTTCACCGAAGACCTGAAGAAGATCTCGGTGCCGGTTCTGGTCATGCATAGCGAGGACGACCAGATCGTGCCCTATCAGGCCGCCGGTCCACTCTCAGCCAAGCTTCTCAAGAACGGCACGCTGAAGACGTACAAGGACTACCCGCATGGTATGCCGACGACGCATGCCGACGTGATCAACGCCGACTTGCTGGCGTTCATCAAATCCTAGGGCAGCAAACCAACCAACGAGCACATGAAGGCGTTGCGATTTCGCAAATTTGGTTCGCCTTCGGTTCTCGCGATTGAAGAAGTTCCGCGACCCGAGCCGCACGATGGAGAAGCGCTCGTTAAGGTCCAAGCGGCGGCAATAAATCCGAGCGACGTAAAAAACGTGTCCGGTAATTTCCCGGCGACAACTTTGCCGCGAACTCCTGGCCGTGATTTCGCGGGAATTGTGGTCACAGGGAAGAAATATGAAGGCCAAGAGGTCTGGGGCAGCGGTCCGGGTCTTGGCACGACGCGCGATGGCGCGCAGGCTGAGTATGTCGTGGTGCCCGAGGAAGCCGTTTCTCCCAAACCACGTAACTTGAGCTTCGAACAAGCGGCAGCCATCGGCGTTCCGTTTATTACCGCGTGGTGTGCGGTCGTCAATGCCGCGCAGCTTGATGCGGGAGAAACAATTTTGATTATTGGGGCCACCGGTGCGGTCGGCCATGCGGCTACGCAAGTTGCCAACTGGCGAAAGGCACGCGTGCTCGCAGCCGCTCGCTCCTCCAATCCCGTTGCCGGGGCTGCTGCCGTGATTAACACCACGACTGACGATTTGCGCGACCGCGTTTTTGCACTAACCGACAACAAAGGTGCTGATGCAGTCTTCGACACAGTCGGCGGGGCGATGTTTGAACCCTCTCTGCGTTGTTTGCGAGTCGGTGGCCGCCAAATCGCAATCACAAGCACAGGCGAACGGCGCGTCTGTTTTGATCTTATAGATTTCTATCACAACCTCTCAAGGTTGGTCGGCGTCGACACGATGAAGTTGACGCCGCGTGATGTCGCGGCAATCGCGCAGAAATTGTGTTCGGGCTTCGAAGCAGGTGCGCTTAAACCACCGGCTGTTGAATCAGTGCCGTTCGAAAACGCGATTCAAGCTTATGAACGACTTGTGACTGGTAAAACAAACGCAAAACAGGTGCTTACATTTTCGACCGATCAGCGAAATTAAACTAAGGCTCGTTTATGCCTCCATCCGATTCGTTCACTATCGTGGAAGGCATAACGACTGTTCCAAGCCGCTTCGGTCCAAAGGAAACGATGGACCAGTTGGCAACGGAGATCCTGGCCAGGGAAATGAAGGTGTTTGCCCGAATCGATCACGCGGCGGGCGCGGCGGAAGTAGGACTGACGTTGCGTCCAACGGAACTAATTATTTTTGGTAACGCGCGCGGCGGAACACCACTCATGCAGTCGGTCCAGACAATTGGAATCGATCTGCCGTTGAAGGCCCTCGTCTGGGAGGATGCGGCAGGCAAAACGTGGATTTCATATAACGAACCAGGCTGGATTGCACATCGGCATGGGGTAACTAACGCCGATCCAATCGTGAATAAACTAGCCGATCTTTTGCGCGCGATCTCCACGGCAACAGCGGGTGTTCAATAGGAAAACAATAGCACATGAACGCAAAGGCACTGATACCTCACACCTCCATCCGTCGCGTCAATGCCGACGGCGTAACTGTTTTCTACCGGGAAGCGGGCACGGTGAGTGCTCCGGTGGTGTTACTGTTGCACGGCTTTCCAACATCTTCGTTTCAATATCGGGAGTTAATTCCACGCCTTGCGGACCGCTACCGAGTCATCGCTCCGGACCTGCCAGGATTCGGATTCACTGAAGTCCCTGAACAACGGCGTTACAAATACTCATTCGATGCACTCGCCTCTACGGTGCTCGCCTTCACAGATGCTCTCCAACTAAAGAGCTACGCGCTTTATGTATTCGACTACGGTGCGCCGGTAGGCTTTCGCCTGGCAATGGCACGCCCGGAGCGAGTTACTGCGATCGTTTCGCAAAACGGGAACGCGTACGAAGAGGGCCTTGGCGATGCCTGGGACCCGATCAGAAAATACTGGGCCGCGCCCACAACAGAAAACCGGGAGGTTATCCGCACAAATATTCTGACACTGGAAGGAACGCACTGGCAGTACACGCAGGGCGCAAAGAATCCAGAGAGCATCGCGCCTGAGTCGTACACATTGGATTGGGCTTTGTTATCACGTCCGGGGAACAAAGAGATTCAGCTCGATTTGTTTCTGGATTACGCATCGAATGTGAAGCTTTATCCGAAATTTCAGGAGTATTTTCGCCAATCGAAGCCGCCTCTGCTTGCGATCTGGGGCAAGAACGATCCTTTTTTCATTCCGCCAGGAGCAGAGGCGTTTCGGAAAGACTTGCCTGACGCGAAGGTTCAGTTCCTGGATACTGGACACTTCGCGCTCGAAACCCACGTTGAGGAAATTGCCCTCGCGATGCGCGATTTTCTGGGCAAGTGCCACACCACATAGCCTAACGAATTCTTGTCCGCACAACCAATATGAAGCCGCAAAGTCTAACGCGTTCTATCTTTTCGGGCATCGTCATCCCGGTAATCTTGGAGTTGATTCTGAGTGTTGGGCTACTCGGCCTAAGTGGTGTTCAAGCAGGTACTCCTGTAAAAGGTAATCAGGCAGTCGCGGACGACGACTGGTCGGAGCTGGTCGCCAGCATGGACAACATGCACATGGCCATGGGAGCAGTAAAACGATCCGGCGATAGCGATGTCGATTTTGTTAGATTGATGCTTCCGCATCATCAGGCCGCGATCGACATGGCGAAAATACAACTCTTACACGGCAAGGATCCTAAAATGCGCAGACTCGCGCAGGAAATTATCACCGATCAGCAATTAGAAATTGAATTGATGCAGCGGTGGCTCAAACAACAGCACGCCAATTGAGATGAGAACAATCCAATGGTTGTTGCTTTTTTGCCTATCGACACCGGCGATAGCGCAACAAGCACCTTGGGCGCGGTCAGACACTCCAATCTCCAGTCACGACCGCGTGTACACGGCCGATCAAACGTCGAACACGGTTTCAGTGATCGATCCTGCGGAGAACAAGTTGCTGGGTGTAATCCGACTCGGCGATCCGGTGCCCGGAGCGTTGAGTCCGCTCTACAAGGGGCAGCTTCTTGTGCATGGACTCGGATACTCACCCGATTCTAAGACGCTTGCCGTAGTGTCCGTCGGATCAAATTCTTTAACCCTGATCGATACAGCGACAAATAAAGTTAAAGGCGTCGTGTACGTCGGCAGATCACCGCATGAACCATTCTTCACTCCGAACGGACGCGAACTGTGGGTGACCGTGCGCGGCGAGAACTATGTGTCAGTGATCGATCCCATGCGGATGAAGGAGACGAGCCGCATCGAAGTGGCCAATGGACCGGGTATGACCATGTTCGGGCCAGACGGCAAATATGCCTTTGTATGTTCCAGCTTTACTCCGGAACTCGCAGTCATTGATGTCGCGTCGCATAAGATCGTTAAACGATTGCCGCAAGTGAGTCCGTTTTCGCCCAATATCGCTGTGACTCCAGAAAATGACGAGGTTTGGATCACGCTAAAGGATGTTGGCAAGGTGCAGGTGTTCAATGCGAAGCCGCCGTTCGAGCAGAAGGCAGTGTTGGATACTGGGCCGATTACGAATCACGTAAATTTCGCAAACAATCGCAACGGCAAATTCGCGTATGTGACAATTGGCGGGGCGAACGAAGTGAAGGCGTTCCGCAGAGGCGCCACGCCGGAATTGGTTGCGACCATTCCGGTAGGTGAGCTTCCGCACGGAATCTGGCCTTCGGGCGATGGTTCCCGAGTGTATGTCGCATTGGAAAACGGCGAACGTTGCGTTGCGATCGACACTGGCAGTAACAGGGTCATTGCTAACATCCCGATCGGACAAACGACCCAGGCTTTAGTCTATGTGCCAAATGCCGTGCCGACTGGTTCCAGCACGGAGAATCTGACGCCGCTTGGCGTCGCAGCGAATACGGCGCGTCTCCATTTGGAAGCGGGTGGCGCCACCTCGCCCAAAGCCGACGCTTCCGTGGCGGTGAACTCGTTAGGCCTACTCGATCTGATTCAGATCGCGGCGAAAGGACTTGCTCCGCAAACGCAATACCAAGTCTATCTGGCCGAATCCAATCAGTCACCCTTCGGTAAACTTGAGCCACTTGCTGTTCTCAAAACAAATCCCGATGGCGCTGGAATCGTGCAGGCGATTGGGCCGCTAAAGGTGCTCGGCGGCAGTGATTCAAACTCCTCAGCTTCACAACGGTTTCTAATCGTTACCGATCTCAAGGATTCATCACAAGTGGTACTGCGGCAGACCAAAGCATCGAGCAACCGTAAACAGGAGACACAATGACCATGAGCACAAGCATTCGAAACCGCTTAACCGGCACAATTGAGAAAATCACTTCAGACAAAGTTGTGTCAGAAGTTGTCATCCGAACCGCAGCTGGAACCGTGACATCAATCATCACAACTGGTTCCGTGGAGCGAATGAATCTCAAAGAGGGCGATACCGTCTTTGCGATCATCAAGGCCACCGAAGTCTCCGTCGAAAAGGAATAACCGTCGTCCCCTGCTCTGTCGGGACCACGGCTCTGCGTTACCCGCACCAGCGCGCGGGGCGGAACGCCATTGCTGCAAGCGTCGCAGACCGCCGGGATCGATCTGGCGTCGGAGGCGCTAGACAGGTTGGATGCCGCGGGCAAAACGTGGCTTTCGTTTAACGAACCGATCTGGATAACACGGCGACACAGAGTGGCCAACGCACACCTAAGCGTGACTAAAATGGCCGCCGCGCTCAGGGAGATGTCGAGAAAAACGGCGGGGGAACATACGTAATCTCCTATCTCAAAAGAGGGAGCGAGCGTTAGCTCATAGGTCGCACCACAAAATCTCACCAATGGGCAATTGCAGCAGACGCAACCGGCGTCGCTAGTGCCCAAATGAAATCGATCAGCAAATCCACAGCGTCGTTATTCACTACTTCGAAATCGAATCCCAACATCAAAAAACCCTTACGTTTGGCTGATGGTGGTGCAGTTATGAAAAAGAGTTTGTTCGCATTTGTTGTTATGGTCCTCATAGCAGGATCCTTTGCAATCACCACGGCCTCGGCACAATACCAACGCACCGATTTAGTGTCGAATCAGCCGGGAGTAGCGGCTAATACTGACCCACATCTGGTCAACGCCTGGGGTCTCGTTGCACTCCCCACCAGCCCCTGGTGGGTCAGCGACAATGGAACGGGATTCTCCACCCTCTACAATGGGGCTGGTCAACAAATTCAACTCTTCGTAACCATACCGCCGGCGCCAGGCAGCCCAGCAGGGACCCTTGGCACGCCAACCGGTATCGTAGGAAATATCAGTACCAACCCGAACGACTTTCCGATCACGGAAAATGGCGTGTCGGCTCGATCGATTTTTATCTTCGCGACATTAGACGGAACGGTCTGCGGCTGGAATCCCGCGATTGGCGGTGCGACGGGCGACAGTCATGCCACTCTCGCAGCTAATAGATCAAACGTAGGTGCGGTCTACACCGGCCTGGCTATCGCGACTAACCAACAAGGCCAAACATTCCTGTATGCCGCCGATGGTGGGCCGAACCGCAGAATTGACATGTTCGATGGCACATTTACTCCGGTGAAGTCCTTTGACGACCCGGCTATCCCGAGAGGTTTTACCCCTTACGGAATTCAGACCATAAATGGCAACATCTGGGTGACGTTCACCGCCCTGAACAAAGCGCAGGGTGGCTTCGTGGACGTCTTTGATACAGAGGGCAATTTGGTGAAGCACTTCGCCGCCCGCGGTCCTCTCCATTCGCCCTGGGGCATTGCGCTGGCCCCAGCTGATTTTGGTCCCATGAGTAATGCCATTCTGATTAGCAACAACATTTCCAGAGGCCGGATCAACGCGTTCAATCCAGAGACAGGTCGATTTCTCGGCCCACTTCGCGACGCAAATGGCAAGGTTATTGAGGTCGACAATATTTGGGCACTGCAGTTTGGCCAGGATGGCGGCCCGAACGGTGCCCACAACCAACTCTTCTTTACAGCGGGCCCGGACAGTTATGCAAACGGCCTATTTGGAGTGATCGCGGCTGGACCCTAGCGCGGCAATTCAAGTCGCGCAGGCAGGCGAGTTCTGAGGGGAAGCTGTCGTCGGTGGCACTAAGCTGCCGACGACTTGCCGGCTTTGGCTAGAGGAGGGGCATCTGTTGGGCACTTAATCCCGACAACGGCAACACGACCAGTTAGATACAAGATATGATTACCAATGAAAGCAAACGAGGGAGCACGAATTACCTCACCAGTGGCATTTCAAAATCCCACGGTCGCATCGTAGCGGCGGATTGGCTTTAGCGAATACCTTCTGATGCTCCAATAATGAAACTCACGGCAGAATATCGCTCGTCACCAGCCCAGGAGAAAAATGGCTATGACTAATTTCGTGTCGACACTTTGCCTCGTCCCGCTGTGCAGTGCGATCCTTCTCGGATCAACCACACTTTCTGCAGCACGGGAGTCCGGCCTGGATGGAACCTACATCCTAGACCAAACCGACAGCGACAATATAAATGAGGTGATCGAAACCGCGGTGGAGAAGCTGAACTTCGTGACGCGAGATATCGCTCGAGGGCGCCTCGAGAAACTGAACCCCGCTTACCGCAAGGTAGCCATCACTTCTTCTCCGAATGAAATCAGCGTCACCGTGGATAACCAGCCGCCGTTACAGACACCGGCGAAGGGGCCCCCTGTCGCCTGGGTCGGCCCTGACGGAGGAAAGGTGAACGCTAGCATGCAGTTGGCAGGCCGGCGTTTGGCGCAGACATTCACGTCAGCAAACGGGCGCAGAGTTAATGATTACACTCTAAGCCCTGATGGGCGGACGCTGACGATGCAAGTGACAGAAACGAGCCCCCGGCTGTCTCAACCTATCACGTACAAACAAGTTTACAGACGAGTCTCCTGAAAAAGCATGCCTACGGATCTGCCGCCCGTGATTTAGCTGTGCCCCGACGTTTTACCCGCCGACTCTCCCTCAAAGGTGGCAAGCCCACTTCTCTCAGTCGCGGCAGAAGAAAATCCCACGAGTGCGGACTGGCCGCCATAGGGTACCGGCTGAAAGGTGAGTTATGAAAATAATAAATCACGTTTCAGGTAAACTAATCATGGTTGCAATTGCGTGCACCTTTGCTGCAAGCACGCCCATTCACGCGCGAGTGGCCAAATCGAACCCTGCCTCGGCCCGTTCCGAGGATGACGCTCGTTTGGTCGTTTCGAGGGCAGCCAATTTTGGTACTTTCGAGTACCTCAATTTGTTCGTCGACGGTGTCCACGTTGCGGATTTGGGGCTTGGTCAGAGTTACGATGCGCTGTTGCCCCCTGGGCAGCATGTCTTGTCGGTAAGCACGACTCCACAGATCTATCGGCGTACACCGCCGACTCAACGACGCGTTACCGCAGAACCCGGCGAGACCTACGCATTTACCGCGTTTTGGAAGAACTCTTACAGGGCCTACCTCGAGAAGAACGGCAGCACCAAGAGAATCGTCACACCAAGCAACCCGGGCTGAGATGCATGCGTGCTAGCCTTCTCGGTTGCTACTAATGGCGACCTCACGTGCTCCAACGGAGCATTATCCTGCCGCGATGACCACGGTTGGCGTCACGGCAGGAATCTTTGCGCTTTGCCGCTGCAAACAACAAACGATTACAGTGAAATTGCACGTTTGAACGAGGAGGAGATCCTAATGCCGGCAGTCACCGGTGTGCTTTTCAAATGGCCGTTCATTCGTCAAATTCGTGGGCGGGGCTAGGGCACGGAGAATGGAAGCGATGTCGGACAAACGTGCGCCACCATCCCCTTGATTCGGAAAGACCAGCCCAAGCCGATTTTCTGGCGTTTATTAAACACGAGTGTCTGTCGAAAGGGAATAGGTCCTTCTTTGTCCTTCCTAACAGCGGAGCTGTTGGCTGGATCACTCCTCGGAGCAATTGCGCTGTAACTGGAGGTGCCCCGAAGCATTAAATCCTCCACAGAGAGATTCCTCATAGGTAAATTGGAAAAGTGAGATCACGCCACGAAAGGCGTAGTGAGACCAAGTGCCCCGCCTCACAGGTCCCGCCAGAATCCCCTTGATTGCCAGACGGCAAATGATCCGCCAGGAAGGGCTGCGACACAGCCCCAACTCCACCCGGCTACGCTCAGATTGTCAGCGATCAATTCCCAATATGTATAGGCGATGCTACGGGCGCGGTGCCGGAGTTGGGCGAGGTCTCGGTGTCGGAGTAGGTCTCGGAGTCGCTGTAGGTGTTGGCGTAGGTGTCGGTGTTGGGGTTGCAGTCGGCGTAGGTGTTGGTGTCCCTCCTCCACCGCAATCCGACTTCTCCACAATGTTGGTATCGGTGCTGCTATCAATTTTTCCGGTTACAACAATAAGGCTGTTTCCGAGTGCCGTTCCTCCTGTAAAGGAGTGCGCCACATTCGTATTCGGCCCGGCGCTCCAACTATCGGTTACGGTGTCGTAGATGTACGTGGTATTAAAGGAAGTAGTCGGCGACTGTGCCGACGCCATCTTGCCAGCCTTCGGGTCGCCACCACCGACCAGGTAGGTGTTTGTGCCAATGGCTGCCGAGTCCGGCCGATAGATGTTAACAGGCACAGGCGCCTTGGTCGTCCAGCTATTGTTGAGAATGTCGTACTGGTAATTGTCGGTCGATCCGAGACCGCCGTTCCAGTGGCCCTGCAGATAAGCGAAATCGCCTACAATGCTGAATCCAGCGCCGCCAATCCCCACGGGAATCGGCGCGAGGGATGTATCCCACGTATTGGTGACCGGGTCGTACGCCCAGGCGTTGGTTTGCTCGCTGAAGGTGACGCCATCGAACCCGCCGAAGACATAGATCCTGCCGTCACCAGGATAATACACGGCGGCCGCGAAATACCTGCCAGCAGGCATAGAAGTGCCATTGCTGAGCCAGGTGTTGCTGGCCACGTCGTAGATCTGGACGATGTCAAAGACAACGAAAATGTTGTATCCGCCGAATACATAAATGCGGTTCGTATTCGGGGCGTAAACCGACGGGACATCCATGTCGGCGGTCGGAATGGGCGGCAACGGAGTCCATGTGTTATTAACCGGATCATACTGGTTAAAGGCGTTGGTTACGCCACTGTTCGGATTAAAGCCGCCCACCGCATAGGCCAAGGTGCCGTCACTGCATACAGACACCGATTGGGAGACAAGCGGATAATTGGCGACAATGTTCCATGGGCCCAAACTGCAGGGACCGCCCTGGCAATTAGCCAGCCATCTGCCGGCGTTGACCGTGTTTCGCTGCGCCAGCGCGAATGGAATCATGCACACAGCGAGCAGTAGAATTACGTAAAAGGCGCTCCGAATAAGGTGCGTTTTAATGGTGGGATTTATTTGTTTTTTCACAGAGGAGTATTTGTGGCCTGGGTGTGGAGCGCCGTTTGTAGTGGTGTTTTTTTGCATAGATGTCCGTTTAGGACTGCGGTTTTGTGCCTTGTTTGATTTGTCGTTGGATAAAATCGTTTTGAGGCCGCCTATCAATGTACTGCGGAAAATTTAAGAATTTCTTACAAAGAGAATTCCTTGACCGCAGGATTTCTCGGAGGAAACCGAGATTCTTTCCGAGATTGTCTGGATTTCTTTACAGCCTGAACCGCAGATTATTCGGATGTAACGGATCGATTCTGGGGTGGCGTCTGACACAGACGCCCTACAATTGAATACCCGGATCACCGCGCCCTACCAGTCCCTTCTGATCTGTGTTATCCGTGCGATCCGTGGTTAATTCCCTTTCGGTGCGAGGGAGGCGACGATTTTCTCGAAGCGCGGATCGCCGCGGAGCGGGTCCCACAAGGGGTGCAGTTTTAGGGCACCATAGCTCAGCATGAACGCTGCGACGGGAGCACGGAGTCCAGCTTCCAGTTGCTGCAACGCAAGCTCCTTGTCGCCCGCCCACGCTGCGGTAATTGCGAAATATTGAAGGACGCGACTGCCGTTGAGGACATCTTTTTCCAGCGGCGTGAGCGCGATCGCTCGACGGCCTTCGTCCAAGGCCAGGTCTTTCCGCCCAAGAGCAGCGTCGATTAAGCCGAGGACGCAGAGCGCCGGTCCGTAGTCCGGCTGCGCCTGCACGATCTTCTCCTGCTGGGCGCGAGCCGCTTCAAACGCAGTGCGCGCTCTTGCCTCGTCTTTGGTCATGCGCGCCAGCAGACCTTCACCAAAGCTGCGGCTCAGATTAATCACCCCTTCGTTCCAGCATGGATTGTCGCCCACCGCGACGAGCGCTCGTTCGGCCGCAGCCGGATCGCGTTCGGCCAGAGCGCACAAGAACCAGAGGTCCGCGGCGCTGGCGATGGCCCCCGCCCCTTGCGCGAGGATTGCATCAATCGTCTGGCGCAGCGGCCGGGTGTCCCCTTTCCAGTAGAGATAAAATGATCCACGAGTGGTCCGCGTTTCGACGTTGTCGGGCACGATCGTTAACGCCCGATCCAGCGCAGCGATCGCCTCGGCATAGAGCCCCAGGATTTGGTAACTGAGCGCGATCTGTAGCAGAGTAAAAAAGTTGCGCGGATCCAGCTCCACCGCGCGCTGCAGGTTCTGCAGACCTTCCTCCTGCTGGCCGCGCCGCCGCAGAATGTAACCGGTGAGTTCGAAGAGACGCGGATCATTGGGTAACACTCGCCGCGCAATCTCCAATTCGGCCAGGGCGCCGGCATAGTCGCGCAGCCCGTAGTAGAGATATTGTGCGCGCGCCAAATGCGTTTCCGCAGCATCCGGTCGCAGCCGTGTCGCGGCTTGCACTGCAGCTTCAGCCAGCGCCAGTCGGGCGGGAGTGTGATCAGACCCCACTACTCCATAAAGGTATCCGTGCGCCCAGGCGAGCTGGCAGTAAGCGTCGAAAAATGAGGGATCGCGCTTGACCGCTTCATTCAGAAGTTCAATTGCCTTCCGCACGTCTGGCTCGGTCGTCACGCTGAAACCTGCCGTCAGGAGAAGTGACTTCGCCCGGCTATAAAGGTCGAAAGCCGCCAGGTCAGTGGTGGGCGCCTGCTCGATGGCTTTCTTCTCGTTAGGCGAGAGCTTGGCCTGCAACTGATCGGCAATTTCCTTCGCGATCTCGCTTTGGATGGCAAAGACATCGGCCAGATCGCGATCGTAGGTCTGGGCCCACAGATGCGCGTCGGTGCGCACGTCGATCAACTGCGCATTCACCCGCACTTTGTTGGCCGCGCGTTGTACGCTGCCTTCCACCACATGGGCGACGCCTAACTCCTCACCGATCTTGCGCAGGTTGCGGGCGACGCCGGTTTTGTACTGCATCACGCTCGCGCGGCTGATGACCTTCACGTCCGCAATCTTTGCCAGGTCCGTAAGAATCTCATCCTGCACGCCGTCGGTGAAGTAGGCATTCTCTTTGTCGCTGCTCAGGTTTTCGAACGGTAGCACGGCGATTCCAGTCGTTGGCGGGCGACGGGGCAGGTCGCTTTTCCAAACATTCCAGCCAACAGTCACTGCTAAAGCGACCAACGACGCAATCAGCGCCGCAATAGCTGGTTTCCGTCGCATCCACTTTTTTCCGCGCGTCAACACGCCAGTGCGTCGCGCTTGAATCGGCTCGTGTTTTAGCCAGCGTTCAAGGTCTTCGGCTAGCGCGAGCGCTGAGGAATAGCGGCGCTGCGGATCTTTATCGAGACACTTCAAACAGATCGTGGAAAGGTCGCGATCTACTTTCGGATTCCAGAGCCAGGGTTGCCGCGGCTCACTCTCCAAAACCAAACGCACCGTTTCGTAAGTTGTTCCACCAGCGAAAGGCGGGTGTCCGGTGAGCACGTGATAGAAAACCGCACCGAGTCCGTAAACATCTGTAGCACTTGTGAGATGGGCAGCGTCGCCAGCAGCCTGTTCGGGCGGCATGTAACTCGGTGTACCAAGCGCTTCCACCATTGTACCCGTGATGGTACTTTCTCTCTCAATGAGCCTTGCCAGGCCAAAATCGGTAAGATGCGGTTCGCCGTCAGCGTCTATCAAGATGTTCCCCGGCTTAATATCTCGATGCAGGATCCCTCGCTTGTGCGCATAATGAACAGTGCGCGCCAGTTTGAGAATGAGTTCGGCCGCACGTCGATTCGGCGTTGGCTCACTCTTGATTACTTCATCAAGTCGCCGGCCTTCTACGAGCTGCATGCTGAAGTAGCACGAGCCGTCACTTTCCCCGATCTCATGAATCGGGACGATACACGGATGGTCCAAACTCGCTGCTGCCTCCGCCTCAAGGTGAAACCGTTTGATGTGCGCTTTGGTGGCCCAGCGTCCGAGGCTGATAACTTTTAGTGCCACTATGCGGTTAAGGCTTTTCTGACGCGCCCGATAGACCAGGCCTTGGCCGCCGCGACCAATTTCTTCCATCAACTGGTAGTCGCCCAATTCTTCCGGCATCTCCGGGTCACCTGCTCCATTAATGTCGTCCTGGAGCATTCCAAGGCTCGTCTCCAGCACGCATGCGGCGCAGAGTCCTTCCGGTTCGTCGACCAAAATCGCCGTCTCGCACTTTTTGCAAACTCTCAGCACGCGCGCCATTTGCCTGGGATCTACTTCTGCGCCTTCCTCTGATGTACTGCGGAAAATTCTTTCAAACCTTACGCTCGTAATACCGAGATTAAGTGCCGTAACTCGTCCTCGACATCCTTTGGCATAGCTACTGTATGGGCGATCTCTTCCCGTAGTAAGGTTTGATAACGGTGGCGAAATCGGTAGAACGCCTGGTTGATCGCATTCTCGGTCATGCCCATATTGAGAGCGATCTCTGCTTGCGATGGTGCACCCGGCTCGTCCGGTAGCAATTGTTTCAACCAATCAAACAACGCGGCTTTGTTCGCCTTGCGATACTCGTCCGCTAGTTGTCCGAAAACAGTGTCCAAGAGTGTCAAAGCCCAGCGACGTTCGTAAATCCGCTCGGCGGTCGATGGATCCGATGGTTCAAAATCGAATTTGGGATTACAAAGGTCCTCCAATGGAATGAGTCGCTGTCCTTTGCCTCGCTTGACTGCCATCGCACGGTCCCACTCGTCGGCCAAAAAATGCTTTAGCGACACCAGCAGGTAAGAACGCAAGCGTCCCTTCTCCGCGCGGAGAGTGTCGAAATCCCGGCGCTCCAGTAGAACTGCAAAGAAACCTTGGGTGAGGTCCTCGGCTTCCTCGTGGCCGTAACCCTGCCGTCGCACGAATGCATAGAGCGGGCGCCAATAGGTGCGGCAAAGTTTTTCGAGCGCTTCGCGTGCCTCCGGTGATTCGCCTCGCACAGCCAGCACCACGCTCCAGTGCGTGGTAGTAAATGCGACGGCGCCGTTTTGTCCGGCCGCTGCACGATCAACCCCGGTCAGTGACGTCACCTGATCATCAGCAGGCACGCCAGAATTCGAGCAAGAAATCGCAGCCAAAGCAAGCCTGCAACTTAACGGAACGCAGGGGCATCTTGCGGTATCCTACCGAATGACGTGCACAACCTGCTGCCGGAAGGCAATCGCAAACGCGCGCTCCTAGTCTTCGATCAAATCGTCCACCTCTTCTATTCCAACGGATATGCGGACAAGGTCTGCTGGTAATCCAAACGTTTGCTTCAGCGATACTGGAATGCTGGCGTGCGATATTGCGCGCGGCAGGTTGATCACCGAGTTCACCGAGCCGAAGCTGACCGCGATGGCGAATAGTTGCGTGCTCGAAACCTTCACTTCGAAAGAGGGAGTCCGCATCGACTCTTAAGTAACACCGCAAAATCCTGCGAACGCGCAATGGCTGCCAAGCAAGGCGCGAGCGAACGTGAAGACATGAAAATAAGACGGTTAATTACTTTACTAGTTGGCATCACATCCGTGGCGCTAAGTCCCATGACATGGGCGGCTGGTCACGGTGGAGGTGGCGGTGGCGGCGGTCACGGCGGCGGTGGTGGCTTTCATGGCGGCGGCTTTGGCGGCGGTGGCTTTCGTGGCGGCGGGTTTCACGGAGCTGGCTTTCGCGGTGGCGGCTTCAACGGAGGTGGCTTTCGCGGCGGCGGGTTTCGCGGCAGTGGATTTCACGGAGATCGGTTTCACCACGGCAACTTCAATAATCGGTTTTTCTTTAACGGCTTTGGAGACCCGTTCTTTTACAATCCCTATTCATACTACGGATATTATCCCTACGGCTACTATCCCTACAGCTATTATCCGTATGGCTATTATCCTTACGGCTATGGATATGGTGGTTTTCGCAGCGGCGGGTTTCATGGCAGTGGCTTTCGCGGCAGTGGCTTTCACGGCGGCGGTTTTCACGGGCGCAGCGCTCATGCCAGTGGCTCCCAAGGCCGTGGCTCGCGAGGCAACAGGTGATTCGTACAATGAATCGGATTATCAAAGCAGTGCGTGGCATACCGAAGCAGTTTCCTGTTGTTAACTTAAGGACATTAACTCGCTGGTTCACGGCTCTCGCTTTACTGACGATTGCCACCTTCGCTCCCGCGGCTTCCTGGGAGGACGATTCACACTATGTCTCGCTTGGACCGCGCTCGGGCTATTACATCGTTCGTCCGGACTCGCGGTTAAGCTATCAACTCGGCGTTGAAGCCGCTCCTACGAGCGATACCGCCGATCCTTTGCGCCACGGATACGGAGCGGACGCGCTCGCCTTCCGCTTCAATCACGCTGGTGTCTTGTCCGCGCCGCCGGCTTACATCGTTCAAGCGACGTCGAATGACTTTTACACTTCGCGACTCGGTTCTCTAGTTCGCGACCGCACCACTTCACGCGACGTGGAAGCAATCTTTGGCCGACCACAGAATATCGAACGTCGATCCGATGGTGTCGTCACCTACTACGCGATTCAGGTCTACAACCCGTTCGAGGATGTTGGAGGACGACGATAACATCGAGGCATCTGAAGAATTCATCGTCGAGAAAACCGTTTCGACAGGTTTCTGGATCGTATTTGCGCTTCGCTATAACTCAGCTGCAACCAGACAAGCGTCATCGGTCAGGACTGTCGAATCGCCGAACGTGTAAACATCACTGACAACAGCATCAAGCAGAGACTCAGTCGGCTCATCAAGATGGGCGCGGACGCTTTGTTGCAAACCCTCGACGCCAAACTGGCTGCCATCGCGGGCCTCGACTTCGATGATACCGTCGGTGTAGAAGAGAAGGCAATCGCCCGGCGCAAGTTTCGCTTCGGTAGTCTTAAACTGGGCGTTCGGAATGATCCCTATCGCAGGTCCAGCGGAATCCGCTCCCATGATGATCGTCTGAACTTCACCCGAACTTCGCCGGACCTGCAACGGTGGTGGGTGACCGGCGCGAGCGAAACGGGCGATGCCCTCTCTTACATTCATGACGCAGTAGAGCACCGTTACGAAGACAAGCGTGCCGGTCTGTTTCACAATTGCCGTGAACTCGCTGTTCAATCGCGTGAGAAGGCGCCCAGGATCGGGCGCTTCTGTTGCGTGAGTTTCGATCATGGCACGCATCATCGCGGTGATCAGCGCTGCGCGGACGCCGTGGCCCATAACATCGCAAATACAAATGGCGGCCGTATCGTCGCTAAGCCGTGCGATATGAAAGAAATCCCCGCCCATTTGGGTCGCCGGCAAATAACGGTGACAAAAGCGGAGCCTCGTGTCCCCCGCGGCGGCTTCTGCCGGAAAAGTCGGATACGTGCTCGGCATGAGAGCCTGCTGCAATTCCGTCGCCATTCGGAGATCGGTTTCCATCTGCTCGTTTTTCTGGCGAATCTCGCGGTCGCGCTCTTCGAGTTCGCGAATGTTGGTTAGCAAAAGCGCGTTTTGTACTTTGAAAAGCGTTTCGGTACCGATGAATCCAAGGAATCCGTCGTTTTCATCGACCAATAAGACGTCATCGTAGAAATTTGCGTCGGGACGCGCAAACACGGTGCGCAAGACATCGCCGACTGGCGTCGCGACTTTGATACGCGTTTCCTGTTTGCAAAGATGGTTACGGATCGGCTTGCGCGCCCACAGCGAAAAACCGTAACGACCGCCAAGTAACGCTGCAGTTTCTTGCCGCGAACACATCCCGAGGAGGCGCTGGCCCTCAAGCACTGCCGCGAAATTTACAGTTCCGCTTTTGAAAATCTCAGCGACGCTCTCGACTGACGCGCTAGCAGGTGTCGCGGTGCGATGGCTGACAAGAGCGCGCAGGTCGATTGATTCGCCTCGCACCGGTGGATTGAGATCAAGTGGAAGCGAAGAAACTTGCTCGTCGCGTTGCGCGGTCGCGTTCATCGACATTTCTGTACCAGACTTTGGAAACGATACCGTGTTACAAATTGATGACATTTGACCAGATCAAAGCTGGCTACGTCAAACTGAACACGATAGAATTACGCTCGACCATTTTGAGCGAAGCGCCACTTCGATGAAAGCTCATGACGCCTAACGATAAGATCTGGTGGGAAAAAGCCTTTCCCGCCACCGAATGGTTGCGCAGTTATCATCGTGGTTGGTTTCGCTTGGATCTTCTCGCCGGCGTTACGCTCGCCGCGTATCTGCTCCCTGCAGCGTTAGGCGATGCATCGCTCGCAAATTTGCCACCGGAAGTGGGTCTTTATGCCTGTTTATTCGGAGGACTCATCTTTTGGATCTTTTGCGGTTCGCGTTACACCGTCGTTTCCGTTACTTCTGCAATCTCGCTCGTGATCGGCTCGTCGCTTGGCGAGATTACCGGCGGCAACTCTGCGCGTTTCGGCGTCCTCGCGGCCGGCACGGCGTTGTTGGTCTCGCTCATCGCCTTCGTTGCATGGCTCGCGAGAGCGGGAGTCCTGGTGCATTTCATCTCGGAAAGTGTCATGACCGGATTCAAATGTGGCGTTGCGCTCTTCCTTGCCAGCACGCAACTACCGAAGCTTTTCGGATTTCATGGCGGTCATGGAAGCTTTTGGGGAAACACAGGCTTCTTCTTCAAACACCTCAACGAGACGAACACAACCTCATTGTTAGTCGGAGGAGTTGCGCTCGCTCTGCTTATCCTCGGCAAAATTGTTCTCAAACACAAACCAGTCGCGCTCTTCGTTGTAATCGGAGGCATAATTGCTGCATCGGTGCTTTCGTTGGAGACGCGCGGCGTGAAACTCATTGGCGTCGTGCCGCAGGGAATACCTCCGCTGAAACTTCCTTCTCTTTACTGGCGTGACCTGAACCAATTGCTTCCACTAGCCCTGGCTTGCTTTCTTCTCGGAGTGGTCGAAACGGCCGCGATCGGACGAATCTTCGCCGCCAAGCACGGCGGACGATTCGATGCCAATCAGGAGAATCTAGCACTCGCCGCGTCGAACCTGTTCGCTGGACTCGGTGGTGGCTTGCCTGTGAGCGGCGGCACATCGCAGTCGCTCGTCAATGAAGAAGGCGGTGCGAAAACACCGCTCTCCACCGCCCTCGCTGCGGTTTTTATCCTGGTTGTCGTGCTTTTTTTCTCCCGTCTATTGAGCGCGCTGCCTCAACCGGTGCTCGCCGCCGTGGTTTTGGTGGCGATCGCGGGTTTGCTAAATCTTTCAACGTTAAAGGAACTTTGGCTTAACGATCGTTCCGAGTTTGTGGTGGCCATGGCAGCTTTCGCCGGCGTGCTCACCTTTGGTTTACTGCGCGGCGTCATGCTCGGAGCCTTAATTTCACTTGTGCAATTGGTCCGCGTTTCATCGCGCCCCCACGTTGCTTTTCTCGGACGAATTCCCGGCACACGCCGTTTCTCGGACCGCGACCGGCATGAAGACAACGAACTGATTCCGAACGTAATGATTTTCCGGCCTGAATCGGTCCTCATTTACTTTAACGTCGACAACGTATGCGAGGCGATCCTAAGTCGCGTTCGTCTCGAGGCGACATTACCAAAACTGGTAGTACTCGATCTCTCAGCTGCACCGCTCGTGGACATGCAGAGTACGCACACCCTTGCCAGCATGGCGGATGAACTCGGCGCCGTAGGCATCCGGTTTCAAGCGGTCGAGCCGCGCTCCTCCGTGCGCGACCGGTTCCGCCAGGAGGGCGTCGACAGCAAATTGGGCGGCATAGACCGCTTCACAACGGTGGCGGATGTGATTGACCATTTTCTCGGCGAGCCATCGCCTTCCGTAGTCGCGATCAAACCACCGCTCTAGATTCAACAACGCTTGGGATAACTAATGTTTAATTCGCGATTCGCGCGACGATCGTCGCACGGTGTGTTGCTGACGCAGGATTCAACGGCCTGTCTCGATTGCCTTTCTCATCACGATGGAGGGCGTCGACAGCGTCGGGATCGGATTTTGATTTGTTCGAGTTCATCTACCGCCAGTGGCCGGAATCCAGACAAAAAGAGCTCGCGGCAAAATTTACCACGCCGCACTTTATTTCTGACCTAACGAACCATTCGCAAGCGCGCAACCTCACCCGAAGATTGATCGAACGCGGATTCAGCGACGCTGACATCGAAAAAATTCTGCGCGGGAATTGGCTACGGATTCTTCAAGAGTGGTTGGAGCCGCGTGTAACGAATTTTGCTTGTCATCTGAACAACTTTTGGCCACCCTCAAGAACTTGTGAGGGCCTGCTCCACCGCGCGCTCCCCGGAACAGACTTCTGTAGTTATTGCTGACGACAGCACGGTCGCCAGAGAAGGAATCGCTGTGATTATCGACCGGGACCTGGGCTACACCCTGTGCGGCGTCGCAACTGACAAAGGGACTACGAGTGAGCTAATGGAAAACTACCGGCCCAATCTGCTTGTCATCGAACCATTTTTTGGCCATTACGACGGCATTTTTCTCCTCAAAGAACTTGCTGCCCGTTTCCCCTGGACGCGGATTCTCGCTGTATCGAGACAGCCTGAGGAGATTTATGCAGAACGCGCACTGCGCGCGGGCGCCTCAGGGTACTGGATGAAGACAAGTACGCGGGAAGAGTTGATCCGGGCCATTGATACTATCCTCGCAGGTGAACTTTACGTTAGCCCGCGGATCGCATTGCGCGCCCTTCACGAGGTCGTTGACCGCCCGGCAACCCACCCTAAGATACCGAACCTGAGCGATCGCGAGTTGCATGTCTTTGCATTGAGTGGTGCCGGTCTAGGAACCAGCCGGATTGCGCAAGAACTCGGGATTAGTCCTAGAACCGTTGAAACCTATCACGAGCACATCAAGGTCAAGTTGGGCTACCGCGACGCTAACGCGCTCCGCCGTGGCGCTCGAGAGTGGTTTGAGGTGAATCATCGTTAGTAGCTCCGGAGACATCCCGGCAGCCTATCGGGGATTAGGCGCTAAAAATATCAGGGAAAATCCCCGATAGACCATCAAACGTGCAACGCGCTAGTCTCGCGACCAAATAACCGAGGATCGAAGCCATGAAAAGACTAACGCAGGCAGGCTTAGCTGTATTGATTGCAGGTTTGGTATTGTTACTAAAGGGAAGTTCACCTTTAGTGACAACAGCGACAGCCCAAACTCAGAACAAGGCACAGCAGCAGGCAAAAGAGTCAACCCGAGACGCACCACCGGACACCACACCCTACGTTCGGTCAACCGTTCCTGAAGAAATGGGCCCACGCGCCATAAAAGCATTTTTGCCGATTCCGGGCGGTTTTATTGTTGACGCTGTCGTGAGTAACACTGATCCCAATCTGACGAACACCGATACCTTTAACGATGGCGAAACGTCGATAGCAGTGAATCCCGAGAGCCCGGGCGAGATCGTTATGACGGCCTTTTCCGGAAGCTGGGGGGCAAATGCGCCCGTGTGGCATTCCACCGACGGCGGGAGTATTTGGACCAAGCAATTTACAGTCCCTGCCCCGCCCGGGATAGCCGCAGGTGGCTGTCCCTGTGATCAGGCCCTCGATTATGGACGGAACGATCAAATGTCTGGCACCTTCCTTATCAGTGGGAATGGCGGCTTTGACGTCTTTAGCGGAACGAGCACGAACCCGGCAAGTTCCGCAGCATGGAACTGGCTCGTCACTGCTGGTGTCACGCAAATGACCAATAACCTTGTCCCATCGAGCTTCGGAAACACCGACCAACCCTGGCTGCTGGTAAACCGGGACCCAACGACTGCAACGCAAGACAACGTGAACGCCGCCTACGACGACTTCAGTGGTGGGCCCGATATGCGGGTTGCGGTTTCTTACGGCGTCGACCCACCCAACTTCACAGTAGATAACCAATCGGGAACATCCACAGGCGGCGTCAACCCTGGTCACCGGCTGGCCGTCGATCCACGCAACGGCTTTGTCTATAGTCTTTTTCAGAGGTGCGTAGGCAACTGCGGAGGCGACCCGAAGAACATCGACTTCATGCTTAACCGATCCACTGACGGTGGCGCCACATGGACCCTGAACGGTATGGCGGGTGGGATCATCGTGGCCAATGCCGATAGTACGCAGCCAACTCCCAAGTTCGGCACGGTCAACGCTCTCCTTGGCGGTGTCGACCACGCGACTGTTGATCCAAACAACGGGGATGTCTACTACGTTTACGGCAATCGTGATGGCGGCACCGGCAACGATCGCCTCGCCATCCGCCGGATCCAGGACAACGGAGGCGGCGGCGTGACTGTAGGACCGGAAAACTTCGTGACAGGTCAAGTAGAAGCCGCCATCCCGTCTGTGGCTGTACTCAGCAATGGAACAGTGGGCGTTTTCTATTATACCTTCGACGGTTTGTCGGGTGGAATTCCAAGCTTCTCGGCACACTTGGCGCAGAGCAGCGATCACGGCGTTACTTTCACCGATCAGGTGTTGTTGACTTTTCTGTCCTCTGCCACGGATAACGGCGACAGCAGGCAACGGGTGCTTGGGGACTACATGCAGATGAAAGCGGTGAGCAACTGCTTCTTCGGCTCTTTCACTGGAAACGGCGTGCCATTCGGTCGGCCTTTCGCCAATCACGACCCAATCTTCTTCAACGTCTGCGTCGCGCCAACCGCCGATCTGTCAATCACCAAGACTGCTTCGCCAGATCCTGTGACGACGGGGGATGACCTGACCTACACGGTTACTGTAACCAACAATGGGCCGGATCCAGCAACATCGGTCACCGTGACAGATAACCTGCCTCCTGAGACAACCTTTGTCTCCTGTTCTTCAACAGGAGGTGGAGTCTGTGGTGGCTCAGGTAACAACCGCACAGTCACATTCGCACTCCTTCCGTCGGGTGCATCCGCAACCATAACCTTTGTAGCCAATGTGAACTGTTCAGTGGCCGACGGCACAGTAATAAGCAATACGGCGACCGTGAGCTCTTCTACACCGGACCCTGATCCAAATAACGACTCGAGCACAGCGACTGCGACGGCTTCTAACCCACCTCCTACCATCACTGGAGCGGCAGCGGATCCATCGGTTCTGTGGCCACCAAATCACAGGATGGTGAATGTGACTGTCAGCTACGACGTCACCGATAACTGTCCCTTGCCATTTGGCTCCTGCACGCTCAGTGTGAGCAGCAATGAATCAGTCCTTGGACACGGAAGTGGTCATACATCTCCGGACTGGATTGTCGTGGATGATCATGATGTGATGCTTCGAGCCGAGAGGGAAGGCAATGGCAGCGGTCGCATCTATACTATTACTATCACCTGCACGGACAGCGGCGGTAACTCCTCGGAGGAGCAGGTCGAGGTACTGGTACCCCACGACATGGGCAGGCAATAGGTCGATCCTGACTGGCCAGGCTGGCTCTCTGGTGAGAAGGCCAGAAAAGCGTTAAACCCATTGACGCGGTGTCATTGTCAGGCAACGCCAACACCGCTGCTGTGTTGCGGCTGCCAATCGTGTTGTTGTGGAGTGCACCCGCACCGGTTGCAGTGTTGACGTCGCCAGTGGTGGATGGGTCTTGGTTGGTTCATACCATTTTGACCGATTTGTAACGAGTGCTGACGGTAGGCGAGCGAAGCTCCGCTACGGTCGCCACGGATTGTGTCGACCGCAGAGCCCGTCCTTAGAGTGACTCGACGGACTCAATATCGGTTGCGATAGAGGTTTCGCGGCCCCGCGCGGCTGTGAGCATCGATTGTCACACGGTTTGTTGCTGACGCAGGATTCAATGGCTCGTCTCGATTGCCTCTTTCATCATCTGCCGACCTCCCTCCGGCAATGGCCCTAGGCCGCTTCCCGGCAAATACCACAAGCCTTTGTCGTTATCGCGGGAGTAAAGAATAATCACGCCCGCGCCTGCTGATGCGTGGTAAAACGTGCCACCCGGATTTTCGGTGACCACTGAAAGGAACGTTTCCCGCCACGGTCGATCGGGCGAATCGAAAATCTCTTCACCAAGTTTCTTGAGTTCTTCAACACTGATGATTCGAATCGATTTGGCGATGGCTTCCCGACGCTCGTTATCGATAGCTTCAACGTCCTCAAATTTTTCAAATGGCATAGGCCTCCTTTATTTGGTGAATCCCCGTGAGTCAGAACCGGATCGATTATATTCGAGTCTCTGGAATAGGGCAAAAAGGAACAAATAGACAGCAAGCTAATGGCGCTGCGTTAACGAGCCATGCAATTGTTCGCGGCCATCGCGATGGCACTTGCCCGGGATTTCCTTCGACCTTGCACGCCACGCGCAAATGAAATGGAAGCCACCTAGCGGTTGGTGTAGCTTCTGAGAGGCCCAAGCAATAATTAGCAAACCCGCATGAAAGCGAGTGAGTCGCTTCAGAACAATCAATCAACTGCGACTGAAAACGAGCTTCGCCGCGCCGTTGATACGACTCCGGCGTTTATTCACACTGCCCGGCCCGATGGATACCTGGATTACTTTAATCGGGGATGGTTGGATTTTCTTGGTAAGTCACTCGAAGACGTTTGTGGGTGGCGCTGGACCGAATCGATTCATCCGGAAGATGTTGCTGGAATAGTTCAAAAATGGCACGCCGCTTTGGCCAGCGGTGAACCGTTCGAAATAGAAGCGCGTGTCCGGCGCGCTGACGGATCATATCGTGCGCTTTTGCACCGGAAGCTGCCGCTTCGTGATGAACAGGGGAACATAGTGAAGTGGTTTGGATCGAGTATCGACATCGAGGACCGCAAGTGCGTCGAAGAACGATTCCGCCGAAGTACCCAGGAGCTGCAAAGAAGCGAATTTTATCTCGCCGAAGGGCAGCGCCTTGCCCATGTGGGAAGCTGGGCTTTCGATGCTGGCGGGTTCGACTACTGGTCTCCTGAATTATTTCGGATTTACGGCCTCGAGCCAACTAACACAGCTCCGACTATTCAGGAATACCTGAATTGCATCCACCCGGAGGATCGCGAGTTTATGGCGAACCTGATCAAGCGACTCCTGGCGGACGCTTCGCCGTTCGATGCCACCAAGCGCATCGTGCGTCTCGATGGTGAGGTTCGGTACATTCGCTGCGTCGGTGCTCCCGTTATCGAAAACCAAAAGCTGAAAAGGTACGTCGGCAGCGCGCTGGACGTTACCGAGCAGGAAGTCGCGACACAGGAACTCCGTCGCCGCGAGGCGCTTCGCGAGCAAGCGGAGGCGCTTAGTCACACCGGCAGCTTCAGCTGGAATGTATCAACCGGGGAGCTGGTTTGGTCGGACGAGGAGTTTCGGATCATGGGTTATGAGCCGATGGTCAAGCCAACGCTGAATTTGGCATTGAAGCGCATTCACCCGGAAGACCTCTCGTTCGTCCAACGAATGATGGAGAAGGCTAAATCCGGTACGAATTTAGAACTCGAGCATCGTCTGTTAATGCCGGATGGTCAGGTCAAACATGTCCATGTAATTGCGCGCCCACTGACGAACGAGGCAGGCGAGCTCGAGTACGTCGGAACCGTAATGGACATCACTGCCAGGAAGAAGGCATTCGAGGAAATCAAAGCGCTTCGAGACGAACTTCAGAGAGAAAACATCGTGCTGCGTGAAGAGCTCGGTAAGACATCGATGTTTGAAGAAGTGATCGGGACTTCGTCGGCCTTGCAAATGGTACTAGAGCGCGCAGCCAAGGTTGCCCCGACAGACTCAACGGTTTTAATCATGGGCGAAACGGGCACAGGGAAGGAGCTGATCGCCCGCGCCATTCACAAACGGTCAAAGCGCTCGGAGCGCCCGTTCATCAGTGTGAATTGCGCAGCGGTTCCTTCTTCGCTCATCATGTCGGAGTTGTTTGGCCACGAAAAAGGAGCGTTTACTGGGGCACTTCAAAGGCGGCTAGGTCGTTTCGAATTGGCCGAAGCCGGCACGATTTTCCTCGATGAGGTAGGAGATCTGCCGTTGGAGACGCAAATCGCATTGCTGCGCGTTCTGCAGGAACGCGAGTTTGAACGCGTGGGCGGCACGGAAGTTCTGCGCTCTGATGTCCGCATCATCTCGGCGACGAATCGTGATCTCCAGGTAGCTATCGCGAACGGCGCCTTTCGCAGTGATCTTTATTACCGGCTCAACGTTTTTCCAATCAAACTGCCGCCTCTCCGAGAACGGAAAGAAGATGTTCCGCTGCTCGTAAATTATTTTGTCGATCGCTATGCAAAGAGAGCGGGAAAGAAGATTAAGCATATTCAAAAGAAGGCCCTCGAAGTGCTGCAAGAGTATTCATGGCCTGGAAATGTCCGCGAACTGCAAAACGTCATCGAACGCTCGCTCATCATCGGGGAGACGACGGAATTTTCGATCGACAAGAGTTGGGTAGCGAACGAACCGGAATCGTTCACGGCAGCGACCGATCGGAAATCAAATGAGCGGCAACGTATCGAAGCTGCGCTTGCGCAAAGTAACGGAAAGATCGCTGGAGCGAGCGGCGCCGCGGCGAAGCTCGGCATACCGGCTTCAACTCTCGAATCGAAAATTCGCTCTTTAAGAATCAACAAATTCCAGTTCAAGGGAGTTTAGCGCGTTGTCCGTCGAAGAGCTCGGCGAAGACGGGCGCTTTGTGCCAAGGAGGTTCATTCGCGCTCAAGATCACGGCGATGTTTTGTTATATCGTTTATGACGTTTCCAATCCACCGCTTGTCCCTCCATCGGAGGATGTGCTGTAGCGATACCCCGTATCATACAGTTCGACTTCTCCGGTAACCGCGTTAATCGGGACTAAGCGGGTCTCTGGCGTTAATCTCTGTTCTCGACAATATGCTGCAAACCGCAAATGGCGGTGTCGTTAGCGAATTCTCGCGCCTCGAGATTATGTGCCCATCCGTTCGACCCATTGAGTGCGCCACGCGGGAGCCACGAATGGATCCGCAAAGTACTGTGTTTCCCGCGCAACCTTGTCGTCCCTGAACTCCATGATGCTCACGGTGTAGGACGGCTTGCTGTCATATGTCAGGACGAATTCGGTGATCCAAAGAACACCGCCGCCAATGATTCGTCGGACAGCAAACCGCTTTTTGCTCGGCTGACTAGCGCGTTGGTTCTGTATGTTGCGTCGACCGCGGGTTCGCTCGCCTGACTGCGGATATTCCAGCACCGCTTCCTC